>JBILGV010000008.1:0-67639 GCA_044350865.1 Pseudanabaena sp. | reverse complement strand
TTACTGACAGCCCACTCACGGACTTGGCGAATCAGAGCATTTTCTTTAAGAATACGTTTAAGATCTAAGAAATTTTGTAGATCAACTGTACTTACGATGACGAGAGCCAAACTGCGATCGCTTAAGACATAACGATCGCCAATAAGATGGTGAATCGTAATCATTTGTCCGTCATAGCGCCAAATTTCAGGTACAGCTAATTTTGCATAAATGGCAAA
Source organism: Pseudanabaena sp. (assembly GCA_044350865.1). Taxonomy (GTDB): domain Bacteria; phylum Cyanobacteriota; class Cyanobacteriia; order Pseudanabaenales; family Pseudanabaenaceae; genus Pseudanabaena. The sequence continues at coordinate 67,421 of JBILGV010000008.1, read as the reverse complement.
ACGATTAATCGAACTACTTGTTATATCTATTTCTATCGCTAAATCTGGCGGCGGATCAATTTGTAAATTAATCTTGTCCTTGCCCCAAATCTTTGCTTCATTCTGAATGTAATAACATTGATCGGGTTCCAGCCCTCTTGCCAAGTCTTCGCGATCGCAAGTCATGGAACCCAAACTACGAATTTCTATTTCTAGAGCTTCGGTGAGGGATTCAACGATTCTACCTAACAGCTTTTTATAATTTTCATGTAGATCCGATGGCATCCGAATTTCCAACAGTCCATTATCGTAGGTTAATCGTTTGTTGGGCTGCGCCTCCAAATCACCAGCGATCGCGCGATAAGTTTCCCATCTAATTGATGGCAAGAGTATCTGACTATTGGCGCGATCGCTAGCTTTTTCAAGAACTGCCGTCATGCTAAGGAGTGGTGGGGGATTTTTCGGTAGGAATTTCTGGTGTAGACGCAGGCAAGTTTAAGGGAATAGGCTGGGCATCAGGAATAGACTTAGGCGCAGGGGCAACTTGTGACGCAGGTGGTGCAGTCAAAGCTGGAGCAGTAAACCAACCACCACTCAAGACCACAGTCAAGCCCAAAAAGGTGGCAGTTAAAAACCAAGTTATCCGATTCAAAGCGGTTTCCGCACTCTTCGTACTCGAAAATAGTTGAGCCTGTCCGCTAAAACCGCCTAATCCATCACTTTTAGGACTATGTAAGAGGATTAATACCACTAGGCAAATAGCGACAACAGCCCAGATTGCTTTTAAAGTTCCGTACATTTCAGATATTTTTCTTTGTTATATTTTTCTATAAACAGCTTAACCGATCAACAATTGCATTACAAATCTAAGCAAACTGCTGCCCCAATTCAATGGGATTATGAACCGTGATGCGTTTTTTGGAGATGGCAATCATTTTTTGCTTACGCAAATCTCCAAGTAGCCTTGTCACTGTCACTCGTGTAGAACCGATCGCCTCAGCGATCGCCTGATGTGATAGCTTCAAATCAATTGTCACACCATCACTTGATGGTGAACCAAAATCACGGCAGAGAATCAACAAAAAGCTAACCAAGCGTGATCCCATATCGCGATGAGCAAGCGTCTCAATCATCATCTCCGTCTGCAAGATCCGCGATGACAAACCACGCAACAACACCATCGGTAATTCAGCATCTTCCTTCAGGGCCTTCTCCACCTGATCAATTGGCACAGACAGCAACTCTACTGGCGTAAAAGCCACCGCATGATAAAAGCGATCGGAACGATTACCTGTAATTAAGGACAACACACCAAACACGCTATTTTCGCGTAGTAGCGCCACGGTAATTTCTTCACCCGCCTCATAAACTCTGGAGAGTTTGACAGCGCCCTTCACTAAAAAGTAAAAGCGCTCCGCAGGATCACCAGGGAAAAAAATTGTCTTGCCGCGTTCAAACGTTTCAGTCATGGGCGGAAACATTCCCCCATTCATTTCGCGGAAGACTTCAACTAAAGCACGGTCAGCCAATCTTATATGTCCTCTTTGCTTAAATTTACTACATAATTATAGTCTGCATATTATAGTTTGTATCGCGATGCACATTTTCTCTAATTAAATACAATCATGAATAATTATGCGGTTGTTGCTTAGGCGATCGCTACCGAAACATACTACTTACCGAAGTGTCCTCATGTACTCGCCAGATCGTCTCACCCAATAGATCAGCCACAGACAAAACGCGCAATTGCGGAAAATAGTTTTCCTGTTTGACGGGAGTTGAGTTAGTGACGATTACTTCCTCAAAAACACCACTGGATAAGCGGTCAATCGCTGGAGGCGAAAATATCGCGTGGGTAGCGCAAGCATAAACTTGCCTTGCACCTTCTTGTCTTAAAAGTTTAGCAGCTTCATAGATAGTTCCCGCCGTATCGATCATGTCATCAACTAGGACAGCAGTTTTGCCCGAAACATCCCCGATTACATTCATGACTTCAACCACATTATGGGCTTGGCGACGTTTATCGATTATGGCAAGAGGAGCATCATTTAGTTTTTTCGCAAAAGCCCTAGCACGAGCAACTCCCCCTACATCTGGAGAAACAACGACTAAATCAGACAGTTTCTTTTCGTTTAGGTAGTCAAACAAAACGGGGGAGCCATATACATGATCGCAAGGGATATCAAAATAGCCCTGAATTTGCGCTGAGTGCAAGTCCATCGCAATTACGCGATCGGCTCCAGACTGGACAATTAGATTAGCTACCAACTTTGCGGTAATTGATTCTCGTCCCGCCGTTTTGCGATCGGCGCGGGCGTAGCCATAATAGGGCATGACTGCGGTGATTTGTCTCGCGGATGCACGGCGACAAGCATCGATCATGATCAATAACTCAGTCAAATTATCGTTAACAGGGCGACAAGTTGGTTGGATCAGATAAACGTCACAACCCCGAATTGATTCTTGTACCTGAACATAGACTTCCCCATCGGCAAAATTTTTCCTTACCATGGGACCAAGTTCTATGCCCAAGTAGCGAGAAATTTCTTGGGCAAGCGGTAAGTTTGCTGAGCCAGCAAAAAGTCTCAGGCGATCTTCGCCGCTGTTTAGAGATGGTAATCTCTGAAGTCCATTCCTAATAGTCGTTAAGTGTGTCACAGCAATTTATCTGAAGGTAACATAGCCATACTTGTTTAATATTCTCATGCCTAACTCGCTCTTGGTAGCGTATATTGCAAATTAAATTTTGATCTCACAGATTTACGCCAAAATAAAAGCGATTTTCGGGTTTTCTGCGATCGCATTTATTTTGGAGGGCGACGGCGCTGTAGAAAATCTGGAATATCTAAGCCTGGCTTACTCAGCTTAATTTCTGATTGTGAATTATTAGCTGGAGGTGGGGGCGATGTATTTCTTGGTGCAGGAGTTGCAGCTTGAGGCTGAACTTTTCTAGTAATTTGCGGTGGAATTGCTGGGTGCGTCTTCGGTGCAAAACCAGTAGCAATCACAGTAATCCGAATTTCACCATCAAGCTTGGGATCAATCACCGCACCAAAAATAATATTGGCATTCTGATCAACCACTTCATAAATTGTCTCAGCAGCAGCATTGACCTCATGTAAAGTCATATCTTCACCACCAGTGATATTGAAGACCACACCGCTAGCCCCTTCGACCGATGTTTCCAACAAAGGTGAAGAAATGGCGGTCATGGCTGCTTCTCTGGCTCTGGATTTACCTGAACCGATGCCAATACCCATCATTGCTGAACCTGCATCCGCCATCACAGCCCGAATATCGGCAAAGTCAACGTTTACCAACCCAGGGATCATGATGATGTCGGAAATGCCCTGCACACCCTGACGGAGAATGTCATCAGCAACCCGAAAAGCCTCTTGGACTGGGGTTTGCTCGGAAATGACTGAGAGCAATTTATCATTTGGGATCACGATCAGGGTATCGACACGACTCTGTAAACCTGCGATTCCCTCCTCGGCTTGTTGTCCACGGCGCCTGCCTTCAAAGGTAAAAGGACGGGTAACTATGCCAACAGTAAGTGCGCCCGCTTCTTTGGCGACTTCAGCGATGATGGGAGCAGCTCCAGTGCCAGTGCCACCACCCATACCTGCGGTAATAAATACCAAATCTGCACCTTCAACGGCGGCGGCGATATCATCACGGGATTCTTCGGCGGATTTCTGCCCGATCGCAGGATTACCGCCAGCACCCAGACCTCTGGTCAATTTTTGACCCATCTGAAAGCGTTTCGAGGCTGAGGATTGAAGTAATGCCTGAGCATCTGTATTAAATGACCAGAACTCAACACCAACCACGTCACTTGCGATCATGCGATTTACAGCATTGCCACCGCCGCCGCCAACACCAATTACCTTAATTTTTGCAACACTGCCCAACATGATATTATCCGCTTTTGCGTCAACGCCTAACTGCTGCTTGATCCGATTCTGAGAGTGACTGAGGTGTAGCCTAGAGTTATTTGAAAACTCAGAAAGTTCATCCATTTGCACTTCTACTTCTCCATTTTCCGAACTATTTGAGTCCAAATGTGACTAGCCATTATGAGATGTCGTTTGTGAGATGGCACTTGTGAGATGTCATTTACTGAGTACTGTTATAAACATGGTGCTATAAACTGACATCATAAATTGCATCGGTTTACTTATGCGCTCAAGATTCACGAAGTTTAAATCCTCTAGGAGTCAGAAACTTTTGTGAAAGTTTTAAACCTACTATAAAGAAATAATAATAGCCTTAAAGAGACAGTTTAGCGACAAATTAAACGCAAATGAAAGTCAAATTAGGGAGCAAATTAGGATTTTGTTTCCCCAGATTTGTCTTTAGGTGGGGTATTCATTTCCAAAATTGGGTTGGTTGGTTGAGTCAGATCAATATAGTTATAGCTCCTTGATTTTAGTTTTTCGGGCAGAGTCCGCAGCCTGTCAAGTGTTTCTAACTGTGTGTTAAACATAGAGGGTTTGTATGTGCCGAAATATACCAACCCCAACTCTGTCGTCAAAATTAGATTTGACTCATCGCGCCCATCGACTTGCAAAATTTTTATCTGGCTCTGGCTGACTTGACGGTATAGGGTTGACCATTGAGGGAGCGATCGATTATTTGGCTCTAAGATTGTGAGGTTAGGTTTTGGTATATTCGACGGATATGCTTTGGCGGGCATCCAGATCCCCTCCGCATCCAGAAATCCTTGCTGACCATTGCGTGTAGAGTTAGCGATCGGTAAACGTTCTTGAACTTGGATAGTTAGTTTGGACGGAAAAATAGTTCGTGATACTACAACTTTATAAACTGGGGCAGAGGCTTCTAGTTGAGTAGCGATCGCTTGGGGTTGAATCTGAAAAATTGATTGGGGATATTGAATCGGTAATGCTTTACGGATACTGTCCTTGGATAATAAATTATTACCCTCAATATCTATTTGACTTGCCCCGCGTAATTGCCAATCTGGGAGCATGGCAACCCAAAGCATACCCCCTGTGATTCCTGTGATAAATGTTAATTGCCAAATACGTTGATAAATGCGAATGCGACGTTGTTTTCGGAGTTGTTGGCGACGAGTCACATAGTCTGATTCTCCATCGGCGATCGGGAATTCAAGCGTCATCTTAGCCACTATCTGAATTTTGATTTAAATTGGATTTAAATTTTAGGTGCTAGGAGTCAGATGATGGGCTGCTAGCAAATTGTCGCTCTAGCATAGCAATGATTTCTTCCCGTTGGCTGTAAATTACAAAAGAATCACTTGCAGGATCATTTATGGTGGGTTGCAAAAACATCACTTGATCTGGGTACTGATTTGACATTGGCTTTTGCTTCATCAAAGACTGGATAGCTTTAACAAAAAAGATACCTGCACTGACTACCAAGAGTGCTGATACCGATATGTAGACAATTGCTGCGATCGCCATATCTGTTTTAATCTTTGACTTAAATTATTGATCTCACAATAGATGAGCAGATCAGGTTTTTCAACTAGCGTTACGAAAATGTATAGATTCGCTTCGCAAAGCTTTACAAACCCTTAATTAACCCAAGTTGCTAATTTCTACAATTACTTCTCCTTGACTCAATTTCAGCAAAGCGTCTGACAAAGTAGCAGTAAGCAGTTGCCGTAAATTGCGATTTGTGACATTACCGCAAGTGAGCCATAGAATCCGAGGCGGCGCTCCCAAGCGACAAACCAAATCAATAAAATCACTATCTTTTGTCATAATCACGGCATTAGCAAATTTTGCCGCTTCAAAAATTTCGATGTCTTTAGCATCTCGCAAGGATAATTCCTTCAAGGACATAGCTTCCAAATTAAAGTTAGCTGCGATCCAATTTGCCAAAGTCGGAGGCAATTGAGCATCAATCCATATTTTCATGCAGTTAGTCTAGGAAAATCAGTTCGTCTGGCAGCAAAAACTAAGCAAGCTTGGATATCAGCAAGCTCCAAATCTGGAAAATCCTCTAAAATTTCACTAATGCTTACATTTTCCGCCAACATTTCCAAAATATCAGTCACCCTAATTCGCATCCCACGAATGCAAGGACGACCACCACATTGTCCAGAAATTTGAGTGATACGAGCTAACAAACTATTTAAGCTAATAGGTTTTAGCGTTTCAGTTGTTTGAAGTACAGTTGAAACAATTTGATCTGTATCACTTTGAAGTAACAAATTATTTTTTAAGCTCATAGGTTTTAGCGTTAAACAATTCGGGAAAGATACATGAGCTTATCTTATCACTCGGAGATCTTTGCGTTGAGGTATAGCGCTGTGCATCGCCGTTTAATTTTTAAATCGGACAGGTACGGTGAACGCGAAACCATTAAAAGTATTGCTTAGGGATGCATTCGGTATAATCAGATCTGATAAGTATCAGTAACATTTAGTAATATTCAGGAGCTTTGCGCGATATGCAAGAGCAGGGAACGATCAGCATTCATACCGAGAATATCTTTCCCATTATCAAGAAGGCTTTATATTCAGAACGCGATATCTTCTTGCGGGAATTGGTTTCTAATGCGGTAGATGCAATTAGCAAACTGAAGATGGTGTCTTATGCTGGAGAGACAAACCATTCTGCTGAACCAGAAATCACAATCACGATCGATAAGGATAAAAAGACGCTAGCGATCGCTGATACGGGTATTGGCATGACGGCGGATGAGGTCAAGAAATATATTAACCAAGTTGCGTTTTCGAGCGCTCAAGAATTTGCGACTAAGTATGCCAACAGTGGCACTGGCGATCAGCAAATTATTGGTAACTTTGGTTTAGGGTTTTACTCGTCATTTATGGTGGCGAGCAATGTCGAGATCGATACTCGCTCCTACAAAGATGGCGCTGAGGCGGTGCATTGGTCTTGCGATGGCTCGACCACTTTTACACTCGATGATAGCGATCGCGCCACTGTCGGCACAACCATCACCTTGACTTTGCAAGAGGATGCTGAAGAGTATCTAGAGGAAGGCTCGATCAAGCGGATGATTCGCAATTATTGCGATTTTATGCCCGTGCCGATCAAGCTCAATGATGAAGTCATCAACAAACAAACGGCGCTGTGGGACAAGTCGCCCAAAGCAGTCACCAATGACGAATATCTAGAATTTTATCGCTATCTCTATCCCTACCAAGACGATCCTCTGTTCTGGATTCATCTCAATACCGATTATCCGTTTGTGATTAAGGGAATTTTGTATTTCCCAAAAATGAAGGCGGATATCGATCCCAATCGCGGACAGATCAAGTTGTTCTGCAATCACGTTTTTGTTAGCGACAATTGCGATGATGTGATCCCCAAGTTTTTGATGCCATTGCGCGGGGCGATCGACAGTACCGATATTCCCCTAAATGTGTCGCGTAGCTTCTTGCAGGGTGATCCCAAGGTTCGCAAGATTCAAGACTTTATTGCTAAGAAAGTAGGCGATCGCCTTAGCTCACTCTACAGTGACTCCCGTGAAGAATTTTTGAAGTGTTGGCAAGACATCAGCATCTTCATGAAATTTGGCGCGATGAACAGCGACAAGTTCTATCAACAAATCAAAGATATTTTGGTTTATGCCACTACTAGCGATGATGAGTCGGTCAAGAGCGACAGTGGTAACTACACCACTTTGCAAGCCTATTTAGAACGCAACAAGGAAAAACACGAAAATCAAGTTTTCTACACTTCCGACCCGATCGCCCAAGGCACTTATGTAGAACTGCATAAAAATCAAGGTTTAGAAGTGCTGACCTTTGATGCATTTATCGATAGTCACTTCATCAGCTTCCTTGAGCGGGAATTTAAAGATATTAAGTTTGCACGGGTTGATGCCGAAATCGACGATCGCCTCGTTGACAAGGAATCAAATACCGAGATTGTCGATCCTAAAACCAACAAGACCAAGAGCGATCATCTCCAAGATATTTTCCGTGAGGCGTTGCACAAGCCTAAATTGGTAATTCGCACCGAAGCAATTAAATCTGAAGATGCAGCCTCAGCTCCTCCTGCAATCATTCTCCTACCCGAATCAGCTCGACGGATGCAAGAGATGATGGCAGCGATGCAACAAAGTTCAGTGAGCTTCCCTGAGGATCATGTGTTGCTGGTAAATACAGCGCATCCACTTATGCAAAAGCTGATCGATCTGGAAAGCAGTCAAGTTCTTGTCGGTGGCAAATCTGAATCCCTCGATCTCGCTAATTTGATTTGCGCCCATGTCTATGACTTGGCGCTGATGGCGCAAAAGAGTTTTGATGCGGATAGCATGAAGGGCTTTTTACAGCGATCGAATCAGTTGCTCACTAAGTTGACCAGTAAAATCTAAACCTAAAAAAGAGGCGGTGTAAAAACCGCCTTTGTTATGGGATTAATGATTCTTGTATTTCACATTTTTAGATCCTAACGAAGTAGCTCTTGAAAACGCGCCTCACCACGAATATTGTCAAAATCTTTATCGGTCTTTGCCTGTTGACGAATCTCAGGAAAAAGCTGAATTGCTTTTTGAAGATTCAATAGCGCAAGTTCCAAATTATTTTGCAGAGAATAGGCACAAGCTATGTTGTAGTAAGCAATAGCAAAATTAGGATTGATTCGGATGGCTTCGTTGTAGTCGGCGATCGCTCCTTTTTTGTCTCCTAAATCAGACTTTGCTACCCCGCGATTGGTGTAAGCTTCAGTAAAATCAGGATTGATTCGGATGGCTTCGTTGAAGTCGGCGATCGCTCCTTTTTTGTCTCCTAAATTAGACTTCGCAGACCCTCGATTGTAGTAAGCTTCAGCAAAATTAGGATTGATTCGGATGGCTTCGTTGAAGTCGGTGATCGCTTCTTGTTTTTCTCCTGATACATACTTTATTATCCCACGTTTGGTGTAAGCTTCAGCAAAATTAGGATTGATTCGGATGGCTTCGTTGAAGTCGGCGATCGCTCCTTTTTTATCTCCTAATGCAGACTTCGCTAACCCGCGATTGTAGTAAGCTTCAGCAAAATTAGGATTGATTCGGATGGCTTCGTTGAAGTCGGCGATCGCTCCTTTTTTATCTCCTAATGCAGACTTCGCTAACCCGCGATTGGAGTAAGCTTGAGCGTAATTAGGATTGAGGCGGATGGCTTCGTTGTAGTCGGCGATCGCTCCTTTTTTATCTCCTAATTCATACTTCACATACCCGCGACTTAGGTAAGCTTCAGCAAAATTAGGATTGAGGCGGATGGCTTCGTTGAAGTCGGCGATCGCTCCTTGTTTGTCTCCTAAATCAAACTTCGCTAACCCGCGATAGTAGTAAATAGCAGCATTAGGATTGATAAGTTCGATGATGATAGACTTCGCTTTCCCTCGATTGCCGTAAGCATCAGCAAGATTAAGATTGATGCGGATGGCTTCGTTGTAGTCGGTGATCGCTCCTTTTTTGTCTCCTGATAAATACTTCGCTAACCCGCGATTGTAGTAAGCAAGAGCATCATTAGGATTGATAAGGATGACTTTGGTGTAGTCGGCGATCGCTCCCTGTTTGTCCCCTAACGTAGACTTCGCATTCCCGCGATTGCCGTAAGCTTCAGCAAGATTAGGATGGAGGCGGATGACTTCGTTGAAGTCGGTGATCGCTCCTTGTTTGTCTCCTAATTCAGACTTCGCTAACCCGCGATTGTAATAGGCTTCAGCATAATTAAGATTGAGGCGGATAGCTTCGTTGTAGTCAGCGATCGCTCCTTCATTGTCTCCTAATACATGCTTTGCTAACCCACGATTGAAATAATCCTTAGCAGATAATGATTGAGCCAACTTAGGACTGATTTTCTCTAATGAACCATATCGGTCAACAGTCTCGGCTCGGACAGATGTTTCCTTTCCTAGAAAAACAGTAGATACTAAGGCAATAAGAACGAGAAACCGCCAAGTCATAAATTTAGACTCTCAAGATTTTTTTAGCAACCAAATTTTAACACGAAGATTCATGGAGTCAAATCAAAACAGCGATCGCTGGAGTGTATGTTAGCTGAGACAAACCAATTCATCGAGATTTAATTGCTGGGAAAATTTCTGTGATCTTGGGGATATAGCCCGTCCCCTCACAAAAGGAACAATTTTCTTCTCTCTGAATTTCACCCGAACAGTCTCTAATTGCAATATAGCCTCTACCTTCGCAGTAATGGCAAGGTTTGGATTTAGAAATATGCAGATCTGGATTACTCACGCTTGCTTCACTCCTCATCCAGATCATCATATTGTGATTTATCATCAAAATTCATTTTACTAGCAGAGTTGTGGGAAGATCTTTTGCGTTTTGGTCGAACAGGATTCCGCGCCCAATCCGTCTGATACCACATACCAAGTAAAACTAAAATAGAAACGACAGCTTCAACATACCATTTGCCAATCTGCTCAAGTAATCGATTATTCTCTTTGGCTTTGATTGCTTGTAGGCTCTCTTCAGCCTCATTTTTAGGCGAAACGCTCTCAGCGCCTGACGGATTTATCCCATCAGTGACATTAGATTTTTCTGTACCAACACTAGGCGATCGCATAACATTTAAATCAAGATCTTTGGGCGAATTAAGATCATTGGGGTTTGCTAAATTATCCTGTGGTGGTTGAGATTGAGGTGATTTTTGAGACGAATTTAACTTAGTTGTAGTTGGGGGCAACAGACTAATTCTAGTAGAAGCATTAGCTGCTATCAACAATATCGATAAATAGCCAATCCCTAAAAGCAATGACAAACGGGATAAATTTTGGAGCAAGAAAAATCTCGTTACTTGTTTGTCAAGTCGTAAATTTGTCCATCTCGATTCACCATAGAAGATGAATGATAGTCCAATAATTGGGAGCGGTGAAATCCCGACTAACTTACCGAGTGTGACAATTTCCCATACATGATCTTGACCAAATTTTGGTGGCAAGACAATATGTAAAATATTAACTATCCCAATCAGTAACAGTCCAGAACCAACTAAAACAAGTAAGTTACTAGGAATCAATTCTTTAGAATTTACATTAGAACTACTCATTTATTTGCTTTTAATTTATTTTTAATTTATTTATTTTTAACTTATTTGCCTGTAAACCAATATTCTAAAATTTAATAAAAAATAAAGCAATCAATAATAACTAATATTTTTTATGATCTGCTTTTTTAAGAATTACAATATTTGGCAAGATAAACCACAAACTTTTTGATGGTTATAATCTATCAATAACACATCAAAAAGTGATAATTAAGTTTTTGTAATTTACCAAAATATATACATTGATGGTCTAGTCTTAATGATTTATTTCGGATTTGATTTACTGATCAGATAAAAACCAAATTAACCTAAATTTAGGCAAATTATCCATTGCGATCGCGATCAATTTAGTAATTTCCTAATTGTGAGTTTTCACTTGTACCAGAACTACAATGATTAATCGGGAAAGCTACTATGCAGCGATCGCCCCTTAAACTTTAAAATTGCAGTGTAAAATTGCAGTATTCTATAGCTTGCTTATTAGCTACAACGCGCTAAAATGCGAAAGATTTCGTGACAAAATTAGTAGACGTTGGGATCTTACAACATGCCACAGTCAACCACTGCTAAACCGAAGGCAACCGCAACGGGAGTTGTTCCTGATGTGGAACTTCAAAGAGTTTTTAAAATGTTTGGGGCAAATACGGTTGTCCAAGGTGTCGATCTACAAGTCCAAAGAGGTGAACTTTTCAGTATTCTCGGACCTTCAGGTTGCGGGAAAACGACCCTACTGCGGTTGATTGCTGGGTTTGAAGAGCCGTCAGCAGGAGAAGTGCTGATCCAAGGACAGCCAATGACCTATATCCCCGCCTATAAGCGTCCAGTTAATACCGTATTTCAAAGCTATGCCCTATTTGGTCACATGACCATATTTAATAATGTTGCCTTTGGTTTATCAGTAAAAGGTGTTGCTAAACCAGAAATTCAACAACGGGTGACAGATGCACTTAAACAGGTGCGTCTTGAGCATTTGAGCGATCGCTATCCGACGCAAATATCAGGTGGTCAGCAACAGCGTGTAGCCCTTGCCCGCGCCTTAGTTAATCGCCCCAAAGTAATTTTATTAGACGAGCCATTAGCCGCTTTAGACTTCAAGCTGCGTAAAGAACTACAGGTAGAACTCTCGAACTTGCAGTATGAGTTAGGCATTTCTTTTATAATGGTCACGCATGATCAAGGTGAGGCGCTTGCCATTTCCTCCAGAATTGCGGTAATGAACCAAGGGCGGATCGAGCAGATTGGGACACCTGCGGAGGTTTACGATCGCCCCGCTTCGGCTTTTGTGGCTGATTTTGTGGGTGAGACAAATTTGTTTGAATGTCGGGTAATCGAGCAGGATGGTGCTTTTGTGGAGTTGCGATCGTCAACTGGTTTAGCGATCGTCGCCGCTAAGCCTCAACATTGGATTCCAATTCCTGAAGCTGTCGTGAGTGTTCGTCCTGAAAAAATTAAGCTCTCGACCGAATATCCCAATCAACCCTACAATACCTATCGCGGTATTCTAAACAACGTCCTTTATTTAGGCGATCATTCCCAGTTTGTTGTCGATTTACACGCTAGCGAAAATGTGCCGCCTGTGCGGGTGATGCTAGTCCGCTCCAATCATCAAGGTGAAAAAACGCCACCTTTTAATAGTCAAGTCTACGTTTCGTGGATGCCCGAAGATTGTGTGGCTCTGCCAAAAACCACAATTGCTAACGCATAAACACATTAAAAATATGAGTATCTCTCGGCGTAAATTTCTCAGACAGACAGCCTTTGCAACATCGGCGATCGCAGGAGTCTCGACTCTTGCAGCTTGCGGGCTTTTTGATAAAAATCCACAGGAAACTGAAGCTGGCAAGGAAGAGGTCGCTCGCCCCGTTACACAGGATAAACAAACTCTATACATTTACGGCTGGGCTACTTACGTTAACAATAACGAAGTTTTACAAGGATTTACTAAAGAAACAGGGATCAAGGTTATTGGTGATGCCTATGATTCTAATGAAGTGATGTTGGCTAAGCTAGAAGCTTCGGGAGGGCGATCAGGTTATAGCGTCATTTATCCTAGCGATTATATGGTGACGCAGATGCGCGATCTCAAACTGCTTGCGCCGCTTAACAAAAAATTATTGCCAAACCTGACAAATATTTCCCACAACTATTTAGATCTGCCCCATGATCGCGGCGCAGTATTTAGTATTCCTGTCAGTTTGGGGACGACAGGGATTGCTTATAACGTCAAGGCGGTAAACTCGATTATTGGCGAAGAGCCGACTGATTGGAGTTACTTATGGGAACATAAAAGTAAGCTGAGAATTACCTTGGTGAACGATCCCCGTGAAGTAATGGGAATGGCTTTGCATACTCTCGGTAACTCCTACAACACTAAAGAAACCGAGAAGATCGAGCAGGCGTTTAAAAAATTACGCGAACTAATGCCTGCGATCGCTAATTTTACTACCGATGCATGGCGCGATCCTCTAGCTTCAGGAGATCTGATGATGTGCATGGCTTTTTCGGGGGATGCCATTAGCTTGGCAAGACAAGATCCGAATATTAAATATATTCTGCCCCAAGGTGGTACATCAATTTGGACGGATACCCTTGCTATTCCCAAGGGAGCCGCTAATCCTGAAGGCGCTCATGCATGGATAAATTATGTAATGAAGCCTGAAGTTGCGGCAAAAATCAGTGATGCCAATAGCTTTGGTACAACCAATAAGTATGCTAAATCAATGATTCCCGATGATCTCAAAGCAATTAAAGCTTTGGAACCATCAGAAGCTATGCTTGCTAAAAGCGATCGCATTGCCAAGCTCGACTCCCAAGTTTTACAGGTTTATGAAGGTTTTTGGACGCGCTTAACCACAGGTTTAGGGTAACAACATGACATCACCAACTCCCAGCACACCAAAGATTGAACCATCTCTCGACAAAAATTTCTTCATCTGGGGAAATATTGTCCTGATGATTGGTATACCTTGGTTATTAACCCTAAGTATGGCGGGGCTGGCTGTTGGTGATTCTATCTTTCCTGACTGGTTTGAGATATCTCTATTAGGCTTGCCTGCGATCGCTTTGGTGACTTGGCTCCAGTGGATACAGCCTATTTCGCCATTTAGTCTGTGGTTTATAGCCAAGCCAGTCGAAAGTTTAAGTGAACCAGAGCGCCGCGCCCTAACCTTAATTAGTAAACAAAGCAATGGGTGGTATGTAACGGGATGGATTGCGATCGCCGTGGCAATTTTCATGAGTGCCGTATTTTGTAAGATTTATGCCGCATCTGCACTGTCTCAAGTAATTGCCCCATTTCCTGATGAGTTACGCTTTTTTGGAGTTTTATGGGCGGAGATTTTCTTTTTATTAAGTAATTTTCTACTGCAATCTGGGGTTTCGGCTTTACGAGTCAAGCTCACGGCGGATTCACAATTAGGTAGCCTAACACCATTTGCGAGTGAAAAAATCAAAGATAGCTTTACTCACATTGGCTGGCGATCGCCACAGTTCCTTACAGGTGATCCAACGGGTGATAAAACAGATGATCAAGTTGATTCCCCTCTTGATTCAATTATTCCAGAGACGTTAACCGAGGTAGTTACTGCTCCTGTTGAGGAACAAGAGTTAGAAGTTAACGATCTTGTAGAGAATGAAGTGATCGATCAATTATTAGAGCAAGAAGAACTAGAGGTTAGCGACGTTGCCGAAAACCTTGAAGAAAGTGAAGTAGCTCAAGAATTGTTTGATGATGAGTTGGCAGTTGAAGAAGTATTCGCAGAAATTAAGGTTGATGAGTCTTTAGATCTTGCTGACAATTTAACTGAATCAGTAACTGAGGAGATTGAACCTGAAGAAATTGAATCTGAGTTATTGTCTGAAGAGATCGTAGCAGATGAACTTGAATCTGATTTAGTATCTGAAGAGACGATAGTAGATGAGATTCAATCTGAGCTAGTGCCTGAAGAGATTGCCTCTGAAGAAATTGAATCTGAGCAGTTATTTGGTGCTGAAGAAACTCAAATTACAGATTCTAATAACACTGATGCGCTTGCCGATTTGAAAATTTCTGATTCCACTCCAGACGAAGAAATTGAAGAAGATCTAGAAACTGTTCAAGAGTTGGAAATTGTTGAAGAAGTTATTGAAGAACTAGATACTAGCGATTATAAACAAGAAATTACAGAAGAAATTGATGAAGTAACTGAAGATATAGCGATCGCGGAAATTAGCTCAGAAATCAGCTTAGAGGGAACAGAGGTAGTAGATAGTACGTCTTCAGATTTTGAGGATGAATTAGATGAATTGATTGCCTTTAACCTATATGTGGAAAATATTTTGCAAGAGTATCTAGAAGAATCACTTGAAGAGCCAACAAATAATCCTGGCGATACCAATAATGATGGAGTTGTCGATATTACCGAGCTTACAGCGACATCAGAAACAGCTACCGCGATCGCTGAAGAAGTTTTAATTGCTGAAGAAATTTTAGAAGAAGGTATTCCAGAGGCTGTTGCAGATCAATCTACATTAGAAATCCCAGACCAAGAAATAGATAAAAACGTCTCTGTAGTAGAATCTCAGGAAGAATCGAAAATCCCTCAAGAGCCGAAACAAGCGCCTAAATATCTAGTCGAAGAATTTCTAGTAGACAAGTATTTAGCAAGGCTGGAGCAGCTTAATAATGCTGATAAGAGTAATGCTGATAAGAATGAGTTAGGAAAGAACTCTCCAGAAAAAACAAACACAAATGCAATTCAGCCTGTAGAACCTAATCTTGATGAATTTGCTGGGCTTGATGAGCTAATTGATGGAAAAACTATTAATAAAAAACCTGTGACTGAAGAGTAAGAGATCCCCCTCAATCCCCTTTAAAAAGGGGGAAGAAGATAATTTTCCTGAGAGTCAAACATGCTCGATTTACAGAAACTAATGGGACAGATGCAGGGGATGTCTGATCAATTGCAGAAAGAAGCTCAACAATTAACAGTCAAACTCGATCGCGCCGAAACCCTATTTCATGAAGCTACTGTAAATCAAGCCATACTCACTGAAAAACACGCACAATATAGCGATCGCTTTCTATTTAACTGTGCAGAGCCAATTGAATCATTAACCCAGATTCAGGCGATCGCCCCTATCACCACACCGCATATAGCGATCGCCACTGATGGCTCCCAAATTGCGCCCAGTCGTCATGAAATCGCCTATTGCTATTTGATTAATATTGGTAGAGTCGCGATTTACTATAATTCGGGAGTTTATCCATTACTTGATAATATTCCTGAAGTATTTTATAAAACTGAAGATTTATATCAAGCAAGACAATGGGGAATTCAGACTGAACAATGGATGTCGTTTAAGCGTACCGTTGCCGAAACTGTCGCTTTAGCCAATTTAGCCATAGAAACGCGATCGCAAGTTCTTGCCAACTCTCAAGAAGTACCAATGCTAGCATTTACCGATGGAGCTTTAATCCATTGGGAATTTGATGAGATTCCTGCCGAAGCGCGATTGCAGCTTTTACCAGATATTCTCGCAGCATGGGAACAACTCAAAGAGCATCATATTCCCTTGGCTGGATATATCAGCGCCCCGCGTGCGGCGGAAGCCACTAATTTTTTGCGCTTACAACTATGTCTCTTTGAGCAGCCCGATTGTCATACCCATTGTTCTCAAAAGCCGCTAGATTATGCTCCTTGCAGTCAATTGCAACCTCTGCGCGATGGCACATTATGGAGTCGCTTGTTGAAAGTTGGAGAATGTAGTCCGCTCTGGAAGAGTCACGCCAGAATTTTGCAGGAATATGGAGAACATCAGATTTATTTTTGCTATCTCCATGTCGGTACTGAAATAGCCAGAATTGAAATGCCAGATTGGACAGCCCTCAATCCTGAACTGCGATCGCAAGCTTTACAAATTATCCTAGCTCAAGTCCAGAAAGGCTATGGCTATCCTGTAGCACTTGCTGAAGCCCACAATCAAGCCGTAGTGACAGGTAGTGATCGCCGCCGCTTCTTTGCAATTTTGGAACAACAAATGGTGAAGTCAGGTTTACGCAATGTCACGACTTCCTACAAAGAGTCTCGCAAGCGTAATAGTATCGCGTAAGTCAGGCTGTTAGCTCTCGTACAAATTGATATCGTAAAAATAACTCGGATTCATAATGATAGAGCGATCGCAGATTGAGCTTAGGTAAATCACCACCACCAAAGCCATAACCTGTCCCTGTCACCACTGTCATGTTATCCATACCGCCAACAATATGCGGTGATAGAGTTAGGAATAACTCATCGGCAAATCCTTGCGCGATCAAAGCATAATTCAAACTGGGACCGCCCTCAATTAAAAGTCGTTTGATGCTTAGTTTCTCAAATAGGATTGATAGAATTTGTTTTAAATCTATTTGATTATCTATTATAGGAAACCGTATAACATTAGCTTTTTCGTGTAGCCAAGATGCGACTAAAGTATTTTCTCCAGTTAAGACTATCCGTAATTCTTTACCAGCTTCCCAAAATCGATGTTCTTTTGGTAAATTGCCTGAATTGCTAATCACAATACCAAAGGGTTGGGATTGCGAGAAATTTTTTTGCCGTTCGGCGATTAATTCTGGCGGAATAGTGGGAATAAAAGCATCTTGCCGCAATGTTGAACCACCAACTAAGACAGCATCAAACTGCGATCGCAAACGCTTCATTAATAAGCGATCGGGACGAGAACCTAAGCCCGTTAATTTACCCGCATAGGTTGTCGCTTTACCATCAACGCTAGAAACCATATTGAAAGCGATATAAGGACGTTTATCTCCTTTTGAATTCGGTAGTTCCATACCATCAATAGGAAAAGCTAATTCTTCAAAGTTATAAATCTGATCATGGGTGCGATCGTGAGTGCGATCAAGAGATGAGTAGAGGCTGTGATACATAAATTCGCAGGTTTGCAATTCAAGAAATGTAAGGGCAATTCATGAATTGCCCTTACATTTGGAGTTTCACGTCATTTTTGATTAAGCGAAAGTTTAATAGTTACTAGCAGTTTTGCGGTGATGAATCGCGGTTAAACCATTCGACTGCAATAACTTTCCATTATCAGCGATCGCATAGATAATCCAGTGATCGCCACATTCCATCCGTTGAGCAACTCGACATTCCAAATATGCTAAACCATCGCTCAAAATCAAACCACCTTCAGTTAGTTCCGATTGAACATCCACAAAGCGATTTTCTCCTGGCGCAAATTTTTTCATAAAGTGTTTGCGGAGTTGCTTGCCCTGTTCGAGGATATTCAAAACAAAGCGATCGCCTTCAAATAAATAAGACTCGACTGCGCGATCTTTTGCCACAGCGATCGTAATTCCTGGAGGATTAAACGTGGCTTGCGATACCCAAGATGCTAGCATAGCAGTCGATACTTCACCACGCTGAACGGTTAATACGCATAGAGAGCCAACAATTCGTCCCACAGCTTGTTCAACCGTACTACCTGGATTAAGAGTTGTCCGAACTTTTTTAGCTCGTTTTAGAGCTTGAGCAAAGTCTGTACCCGTTTCTTCACAAATCTGTAATGTCGCTTCTGTCGGCGTGAACTTGATCCGAATTGGCTCAAAGGCAAGAGTATATCCCGCATCCTTGAGTTTTCCTGAAATAATATCTACAGCTTCACCACTCCAACCATAGGAGCCGAAAACACCTGCTTGATAACTTTTGGTTGCCGTAGACAAGATGATACCCAAGGCTGTCTGCACCTGTGTGGGCAGATGTCCAGCTAGAGTCGGTGAACCAATCAGGAATCCCGAAGACTTTTCGATCGCTGCTTTGATTTCTTCGGGTTCTGCACTTTCGCAATTGATCAACTCCACTGCTACTCCTGCTTTGGTAATTCCTCTGGCGAGAGCATTAGCGATCGTGGTGGTGTTGCCATAGGCGGAAGCGAAAATCATGGCTACAGAAATATTTTGCTGCTTTTGGGATTCGCACCATTGGCGATAGAGATTTACGAGTTCACGCAAACCATAACGCACCATCGGACCATGCCCAGGAGCATAAAAAGCAACATCAAGATCGGCGAATTTATCAAGGGCTGATTCCACTTGACGGACTTGGTTTGCCATCGTGCTGTCAAAGTAATAGCGGCGATCGCTAAGGAGTTGGCTCCAGCCTTCATCAAATACCTGATCACCGCAAATATGCGCCCCAAAAAATTTATCCGTATATAAAATCTGCGTTTTCAAGTCATAGGTGCAGAGTTCATCAGGATGACGCGGTGTCGAGGCAGGAATAAATTTGAGAACATGCCCTTTACCAAGATCAAGAGTTTCTTCGCCACGCACAATTTGAATTTTGAGAGCGTCTCCCCAACTTTCGCCCAAACCTTCGCGCAAAGCGATCGCCCCAGCATTAGTACAGACAAATGTGAGGCGGCGATTGATTTCTAGTAAAGCTTTCAAGGTGTCAATGCGGTTTTGGTTGACATGACCAAGGATTACATAACTGATATCGCCAATATTTAGGCGCTGCCGTAATTCATTTATATAAATATCGGCAAAAGTACCGCCTGGGGGATCGATAATTGCTTGTAAAGTACCCTGAATTAAAAATGAATTAGCAGTAGTTCCTTTTTCTAGGGCATATTCAATTTCAAACCGCAAGCGATTCCAACTACGCGATCGCAAAGCATAGGTTTCATCAGCAATATAGATTACTTGTACATCGCGGGGTTTACTCTTAGGCATAGGTACTATCTCCAAAGTTTCGTTTAAATATCTCTTGAAGTGGTAATTCTTTGAATAGTATTACCTATTTTTTCGCAATAAGGGTTTTCCATTAGGTCTAGATGATCGCATTGCATCTTTTCCACTAATACTCGACCATTTAGTAAATTTCCCCATCCGTTGTAGGGGAATAGACCAGAAATATCAAAGTGCTTAATCCCTCTTTGACCGTGGACAATCTGTTCATTGCCAATCACCATTAAAACTTTACCATCGTATGGCTTCGGTTTATATTTTCTAATAGCTTCTGAAAGTAGGTCGAGAATTTGGTCTGTTTGTATCTTTCCATCAACTCTATTGCTGGCTAAATCAGAATTTTTAGGCAGATTAATTTTCAAAATAATCCGTTCGATAATGTAATTCAGTTTGCTTGTAAATGATAGCTTTCTGAGGTTGTATAAGTGAAATCGAAGAGTGCCTAAATAAGAATTTAAGTTGTGAGCAAATCTATAAATAGGCGATCGCCCTGACAGGTCAACAAATGTAAGTAAATCCACCTGTTTGCCAAGCTTTCTTAGTTGTTGAGACATCTCCATCGCCACTAATCCATTGTAACACCATCCACCAAGCGAATAGGAATCACTTGATTTTGTAGATAGTAATTCATCTACCAGCAAGCTAGCAATTACGGAAATATAGTCTTTAGAAGAACTCATTGATGAAGACAAACTTGCCCCTGGCATTACATAGAGCGGCTGTTTAAGCTTAAGTTTTTTACCTGTTTTTACTTCACCAATCCACACAAAAGGTTGAGATGTTAATTCGACTGCGGGTGGAATATTGACAATTAAGCCACGCTTACCCATGCGTGCGCCTGTCATGCCAGCGCGTAAAGACAACAAGGCTCGATAATCATCAATACTTAAGCCCGCAGGCACATCCTCTACTAATGATTCCTCTGTGTGCTGTTCTTTAATAAATTTGGCTATTTCCGCAATCGTGCCAATTTGGAATAGAGATTTTAATGGGAAATAGTATTTGAGGGCTTTTTCCATCTCAAAAACCAAACGCACAGATAAAAGCGAATGTCCACCCAGTTCAAAAAAGTTATCATGAATCCCCACTCTTTCTACCCCAAGTACTTCAGACCAAATTTTGGTTAAAATCTCTTCTGTCGAATTAGTTGGCGCAACAAAGTTAGTTTCAGACTGAATATTAGCAATATCTAAATTGGATAGAGTGCGACGATCTATTTTGCCATTGGGAGTAATGGGTAAGTTGTCTAGAAAGACAAAGGTACTTGGAAGCATATAGTTCGGCAATCTTTCTTGCAAAAATTGGCGCAAACTACTTTTAATTGTGTCTAGTTCTCGAACTTGCTCCGACTTAAGCGCTGACTGAAAGACTGTAGATATAACAACAAAGGCAACAAGGCGTTTATTATTGGCAGTTTCTTCCCTCACGATCATCGCCACTTCCCGAACATCAGGATGTTGAGTCAGGATAGATTCAATCTCTCCTAGTTCAATCCGAAAACCACGGATTTTCACCTGATTATCAATACGACCGATAAACTCAAGATTGCCATCGGGAAGATAACGAACTAAATCACCAGTTTTATATAAGCGTTGACATAACCCTTTATATAAAGGATCGTTAGAACTGTTACTAAGAGGATTAGGGATAAACTTTCTAGCTGTCAGTTCATGCCGATGTAAATATCCATTTGCTAAGCTATCTCCACCTATGTATAATTCTCCTGCTACGCCAATGGGAACAAGTTGCAAGTACGCATCTAAAACATAGGTTTCTACATGAGAGAGGGGACGACCGATAGGAACTTCGCCATCAAATGAAGTACTGCCAGAGATCCAATACGATGTAGCATCAACTGTAGTTTCTGTAGGACCATAGGCATTGACTAACTTTACCTGCTCTCCTTTTCCAGAATTAGTTACATATTTTTGCCAAGATCTGACGGCTTCAGGCAAAGCTTTCTCGCCGCCAATGATCACTAATCTAATTGAATCTGGGAACCGCAAGTTCAATTCTGTATTTATCGAGTTAACTACTTCTAAATCAGCCACTAACTGATGCCAATAGGCTGTAGGTAAATCAAGTAAAGTTATTTGCCAATCTTCGCAAGCTTGTAAAAATGTACTAGAATCAGTAATCATTTTGTCAGTTCGTAATACTAAGGTTGCACCTGTGCATAAACTGCAATATATTTCTTCTACAGCCACATCAAAGTTGATGGAAGCAAATTGCAATATACGATCGCTATTGGTTACTTTATATTCCGCGATCGCCGATTTCGTGAAGATACTTAGCGCTTGATGGCTAATAATTACACCTTTAGGCTGCCCCGTAGAGCCAGAAGTGTAGATCACATAGGCAATATTTTCAAGGGTATTAATGGATGATGGATTTTCTTCGCTAAATTTACAAATATCTATCCAATTAGTATCTAAACAGATTATTTGTATTTGAGAAATAGATGCTTGAGAAGTAGGTAATTGCGATATGTACTGCTCTTGAGTTAATAGAATCGAAATTTGGGCATCATCGATCATGTATGCAAGGCGATCGCGAGGATAATCAGGATCAAGAGGCACATACGCAGCGCCAGCCTTGAGAATCCCCATAATTCCCACAATCATCTCTAAATTACGTTCCACAGTAATTCCCACAAACTGATCGACTCCAACACCGATGGAGCGTAAATAATGGGCTAACTGATTGGCTTTGGCATTTAGTTGTTGATAAGTTAATGTCCGATCAATGTATTGAACGGCGATCGCATTTGGCGTAAGTCGAACTTGCTTCTCAAACAATTGATGAACTAGTCTGTCTGGATCGTGAACTGGATCATGAATTTCTTGATTAATTCGATGCTGATAAGGGAATAGGAATAGCTCTTGTTCTGATGTTGTTAAAATCGGTAAATTGGCGATCGGCTGCTCAGGATCTTTCGCGATCGCTTCTAGTAAGATCTGAAAATGATTTAACATTCGCAAGATCGTATCATGCTCAAATAAATCAGTATTGTAAGTTAAAGTCCCTCGAATGTCTTCGGGGTATTCCTGTAACTGCAATATTAAATCCATGCCACATCGAAGATTATCAATCTTTTGAGATACACCAGTTATTCCTCCCATTTCCAATTGATAGTTAGGGGAATTCTGGAGAATAAACATGACTTGATATAGTGGTATACAGCTTAGAGATCTGTCAATATTCAGATATTCCAATAGTCTGTCGAACGGTAAATCGGAATTCGCATAGGCTTCGAGAGATACAGATCGAACTCGCTGCAAAAGCTCTTTAAAGTTGGGATTGCCGCCTAAATTTGTGCGTAGAACCAATATATTAATAAATAGTCCGATCAAATTCTCTAATTCAGTGCGACTACGTCCTGCTATAGCCGAACCAACGCTAATATCTTCTTGATTACTATATCGATAGAGCAGTATTTGAAATGCTGCTAAGAAAACCATAAATAAGGTTACACCTTCTTGTCGAGCAATCTGTTTCAGAGCCTTACTTAAACTAGCTGGAATTATTACTGTTTGATTAGCCCCAAAATCTCTTTGAATCGCAGGGCGAGGACGATCTATTGGCAAATTTAAAACGGGGTTTACACCCTCTAGTTGTTTTTTCCAATAATTAATTTGTCTATCCAATAATCCACTTTGTACACATTCTCTCTGCCACCATGCATAATCAGCATACTGAATCGGTAAAGGTGATAAAGGATTTGGCTTTCCAGCTAAAAATGCATTATATAACTGTGTTAATTGTTGCTTCAAAACCCCCATAGACCAACCATCACTGACTATATGATGCAATACTAATAGCAAAATATTTTCCAGATCATTTAATTGAAATAGAATTGCTCGCAACATCAAGTCTGACTCTAAATCAAAACGTTCCTGTGTTTTTTGTTGTAGTAAAGTTGGTAACTGAGCATCTATCTCTGTGGGGGCGAGATTTCGTAAATCAATAACTTCCATATCGAACGGAGCGATCGCTCGAATTACCTGCATCGGTCTACCATCTTGAAGTATAAAGTTAGTGCGTAGTACTTCATGGTGGGCAACTATAGCCTCAAGCGATCGCTGGATAATTGATAAGTCTAGATCTCCTTTGAGTCTGAATGCTTCATTAATATAAGCTAAGCTATCTGGGTTTAACTGCTCTCCAAACCACATAATCTCTTGAGAGAAAGAAAGTGGTGTACTTTTGTGGTCAAGCCTTGGGACAATTGATTGATCAACTAGCTCTATGTCCTGCACCTGAAGTTCAAGAATCAATTCGCTAAAGCTAGAAATTGTCGAACTCTCAAACAGAGCTTGCAAAGGGATGTCAACATCAAAGGCTTGACGACTTCGCAAAACCACCTGAATTACGAGCAGAGAATGTCCTCCCAAATCAAAGAAATTATCTTCGATCCCAATTTGCTCAAGCCCCAAAATGTCAGCCCAAATATTAGCTAAAATCTCTTGCGTGGGATTATTCGGCGGTACAAATTTATGCTCTGATTGGGAATTTGTAAAATTCGGTTCAGGTAAGGCTTGGCGATCGATTTTACCATTGGGAGTCATTGGCAAAGAATCTAGGATTACAAAGCCAGTTAATTGCATATATTCAGGCAATTTCTCTTTTAAGAAATCCCGCAATTCTCTTATTAAAAACTTGCTATTAATCTCATTGACAGTATCATTAACAGAAACCTTGGCAACGACATAACCGACTAAATGTCTGTCACCTGTGAGAGCATCCTCTGTAGCAACGACCACACTTTGTCGAACATTAGAATGCTGCTCCAAAATCAATTCAATCTCACCAAGTTCAATTCGCATTTCCCGAATTTTGACTTGATAATCGACACGTCCCAGTATTTCTAAAGCACCATCAGGCAAGTAACGCGCAATATCGCCTGTTTTATAAAGTAGATTTGCCCGATCATTTGGGAAATCATTGGGCAAATCATGATTGAAAGGATTATTGATAAATTGCTGGTGATTGAGATCGCTACGGTTCAGATATCCTCTCAATGTGCTATTGACAGCAACATGCAATTCTCCTTTATCACCCATTTTAACTGGTTGCAGATCTGAATCAAGCACATAGGTCTGAACGTGATTGAATGGATAACCGACGGGAACATATCCTTCCAATTTATCAAATTCGTTGGGAACAGGATAAGCCGACACACCGATGGTTTCAGTCTGACCATATACGTTAACGATCGCTGGCTTAGTAGTAAGATGATGACGAATATTTTGTAATAGTTGACATGGTAACAGTCCACCCGAAAATACAATTAGGCGCAAACGGAAATTTAATAATTCTCTTGCCGATTCTCGATCTAAATCCTCTAAAGCTTCCAATCCATAGCGCCATACTGATTGAACAGTATCAAAAATAGTTACGTCCTGTTGTTGGATCAATTCCCATAGACTAATTGGATTCCGAATCTGTTCATGACTAGCCAAGACAATTCGACTACCCTGTGACAATGGCAAGAGTAATTGGCGAACGGAAGAAGAGAAAGAAAAAGAAGCCGTGTGCAAATAGATATCATTTACATCAATCTGCATGGTCTGATTAATTGATTGCAGATATTCTAAAATATTGCGATGGCTGATCTGTACTCCCTTGGGTTTGCCTGTTGAGCCTGAAGTATAGATTATGTAAGCAAGAGAATCGTCAATAATTTGGTTGATGGGACTTTCGGTGCTTTGCTGAGATATATCCTGAAAGTCTGTATCCAAAACCACAATTCCTAAAGGAAGCGAAGATTGTTGATAAGAAAAAAGTTGATCGTTTAAATTTTTGGTTGTTAGTAGTAATGATAGTTGTGTATCTAAAACCATAAACTCTAGTCTATCTTTAGGATAGTTAGAATCCAATGGCACATAAGTACCGCCAGTCTTGAGGATTGCCAATATACCAACAATCATCTCAATCGATCGCTCTAGACAAATACCAACTAAAACTTCTGACCTAACTCCACGGGCGCACAAATAGTTGGCTAACTGATTGGATCGAGAATTTAGCTCTTGATAGGATATTTGCTGATTCTCGAAAACTAGGGCGATCGCATTGGGTGTTTGTTGAGCTTTTTGCTCAAATAAGTGGTGAACACCGTGATTTTGAAAGGAGGTTGTCATTGGCAATTCAGATTTGAGAGATTCGTTGGACTCAAATAATGGCTGATGCATAGCTCGTCCAAATTTGTTCAAATTTGTTGCTGTTCAAATTTGTTGCTTTTTCATCTTGCAAATTAATATTCACATATTATATTTACATATTTACTGTGACACTCGCAAATACTATACCGATTTTTAGTAGATTAACTTCTCCTTACCTAAATATGCAAATTAAATATGCAACCTAAATATGCAAATTAGATATATCCTTCGTGTTACTCAGGCGTTATTCACAACCTACTATGCCTATATGCTCGAATATCGCGCTGAGCTATTTATCTGGGTTTTATCCAACTCCTTGCCATTTATTTTAATGGGTGCATGGCTTAAGGCTTCTGAAGATGGCAATTTTGGATTAACTTCCCTAGAATTTATTCGTTACTTTTTGGCTGTATTTATCGTGCGTCAATTTAATATCGTCTGGGTAATTTGGGACTTTGAGAAAGAACTCATCTCAGGACAACTCTCCCATCGTCTGTTACAGCCAGTCGATCCTTTCTGGCATCATTTCATTAATCACGTTGCCGAACGCTGGGCAAGATTGCCATTAATTATCGGATTAATTGCCCTATTTTTTATTCTCTATCCTCAATCCTTTTGGATTCCGTCGCTAACAACTAGTTTACTTACAGCATTTATCGTAGCGATCGCCTTTGTTCTACGTTTTTTAATTCAATATGATTTTGCCCTACTTGCATTCTGGACAGAGAGAGCGAGCGCGATCGAGCAACTCTGGTTCTTACCCTATTTATTTCTATCGGGAATGATTGCGCCTTTAGATGTATTTCCAGACTTGATTCGGGAGATCGCTTTATGGACTCCATTTCCCTATATGGTATATTTTCCTGCGGCAATTTTAGTGGGGAAAGCAGTGAATATTTGGCAGGGAATTGGGGTAATGGCAGGATGGATGGGAATCGCTTTTGTTGTCAAGCGGTGGCTATGGCATAAGGGAATTAAGCAATATTCAGGCATGGGTGCATAGCAATCTCAATTGCTTCTAATACCAAAAATAAAATGAATACTAGGACCTATGCAAAAGGAATTGAAACCCTTATTCTAACGTAGGGGCAATTCATGAATTGCCCCTACGTTAGGTTATTTTGCGTAAGTCCTAAATACGCCATTTTTAGTTTTGGCATTACAGCTTACAGACTTGTCGCGATCGCGAAAAATCAACTTCTGTTGTTTGCCAACCAAAAGCAAAATGACTGATGGAATTAATGGTAGGAACTGCTGCACGAATTGCTTGCATTTGTATCTCCAATGCAGGACGATTGGCAAAAGGTTCATTCCATTGTCCGACTAAAATCGGCGCGATCTTCGCACGCTTGGGAGCAGTTTGAAACACATTGCGAACTTGGACCACAATACAGTCGGGCTTGCCACAAACTGCATAAGCCATTGGTTGTAAATCATAGGAGCGCGTGAATAAATGCCAAGGCTGCATTCGTGAGTCAAAACCATCGCCCACAGGTTGATTGCCATCAGAGAAAAAAGCAACACTCACAGGAATTCCCTGACGAAAGACGGGTTTGGCAACATAATCAAGAAAATAGGTGACACCGATAAAAGCATGACCAACCGCTAATCGCCATAGTTCGTTCTGCCAATAGGCGATCGCAGGTTTGTTTTGATTAGAAAGTTGACGACCTTGCCAAAGTGGTTCAGATTCTTGGGGATAGAGTCTTTTCACGGCTTGCAGATCGGTTTCGGCAATAAAACCCTTACTGAGAAAGCGATTGATTATTTCATGACCTTGGAAATTCTCAGCACGATCGCGTAGGGCTTGCAATGAAGCGGCTCCATAAATCCATAGATAGCGCACATTACTAACCACTGAAGCGGCTCCTGCGCCGCGTTTGTATCGCACATAATCAAAAACTACACCATCAGGGTTTCGTTTTAAGACTTCAGTTACTACTAAATACAAATCTTTCTGTGCTTGGTAATTATAGGGATCGACAAATAGTTGATCGGTGGTTTGGACTTCCTTTTCAGGATTTTTACCTAAGTTCTCAATAATTGAAATTGTACTGTCACCATCACCATTACGAGCGATCGCCTGTTGTCGCGCCACCGTTTGTTTGGATAGTCCCTGTGGATCAAAGCCTTGACCATAGCCTGTTCCTACATTCAATGTAAACACCCAAGCATGAACTTTCAACCCACGCGCTTTTCCCTTAGCGATCGCTAATTTCAATAAGTCAGCATGTTTATACTGCTCCGAGTCAACAAGCGCATCCCAAGCGGTAATATTGTCAGCATGGGGTAGGAGAATCTTGCCATTGGAATGAACTTCCACAAATACTTGGTTATAACCCTTATTTACAATCCGATCCATTACTTCATCAAGTTTACCTGACTGTAAATCACAGGGATATAATCGCAACCAAATCCCCTGAGTTTTTAGCCAAGATTTTTCGCGGCAATTGTTGAGATCTTGGCTATGTTGACGAATAATTTTTTGATAAGCTTGTGGTGCATTCAGATCGGCAATATCCTTAAAAGCAGCCGTGCGTAATTTTTCTTTATTGGCGATCGCTTCATGCTCAAATTGACAATATTCGCCAACTTGAGCAAAAGTTTTCTCAGCAAAGCTAGTTGACAGTAAGTTAAGAGCTAGGCTAATCAATAAAGGGAAAGTAAAAAATCTAGTAGTGATATTCGCGGACATATAGCACTGAAATTACAGCAATGTTTTTGGGAAATATAATGTTAAGTTTTTGATAGCGCAAAGTACTTTACCAGATTTTTTACCATGAACGATGCAATTGAGACACCTACTGTTAAAGCCCCAATTAAATCTCATGAATCGCCTGAGACTTATTTACAAGCAGGCGATCGCTATCGAGCCTCTGGTAATATTCCCCTCGCGCTAAATAATTATCAACGCGCCCTCGCGATTAATCCTGATTTTGCGCCCGCTAATGAGCGCTTTGGGGCTATGTATCTAGAGCAGGGAAATTTGATGGAGGCGATCGCCAGTTTTAGTCGTGCTATCGAAAATGATCCCCAACTATTGGATGCACAAATAGGACTGGGAAATGCTTATCAACAAAAGGGCTGGATCGAGCTAGCAATTATCCATTTTCAGAAAGCATTGGAAATGGCTCCTGATCGCTTTCTTCCCGAATATCATTGCAAACTGGGAGATAGTCTCAAGGATCGTGGGCGTATTCCTGAAGCGATCGCTAGTTATGAAAGAGCAATTGCCACAAACCCCAATGATATCAATGGCTATCGAGCGATCGTGCAGATATATCTAGAGCAGAATGATCCTGAATCGGTCAATCAACTATTTGAACGAATCAATGCGTATAATTCTGAACTTTTAGAAAGTATGGATTACAACGCCCTTGGGGTAGTTTGGCTACAGAAACGAAAATCAACACCAGAGCAAACACCTACGGATGATGCTGAATCATTAGAACAAGCGATCGCCTGTTTTGAAAAAGCAATTCAAATTAATCCCGCCTATGCTAAGGCCCATTGCAATCTCGGTAACGCTTTCATTCGCAAAGATCAAATTAAAGATGCGATTATTTCCTACAAAGAAGCGATCGATATTGAACCAAATTTTCCCCAACCTTATTTCAACTTGGGTATTGTCTTGAATAATATCGGTAAACTTGACGAGTCTATATCCTGTTTTCAGTCAGCGATCGAGCTTGTTCCCAATTGGACAGAAGCACATCAATATCTTGGCACAGTATTACAGCGAGTTGCGGTGAAGTAATCGGCAAAAATAATGTGCAAAAAACATCAATGTGATTATCAATTAACCCAGTATTATGTTCCTAAAATGCACACACACGTATATTTTTGCGAAGTAATGTGTGATCATTTATAACATGAAGAGTTATTGATGTCTGCATACAGATTTGTCCCGTGGTAGAATTTTATGTATGGATTATCTCTTAGAACAATTAGAAACAAATTTTTAAATGCAAGAATCTTTTTCTATGTCAGCAGGTAGGCATTTACAGGATGCTCAAATTCTTTTGACAGAACATCGCTGGGACAATGCAGTTTACTTGTCAGGATATGTTGTAGAATGCTCTTTCAAAGTACTTATTGAGCAATATTTTAGTCAACCTAATTTCAGTCAACCCAGTCGAGATGGAAGAGAAGCAAAAAAATTTGGACATGATCTCACGAAACTTGAAGGCAAAGCAATGGAAAGACTACGGACTATGTACCCAGTTTTAGATAGACAACTTCCCTCATCTCGAATAGATGGGACAGTATTAGCTAATGACCATCCTGAGAGGAGATATGCTGCTTCTAATCTCTGGACTGAGGAACAAGCAACTGTATCTGTTGAACGGGCTAGTAAAATTTATATGTCAATAATTCCAAAATTAGTATTAGATGGCTTAATTCGCAGTCAGGATATTTAAATATGGTAATCAGTTTTGATGAAACTTTTGATAAAGTTAGAGAATGTTTTCAAGAGGATAGCATCATAACTTCCCTTGTACCTAAGCTTAAGGATGTCACAATTATTCGTGATGTTTACGGAAAGATTCGGTTATTTCTTGATTTAAAGGACGAAATACGACAAGCAGATGTTCATACTAGTCCTCTAGAACAATTTTTATCTGACAAGCTTGGTAAGTATTATGGGCAAGATATTTGGTTGCCCGAAGGTGAAAAAGATGGGTATAAAGCTTTAATTGATACTATTAAGGCTGAAAGGACTTCTCCTCTCTGGGATGATCCGTCAGTATCTCCACGCTGGCATGTTCTTGAGCGACATATTGCTAAGCAGTCTTGGACAGGCATGAGGATAGGAAACCCACCTTGGGATAATAATTTAGTTATGGATCGGTATAAACCTGCGATTATTTCCTTTTTCTCTTTTAAAGGGGGTGTAGGTCGAACTAGTAGTCTTGTTGCAACTGCATTGACTTTGGCTCGTAATGGACATCGTGTTGCTATTGTTGATTTAGATTTAGAAGCACCAGGTTTAGCTACAATTTTCTCACCCGAAGATGATGGTAATCCAGGCGTAATTGATTATTTATTGGAAAAGAAAATCCAAGGAAATAATTGGAGTTTAGAGACTGTAAGAAGTATTAGTAGACCAGATTTGCTAGGAGACAATGGGGAAACTATACACCTATTACCAGCAGGAACGGTAGACAAAAATTATTTGGAAAAATTAGCCAGATTGGACTTTCAGAACCTTGTGGACGGTGAACTGGAAGATAGAATGCATCATATGTTACAAGAATTGAATGGAAGAGTGCCAAACCTAGATTTTATTCTATTGGATGCACGAGCGGGTTTTCATGATATTGGCGGTTTAGCAATTACTAATCTTTCTCATGGTGTAGTTATATTTGGTACTCAATCACGACAAAGTTGGGCTGGACTAACTCATGTTATTCGCCATTTAGCACCTTCAGGTTCTGATGAGGCTCCATCATTGATTCTAGTACATTCTATGGCTCCCGCATTAGAGATATCAGGACGGGGGAGGGAGTTAACAGAGTTTCGAGACAGAGCATATAATATTTTTCAGGATAACTATTATGCAGTAACTGAAGATGTTCCTAATTCTAATGATACTGAAGCACCATTTTATCCTGTTGATGTGCCTTATCATAATAATCTACGTGGAGATATTGCCTTATTTCCTCGTGACTCCACACCTCAAAATAATGAAGAATCGACAAGATTATCAGTTCTTGTAAATACAATGACCAATTCTCCTTATCGAGATATTGCCGAAAAATTATGTACAGCCTTTGGACGTGAACTTCAAACAAGTAACGGATAAAAATCATGAATCACATCAATAAACAAAAGTTACTTCAGTTGATAACAGAAATTGCCCCTGGAAGAGGAGCAGCCGAACACGAAAGCAATGACAACGATAAGTTTCTAAAAAATTTCTTGCCAATTCCAGATTATCGATTTGCCTTAGAGCCAAATATTTTGCTCATATTAGGAGGACATGGAGTAGGTAAAACAGAATTATTTCGCTTACTTGCTATTGCGTCAGGAAGAGAGGCTTTAGTGCAGAGTTTGGGGATTAGATCTTTACCTAATTTAAATAAAACCTCATGGATTAATGGGTTTGGTCACACAGGTCAGGGAGATAAAAAATTACCTGCGTCAGATGTTATTGACAAACAAATGAGTCAAGCCAACAAAATTGAATGGCGCAGTTTTTGGGTTGGTCTGATATTCGGTAGACTATTGCAGCAAGAAGATTTTAAACTCAAAGAATTTCTTGTCGAACAAATAGGAGATGAAATAGCTAAAATTCTTAGAGACGAATTACCGCGTTTATCAGTTTGGCAGCCTATAATCTATCGAGATTTTGAAAGCCTAAATATTGTTTTAGACAAATTAGATGAAAAACTTATTGAAACAGATGATTGGTTATTTATTACTTATGATGAATTGGATAGATTAGTTCCTACTTATAACGATTTACCTGATCCAATTCGTGAGCTTTTAGCTTTTTGGCTCGATCGTTGGCGGCGTTGGAAAAGAATACGTCCCAAGATTTTTTTACGCACGGACTTATTTAGAGATGATTTTTTAAGCTTTCCTGATGCGTCGAAATTAAAAGCCCATCAGGTTACATTGGAATGGAAACATTCATGGCTCTATCGGCTTTTGGTCAAACGGTTAGCCAACTCTGGCTTGGAAATGACAGAATACATACAAAATATACCTAATTTAATTATCAAAGATGATGCTGACTTGGGTTGGACTGTAAGCTCAGATGAGAAATTATTTGAAGAACTAATCGAAATAATGATTGGTAAGTATATGGGATCTGGTGCTAAAAAAGGAATTACCTATCGTTGGATTCCTAATCACCTTCAGGATGCTGGTGGTCGAATTGCACCACGTTCTTTCCTGAAGCTATTTGTATTAGCTGCCGAGCGCAGAATAGAGCACTTAGAACCTTTTGATGAAAGTATGTGTCTTCTGCAACCATCGGATCTTCAAGGTGCTTTGATGGATACATCAGAAGATCGAATTAGAGAATTGAAGGCAGAATTTTCTTTGCTTAAGCGACTTGAAAACAGTTTGATTGGATTAGAAGCTCCTATCCAAAAAGATGTATTTTTAGAAGTTTTGAAGACTAGTGAATCAATCGGTCAACAGTTACCATCCGCTAGTCCCGAAGAAATTTTACAATATTTGCTTCAACTTGGGGTTATTGAAATAAGTCGTTCTGATGGTCGTATCAATATGCCTGAGATATATTTACATGGTTTTGGGGTAAAAAGAAAAGGTGGAGTTAAGCGTCCGCATTAAAATTGAATAGAGATAGCCAGCAATAATACTCAGTTTGTGCCTTTAAAAAGGAACGGGTATTTGCAGATGAATAATTTCTTGCGATCGCGGATGAGTAAAAGTCAACTCCCGCGCATGGAGGTGCAAACGGCTAGTTTCAGCATGGCAACCATACAGGCGATCGCCTAAAATTGTCATTCCTAAACCTCTAGCATCGGCAGCGTGAACCCGCAATTGATGAGTCCGTCCTGTTAAGGGAATAAATTCAATGCGCGTATGATTCTCTTCCTGTCGTAATATGCGGAACTGCGTCACGCTTGGTTTTCCTCTATCAAAATCGACTTGTTGATGTGGGCGATTTTCAGGGTTGCCCCAGAGTGGCAAATCAATACTTCCTTTCTCTATTGCAATTTTCCCTGATAGCAAAGCTTCATAGATTTTATGAACTTGTCGATCTTGAAATTGTTGCTGTAGATGGCGAAGGGAATCTAAATCACGGGCAAATAATAGAACTCCTGAAGTTTGGCGATCAAGGCGATGGACTGGATATATTTCCATATGTTCGCCAAAATATTGACGCAACCGACTCAATACACTGTCTTGAGTGTCTAAATATCGCCCAGGGACAGAGAGCAGATCTGGAGGTTTAGCGATCGCAATTAAGTTCTCATCTTCATAGATAATTTGCAGAGATCCCCCTAAATCCCCCTTGTAAAGGGGGACTTGATTTTCTTCTTTCCCCTTAAAAAAATTGACTTGATTGCGAATCTCTTCTCCCCCCTTTATAAGGGGGGCTGGGGGGGATCGCCTTCCTGACAATAAAAATCCCATCAACGGCTGACATCGCTCCACACAAGCACCATAAAACTCGCCTTGAATTTTATATCCATC
This sequence comes from Pseudanabaena sp., assembly GCA_044350865.1. Classification (GTDB taxonomy): domain Bacteria; phylum Cyanobacteriota; class Cyanobacteriia; order Pseudanabaenales; family Pseudanabaenaceae; genus Pseudanabaena. The sequence continues at coordinate 33,364 of JBILGV010000008.1, read as the reverse complement.
CGCCGAAGGCAATCCCCACCAAAACTCAGCCATTGCCAAAGGCGTGAGATCGTGAATTGCGGCATAATGCAACAACTTAGGAGCGCAGCAATCTCCCATCCCTGTTGGCATTGCACCTTCCGTAATTAACTCTCGCAGCGATCGCGTTTCCCCTGCAAAATTGGTGAGTACATAGGCGTTATGCATCTGTGTTTGGAGAGTGCGCGATAACTCACGGCGTTGTTTTTTAAGCAGGAGCATTTTACTGTCGGCAATCGCGATCGCCTCTTGTAATGGTAGCAAAACTTGATCGCGATCGCGTTTAAAATCACGCCTTACCATCTTTTCCTGTTGACTTTCGCGTTCTAATTCTTGTAGATCTAATTTTGATGATTGCGATCGCTTTAGCTGTCGATTTTGTTTGGAAATTCGATGTTGATCTTGGAGAATTTGAAACTGTAATGCATATTCTTGAGATTTTTGAGCATATTCTAAACGTTGGGGAAGTTCGCTTAATTCTATTAGTTCTTGTTTAATAGTTGCTAATTTACTTAAGGTAATTGATTCTTCAATGGCAACTTTTTCGCGCCCTGCGATCGGTGGAACCCATCCTGCAATTTGACTTTCTCCATTTAGTAAACCAGAAAAAGCTTTGAGAACAATTTTCTCTCCCGTTGATGATTCTGCTAATAGAATTCCATACATTTTTCCTTCTTTATTAACAAGGGGCTTAAGCCCCTTGTCTGTGCCTTGGCTGAGTTCTTGCATTAAATTTTTAGCGATCGCCTCTACTTGTAAAGTCCTCGGCAACCGTAAAATTTCACCACTATAGGGACAAATCCCCTCATACCAATAGGTGATAGAGCGATCGCTCTCGGCACTGCTGCCTGAACCAAGTATCATGGCAGAAGCATCTAATATTTCGCCGCTAATTTTTTCGATATGAGTCACCCTAGCAACCCTTTTTTGAATCTCAATTATGAACCTGCGATCGAGTCTCTAGCAGACTATCACGACATTGTAACCGCCGCCGAATATCCGATGCACAAATTACGGTGGCGTAATGATGATATTTTGCCGATTTTAGGGCTTGATTCCGCACAGGTTAGCGATGATGACTTTATCGAAGCCTTTGGACATTTTCGGGCGGTGCGTCCTTTTTTGGCTTTGCGCTATCATGGCTATCAATTTGGTGAATATAATCCCCAACTCGGTGATGGGCGCGGCTTTGTGTATGGACAAGTGCGCGGTGTCGATAATCAACTCTATGACTTCGGCACAAAAGGCTCAGGGCGGACTCCCTACTCACGCACTGCCGATGGTCGTCTCACGCTCAAGGGTGGTGTACGCGAAATAATTGCTTCCGAAACATTGCATCGCATGGGGGTGAAGACTTCGCGCATACTCAGTTTAATTGAAACTGGCGAAGATCTCTGGCGCGGTGATGAACCTTCGCCTACGCGCTCATCGGTGATGGTCAGATTTTCGCGATCGCATATTCGGTTTGGGACTTTCGAGCGTTTGCGTTGGATTGGACGGGCTGACTTGACGCGCAAATTGTTAGATCATGTGCTGCAAGTTTACTATCCGCATATCTGGGGACAAGACAATCAAGATGGCATATTCTATTTGGAACTCGTAGAACGAGTCGCCACCCTTTGCGCTCAATGGATGGTGGCAGGATTTTGTCATGCGGTTCTGAATACCGATAATATGTCGATTACGGGCGAAAGTTTTGATTATGGACCTTTTGCCTTTATTCCTAGCTACGATCCTAGATTTACGGCGGCTTATTTCGATCATGCAGGGCGCTATAGCTATGCTAATCAACCTGCCGCTTGCTATTGGAATCTCGAAAAACTGCAAGATCCTCTCAGTATGGTGATGGATAAGGATGAGATGCAGTCATCATTACAGAAGTTTAAAGACTTCTATCGCGATGCTTATTGTGAACTAATGTTGAAGCGGTTAGGATTTACTACGCTTTCGCAACCTGAAACTGAGGAATTAATCGGTGCAACCGTAGAGTTATTGGCGGCGGTTCAAGCGATCGGTTACAACCAATTTTTTGTGAAACTACGTCAATCCTTCCAGCCGAATTGGAGAGAGGATGCTAGCAATATTTTTGCGGATCATGATTGGGAACTTACGGATGAACAAGCAATTTTATTAGATAAATGGCGAGTGATTTATCATCAATTACTAATTCGCGTAGCGATCGCTGAGCTTGACAACATTGCTAAACAACTTCAGCAAGCCAATCCTCTTGTAATTTTCTTGCGTCCAAAAATCGAAGAGGTTTGGGAACGGATTGCTGTTGATGATGATTGGGAACCATTGTATGAGGCGATCGCAGAGATGAAAAAGTAAAATAGAAAGTCCCTGAAATAAATTGCGGGCTGAAAGCTAAAACCTGTTGAAACGGGTTAATCAGAGTTTAAAATAGGGTCAACCAAGAATTTCTGAGTAAAATCAAAACATTATGGAACAAAGATTAACGGATACCCAGTTAGCAAAAGTTGTCGCAGAAGTCCAGCGATTATCTCAACGTCAACAAGCAGAGTTAGCCCCAGAACAGGTTAGGGAAATTTTGCAGGAATTAAATTTGCCACCAGAACTTTTAGAAGAAGCCATGGTGCAATTGGATCGGCGCGAGGCTCTAGCTGATCAACAAAAACGCGATCGCTGGATTATCGGTGGTGTTATCGGAGTTGCTGCCTTATGTGTGATCGGCTTCATCGTTTTTACCCAAAATCAACAACAAATAACGGCTCGTGTGACGGTAATTCGAGATCGCATAACTTTAAAACAAGATAATGGCGGCAATCTCAGCACCGTTCCCCGACAAAACAGTGGTGAAATTTTTTATCGGATAACGTTATCCGATGCGCCCGTTGGTCAGCAACTTTCCCTATCTTGTAGTTGGATTGCCCCCAGTGGACAAATTGTTCACCAAAATCGCTATCAGACCAAAGAAATTGCTGCGTCTATTTGGAATACCTTTTGTCGCTATAGTTTGGGTTCAGAGATGCCTGTGGGAACTTGGAAAGTTGAAGCTTTTTTAGGCGATCGCAGGCTTAGTGATAGTACTTTTGAAGTCAAATAAGTATGGATAAAAAGATTAACATTCAAATTGCAACTTCTCGATCACAATGGGTTGGTTATTGGGGCTATGATAATCCGACAAAATTGTCCCAATCACTTCAACTAATTTTGCAACAAAAAGGAGAAAAGGAAAACTGGCATATCTCTTCTGACACTCCTACAAATGGAATACTTGCAACTCTTTCGGCATCAGGATTACCCTTTGATTTTACTAGCAATTCTCTTTTGCCTGATATTTGGGTAAAAATTACAGAAAATGGTTTGATTTTGGGAAGAGAAGCTTTTGGAAGAGTTGCGCTTTATTGGTTAAAACAAGAACAGGTAATTTGGTTTGCTTCACGCTTTCAACTGCTGTTACCGTTAGTAACTTCTCCTAATATTAATTTAGCGGCTTTATATGGCTATAGCTGTTTTTCCTATGTATCAACGCCTTTAACACCCGTTGAAAATATTTTTTCGCTAACCGCAGGAACAGAACAAATTTGGGAAATTGATCGATCTAAAAAATTATTATTTTCCTATTCTAATGATCAACACAATTGGCAAGAAAAAACTCCCATTATTGATAATGAAAAAGATGCGATCTGCCAGCTTCAAATCCTGTTAAAAGCATCAATAAAACGACAAATTGTTGACCTCAAAGATGAAACCGTTGGTGTCTTTTTATCGGGAGGGTTAGACTCTTCTATTGTAGCGGCATTACTGGTACAAGCAGGAGTAAAAGTGCGAGCCTATAGCCTTGATTTTGGGGATGAGTTTACAGAATATTCCTATGCCGAACAAGTAGCTCAATGGCTCAAGATTCCTTTGGTTAAAGTGGATGTTACTCCTAAACGCATTAAATCAGCTTTAATACCAACAATTCAAGCTTTAGACATCCCTTTTGGAGATGGGGTAACGGTTCCCTTATTTTTGCTTTGTCAAGTCGCCAGTCAGGAGGTTGAAATTATTTTTAATGGGGAAGGAGGTGATCAATTATTTGCAGGTTGGACAAATAAACCGTTAATTGCAGCTAGTATTTATCAATGTGAACATCCCGATAACCAACAATCTTTTGAACAAAACTATCTCCGTACTTTTCATCGGCTTTGGGGTTATGAATCGCAAATATTTCAACCGAATATCTATCAAAAAATACAACTAATAAATCCTGAAAATTGGTTAGGATCTGCCTTGGATTCTACTCAAACAACCTCGCTATTACATCGATTACGTCGTGCTTCCTTAATGTTAAAAGGAGCGCAAAATATTCATCCTAGGGCAACCAATTTGGCTTCTGCTCATGGTTTAAAAGTGCGATCGCCGTTTTGTGATTTAGACCTAGCCCAATGGACATTTCAAGTGCCAGAAAAACTGTTTTTGCAAGGAGCCTGTGAAAAATATATTCTGAAACGGGCGGTAGAAGACTGGCTACCATCGGAAATTGTTTGGCGACAGAAACGGGGTATGGGTGTTCCTTTAACAGCTTGGTGTTTGCAAAATTGGTGGTCAGAATTGGGAAATTGGTTAAATCCTGTTATTTTACAAGCAGAGGGAATATGGCAATCTGATTTAGCCGCTCGCGTTGCTTTTGGTGAATTGAGTGGTTTGATTCAGGGACGACGGATTGGGGAAATTCTCTGGCTACTGATTGTTTGGCAAATATGGCGATCGCAAGTTTTAGGACGCTCCTTTAAAAAATATTCCTTTAATCATCCTTTTTTGATACCTTATTTCCTGTGGAGATATAAAAAACAATGGTCTTAAATTTTAATTGTTCGACTAATTTCATGCAGGAGTTACTAACAATTTACGGTTCGCCGCTCTACGTTTACAACGGCGATCGCCTCAGGCAAACGATTCAGCAGATAACCGAAGCAATTCCCCATGTTCAAACTCAATTTCATTTTGCTAGTGTAACTAATGGAAATGTATCTTTATTAAAGATTTTTCGTGATCGTGGTTGGGGACTTCATGCTAATACACTTGGAGATGTTTATTTAGGCTTAAAAGCGAATTTTATTCCCTCAAAAATTATTTACACTGGCAGTAATTTAAACTCAGAAGAAATGCTTCAAATTCTGGAATGGGGAATTTCTACGCTCAATTTAGATAGCCTATCTCAGCTAAAATTATTTTGCGATACTTATCAAGCTTTACCACTAAATTCTAAGCCGTTAAGTTTACATTTAGGATTACGGTTAAATGAGCCGAATTTAACAGGCAATAGCCGCATTGGAGTCCGTTCCGATGAATTTTTTGATGCCATTGATTTGGCAAAAATTAATGATCTTAAAATCAGTGGTTTACATTTTTATCGGGGAACAGGAACCAACTCCACTCAAGCTTTTACTCAAGTTATTGACTCTGTTTTGGCGATCGCCCAACAGTTACCAGACTGGGAATATTTGGATTTTGGTGGTGGTTTTGGTTATCCCTATCATCATCAAAAAACAGGGTTTGATTGGTCTGAATTTGGGAAGATATTAACTCAAAAGCTATCTCAACTTGGGCGATCAATTAATTTAATCATTGAACCAGGACGAGCAGCGATCGCGGGTTGTGCGATTCTTTTAACTAAAATTGTTTCCGTGAAATGGCAAGAAAACAAACAAATTGTGGGAACCGATACCACTGTTGCGAATCTTTCTGTTCCCTCCGTACATGGCGGCTACCGTGAAATTGTCGCTTTAAATTCTAATTTGGCTGGTTCCCTTTATGCTACAGATGTTTGCGGTAATACCACCTATTCCCGCGATTATTTAGGACGAAATTGCTGGTTGCCAAAGTTAGCAATTGACGATACTCTAGCAATTTTAGATGTGGGAGCCTACGGTTACGCCATGTCATCCCATTTTCTTCATCGCCCTCGACCTGCCGAAGTTTTATTAGAGGGAAATGAACATCGCTTAATTCGTCAACGGGAAAATTATGATGTGTTATTGACTAATCAAATTTTTCAATAAAGAATTCTGCTAAAACTTCTTTGGCTTCGTTACAATTTTATTTTTGGTATTTAAAATTTTATGAAATGTATTCGATGTGGCACAGAGAACAACTTAAAAGAGCGTACCGCTAATTCTGGACGATGTTCCAAGTGCAATCATGCGTTTGTCTTTGAACCCACCAGCATGAAGGATTTTAAATTTACAGACCCCTTTTTTGCTAAGGCGATCGCCGATATTTCCGTAAATAATACGCTTTTTTTTACGCCCAAACAGTTTCTTTATTTTCTTGATAAGAGACTTAAAAATAAAGTCCTTCCCCACCTAGGAGGGTGGACAACAGGTTTTGTTGGTGGTTTTTTGTCAATGTTTCTGCAAACTAACGCCTTGTTACCAGTATTAATTGTGTTTAATATTTGTTGCTTTTATTATCTGTTCAATCTCAGTAATTCTTCTAAATCTAGTCCTCAAACCCGTCGCAGTAGCGCAACGGCTTTACAATTATGGGGAATATTTATCGCTTTTTCAGGAGCTTATTATGGAGTTACCACTCACTCTCCCATGATTTATGGAACATCAGCCTTGGTAGGTTTATCTGCTTTCTGGATCGGTTTCTTTCAGAGAAGAAGACTCGAAAAAATCCCTCAAGTTTTCTCTATTAAGGCTGCTCAGATGCTGGGTTGGCTAGATAGCTGGACAAGAATTAATGGTTCCGTATCGCAACTTTTGCCATCACCTTTTAATGCCTTGCCAGCCCAGAATATAGCACCCGATCCTAATGTTACTAATTATAGTTTCGATCGCTTAGTCGTTTGTCAAACTGACGAAATTGCCCAAATGTTAATTGCAAATAATTTTCACTTTGAAAATAACTGCGCCATTCTCAGTATTTCGGGCTATCCCCAACGCATTTTTGATACCACCATGCAGATGCTCCGTCGTAATCCTGATTTGCGCGTATTTGCTTTCCATGATTGCAGTCCTGAAGGCATAACATTAGCCAGTGAATTACGGACAAATTTGCGTTGGTTTCCTGATGAAACAATTGTTATTGTGGATGTTGGGCTTTCTCCGCGTCAAATTTTGGCGGCAAAAAAAGATATGTTTATACAATCTTCAAAAAACTCTGCTCAAGCGTCTCAATCATTAGCTGATTCTATTAGGGATAATTTGTCTAAAGTAGAATTAGAATGGTTAGATAGGGGAAATTGTGTTGAGCTAGAATCTTTTACACCCCAACAATTAATTCAGGTTCTTAATCGCAGTATTGCCAATAGTCAGCAACTAACATTGGGTGAAGATAGCACATTAATTTTAGTGGGAGGTAGTGATAGTTCTTTTTATGCAACAGAAAGTTTTGGTTGATTCAATTTTTTCTATTTACCTGTAACCAGACTTCTAAACTAACTAATAACCATAATTTTACGCCATATCTTCGCCAGGTATCGCCTTCATAATTTAGCCAATCACGAATTAAATTTTGATTGAGATAGGGAGCGATCGCGGCTTTACGATTTAATAATAATGATCTAGCTTGACGTTGCCAATATTGTTTAAATCCTAACTGCACAGGAACCATCATGCCACTTTTAGGACGATGTAAAATTTGGGGCGGTAAAAGATCTGCGATCGCTTGTTTTAAGACTGCTTTTTCTTGCACTCCTGATAATTTATATTCAGGTGGAATTTGCATACTTAATGAGACAATGCGCTGATCAAATAGTGGCGATCGCCCTTTTAATCCTGCGGCTTGGGTTAAATTATTGACCTTAGTTAAAATTTGATCGGCTCCCTTAAACTTAATATTTAAAGCCATTAAACGATTCAAATAATCTGCTGTTGAGTGTAAATCTTCAGAAAAAATGTAAGGTTCATCTCGCACCGTTTTCCAGATATTTGGTTTGAGTAATTGAGGTAAATCAGAGGCACATTTCTGAAAAGAAAGTAAATAGGCTTGGAGAGAATCTTGCTCAGTAATCGAGCCATATAACTGATTGAGTAACATAGGTTGGTTTTTCGGTCCACCAAAACAAGGATCGCCTCCTTCTCCATTTAAAATAACTTCTACGGATTCTTTGGCGAGATTTCCTAGTAACAAATTCGGAACAGTCAAAGGATCGCCAATCGGATCGTCTAACCAACCCATTGTTTCAGGTAATCTTTCCCACATTTGCCGAAAATTTATTTCTAAAATATGATGATTTGTATTAAACTTTTCTGCTATTAAAATAGAAAATTCTAACTCATTCGGACAGTCTTTGCCAAAGTGAATTGAATAGGTATGAATCGGTGCATTATGAAACTTTGATGCCAAAGCAACCACACTACTCGAATCCAAACCGCCCGAAAGAAAAACACCAATAGGTTCTTTATTTGGCAAACAATTTTGCACAACTTCATCTAACAGCGATCGCAGTTTTTTACCGTGCCATTCCAAAGAATTGGGATCTTGATCAAGAGAAGGGTTTTCAGTTTTATAATCGGTCTGTAATTGCCAATAAAAATTGATTTTTTCTGTTGGAAAATCCATCATACTTCCAGGTCGCAATTCGCTCACATCCCGCCATAAAGTCCGAGATCCAGGTACAAAGGAGCAACAGAGATAATCCCTCAATGCTACGGTGTCTAATTCTTGGGAATGATAGGGGTTTAATGTCCGCAGATTGGGCGCAATCCAGCGAGTTTTCCCCGTAGTTGTGTAATAAAGCGTTTTTCCACCAACGCGATCGCGTCCTAAGTATAATCTTTGCGCTTCTCTATCCCAAACTGCCAACCCAAAAATTCCGACTAATTTACTAAACGTTTCTACTCCCCAATATTCCCAAGCCTTGATTATTAATTGTAGATCAGATAAAACCTGATTATCTTGCTCGAATAAACATAAATTTTGGCGATCGCTCAACCAAACATTTCCTATTATCACAAAGCGTTGAGAAGGACTAACAACAAATGATTCATTAGGGCAGAAAATCGCAAGATGTTCATCCTGCAAAGTCGCTTCAGACAGAACAGCAACTTTACCCCAAGCCAGATACCAAGTTTGCGGAGTATTTATTTGAAAAGGATTATTGATCGATATTCTCAACAAATTCATTATCTACTAAAAAAAGTTGGACTAACCATGACGCAGTTTGGGAACGGATTACTGTTGATGATGATTGGGAACCATTGTATGAGGCGATCGCGCAAATGAAAAAATAAGAGTTAATTTATGTCCATATTTATGGCAAATCATCTGGATTGATACCGATCGCTCTTAGATAATTTGCTAACTTCTCTTTTTGTTGGCGTTCTTGATCCGCAATTAAACGTTCTTGATCAGCGATCGCCTCAGCCTGTTGTTTAGCCAGACGTTCTTGATCGGCAATTAAACGCTCTCGGACAGCGATCGCTCTTTGTTGATCAGCGATCGCCTCAGACTGCACAGCCCGTTCATCTCCAGTCAGCAATAAATTTCTCGCATCATCCCACCAGCGCAACCAAGATACACCATTATGGAATTTTAATCCCAATTCCACACCCATCGGCGGAATAGCGTAATGACCGCGATCATTGGGCTGGATGTTGGTATAGCGACCATCAACTAAATGATAGACCTCAAGGTTATCTCTCCATGTATCAAAAATGGCATAAAAAGGAATCCGAATTGCTTGCTCGTAAACCCAGAATTTACCCGCTTTTTCGCTTTCACTGGGGGGTGTTGCATCTCTTTCTTCGGCTCCACTACCCGACACAAATTCAATGGCAATTAACGGCGCGACAATTTCTTTCCACATCACATAGGAACGGCGATATTCACCATCGAGAAGGGGTGATACATTAGGCACATAGAACCAGTCAGGGGCTTCCGCTCCTTTTTCGGGTGGTTCCACTAGCCGCCAATAGATACCGCTATCCTGACCGATGCAATAACGTCCATCGGGATGTAGTTTTTCTAAGACTGGAGCAATCGAGCTAGTTAAAACAATACTTTGTGGGTGTTCCTGAAAATTTTTCACAAAGGTTCCGTCTGATTCGGGTAGCTGTTTATGATCGGGAAGAGCTATTGAAGTTGTGGGAATGATTTCGGTTAACGTTTCTCTAGACTTAATTGGTACTTGAGTAGTTTGCATACTAGCTCCGAGAGATACATTGGATTGATTTTAGCATGAATTTTCAGCGCCAAAAAAGGGTGCTTAGCACCCTCCTTATTTCGTTAAGCTTTATTTCGTTAAGCTTTCAACACTCGTACCACTGTTGTTTGCGGTAGGCTACCTGCCTTAAGCTCTAAAATTGAACCTTCTAGTTTTTTGATGCTATCCTTCGGCATTAGCGCTAGAAATTCATCAACAGTTGCCAGTTGACAAGTGGAACTAGATTTGTCAGTACGATAATAGACAGGAACCACAATACGCGGATTTAGTTCGGTCACGATCGCCTTGGCTTCAGTTGGAGAATAGGCTTTAGCTTGCATCGAATCAGTACCTTGAGCATTACCACCAATCGGCACAATCAGCACATCAGGACGACCCATCAAAATTCTCTGTGAAGGTGTGATTGGCGCGGCAGCTCCGCCTAAATGCAAGATAAAAATACCTGACTGTTTCCATCTCCAAGCGACATTGCGCCCAAACCGACGACCATCAACGCGATCGTGATCCATCGAAATGCCTTGAAGATTGATGCCCTTGATATTGTATGAACCTGGTTCTGACAAGACCCGCAAGTCCTTGGGTAAATTTTCTAAATATCCTTCGTCAAACAGTTGTGAGCTAATCAAAACATAGTCAGATTTTGGTTGTGGTGTCGGTAATTTTTCGGTACAGCCCGCAGGACGAAAAGGATGGGTTAAAAAGCTCACGCCACCGCCTGAGACTAAAAACGACATATGTCCTAACCATTGCAGTTTCAGATTGCTAACTTCCTGAGATCTAGCAGCATCGGCTATGATCCCTGTGGTAAATGCTGAGATTAGTCCACCTTGAGCGAGTCGAAGAATTTGTCTGCGGCGCATGTTGTTTGGTTGAGTTTTGGTTAAGTGAATATATGTAAGGATAGGCGGCGATTCGCACTACCTATTCTTAATTTACGAGCAATCCCTTTAAAAAGTTCCGCAGCAAGTCTTTGCCAGCACTAGTTAAAATGCTCTCAGGATGAAATTGTACGCCTTGAATATGAGGATATTGCTTATGGCGGACTCCCATAATTATGTCATCTTCAGTCCATGCGGTAATTTCTAAGACATCAGGGCAGTTGTCACGATCAATGACCAGACTATGATACCGAGTTGCGGTAAAGGGATTATCTAGCCCTGCCAAAATACCCACGCCTGTATGATAAATCTGTGAGGTTTTACCATGCATCAAATAGGGCGCAGACACAACTTTGCCGCCATACATCAGCCCCATGCTTTGATGCCCAAGACATACACCCAAAATCGGCGTATTAGCTCCCATTTCTTGAATGATATCAAGGGATACACCTGCTTCTTCAGGGCGACCAGGACCGGGAGAAATGACGACTCCTGCGGGATTAATTTCCTTGACCTCGGCAATGGTTATTTCATCATTTCGTTTAACGACAACTTCGCCTAAGGTGGGAAATTCGGGTAATAGCTCCCCTAAATACTGCACAAGATTGTAGGTAAAGCTGTCGTAGTTGTCGATAACGAGAATCATGGTTAAAGGAGATCTTTTTGTAATCTTAATTTAACATTTTTTTGCAAAAAATCAGCTCTTTCTTTCGTAGATATAGGCTATTATCGTCAAATTTCAATAAAGTTTAATAACTGTGAGATTCATCCCAATTAGTTTGCTTTCAGCGATCGCCCTATGGTCTACACCGATGAGCGCGGTGGCATCGTCTATCAACAACAAGGCGAAGAGCAAGCCGATGGCACTAGCGCCCGAATCATGAAGATGGAAAATGGCTCTATTTATATTTGGGGAAGCTAGCAACTTTCTAGCAAGTGCCAACGTCAATCTCAGCGTTTGTTTTCTTGGGTATTTTACCCAATTTTATCCGTCGAAAATTAGCTAGCCGATAAATTTAGTAAATGCGTATATTCCCTCTGTCAGTTTTGGCGATCGCCTTTTCCCTTTTCTCATTCACCAGTTTAAAAGCCGAAGCATCTTCTAAGACCTTTGAGCAATGGTGTCAACAAAAAGCTTCTCTTTCTGCTGGTGCTAAAATCACTGTCGAAGCCTTACTAACAGAATCTGAAACTCAAGACTGTAAAGCCGCTAGTAAGCAGTTGACTAGTCTTGAGTCCCTATCTATTCAATCTGCAAATATTACGGATGTCGAGCCTATCGCCAGTCTCACTAATTTGACTAGCTTGAGCTTGTTTAACAATGAGATTACTGATGTCAAACCTCTTGCTAATCTTCAGAACTTGACTAGCTTGACTTTATTTAGCAACAAGGTCAAAGATATAACTCCTTTGGCGAAGTTAACACTCTTGACATATCTTGATTTGAGAAACAATGAAGTCACCAAAATTGATTCTCTGATCAATCTAGAATCTTTATCTTTTCTGGACTTGTCTCAAAACTCCATTACTGATTTTACACCTCTTGAGAAGCTGAAAGAGATCCAGACGCTAAATCTGGATGGTCTAAATATCCGCAATCTAGGAAGTGTCATTGACCGAATCTCTGGGTTGCCTAATTTGACCGTATTGAGCTTGAATGATAACCAAATCAGTGATCTCAAGCCATTGTCTAAACTCACCAAGTTAGTACTGATTGATCTGGATAGCAATCAAATCACTGATGTAAAGCCACTGAGTACTCTGACTAGTTTGGTAACTCTCGGTTTGGGCAACAATCAAATCACTGATGTGAAGCCACTTGCTGCTTTGACTAGTCTGCCAGATCTTCGTTTAAGCAACAATAAAATCGGCGATGTCAGCCCACTTGCAAGTCTAGTTAAGTTGGAATCCCTTGACTTATCTGGAAATCCATTTCCCAGTCTCAAGCCTCTATCTGGCTTAAAGTCTCTAACATATCTAGATCTATCGGAGACTACATTTAAACCGACAGATTGCCCAGTCAAACCTAATTCAATTTGTAATTTTGAATAGTAGCAGAACTCTGTGCTGACTTGAAAACCAAATAAATCTTTGGGAGTGTCGCTCAGTGGTACTCCCAAAGATTTTCAATAGGCTTTATCACTCATCAATCCAAGATCGCGAAAATGAAATTAACCAAACTTCTGCCAGCCATCATTGCCCCTCTCATCTCACTCGCACCAAACTTGACAGCGATCGCCGATGCCCAGAGCGATACCCAGAGAGCTTTTCGAGGACGTTGCCTTGCTGATATTCTTGGTCAAGAAAAGGGATCACGGGTGAATATGCGCTCTGCCCCTGGAGTTGATTCTGAGATCGTTGGCTATGTCTTAGTGGGACAACGAGTAGCCCAACTGTATTACAGCATTAGCGAGTATTCACCCATCGTGCGTCAAAGTGATAATGAAGGAGTGGATTGGGACTATGTAGAGTATATGCCTAGTCAAACTAGAGGCTGGATTGCGTCGTATTTACTTGATCAAACATGCTCTAGTTCTAAAAGACCCTTTGATAAATAGGAGGCTGAGATGGACTCAGCAACTGGTCTGGATTCAGCTAATTTTTGATCACAGCAAGTAACTCTTGAACGCTTTCTTAATAAACACAATCACCAACTTACCCATGAAATACAATACCTGCCTATCTCTACTTTCCCTGTTGACTCTAACTGCTGCTGTTGCGGCTCCAGTCTATTCTCAAAGTAATAGTAATCCTAGTTTACTCAGTGCCAGTCAGCAAAGATCCCTAAAGGCTCTTGGCATCAAGATCGCTATTCCCCAATATGTCCCTCAAGGCTTTCGAGTAGTGTCAGTCAGAACCGAGCCATGTCGTGCTGGTTCGTCAGTAGATGCTAATGGGGTCTGTCGCTTTGGTCCTGACTATACAGTCGTATATGGCAATGATCGAAATCATTGCTTTGCAGTCAGTGCGACTGGCGGCGGTATTGGCGGTCCTAGTGGTCGCTACACTCGTGAGGTCAATTCCAAAATTTTGGGCAAGGTGGATGTCAATGTTGGTATGGGTAGTGGTGAGCGGATGACAGCAGCGATCGCCAATACTCCACATGAGAATGTCTGGACTTTCCCCGCAGGTAAGTCACCCTTCTACTCCGTAGGAACCACGATAGATAATCGGGCTAGATCCACGACTACTTGTAATAAAGCAGCTTTCATGACTCCCAATGAGCTTATAAAAATTGTCCAGTCCTTAGAATTTTTGCGCTAAATCAATATGAAACTCTCTAAAATCAAACTTTTCAGTTTTCTTGCCCTTGGCTATTCACTAATTGCCTGTGGACAAACTCAATCCTTGACTGTGCCTAATGTGATGCCTAGTGTCACATCCAATGCGATCGCCCAAACATCCACCGCAACTAATGCGTCATCACCTGAGGCGAAAGTCAAAAATGGAACGGTATGTGAGCAAGTGGTCGCGAATGTTAAGGAGGTGTTGGAAACTATTCCTGATGTGAAAGTCACCAATAACAGTCAGTTTTCTCGTTTGTCAGTGCCTTACCCCGATCGCTCAGCCAATCTGAATCGCCGATATACACTTGCCATCAGTGGTAGCGGAGTTGCTGATTTTTGGAAGTCTGGCAAAGAGGTGAGAACTGAGATTGCGAAGCAGATCATCCAAAATTGTGAAGGTGTGGCTGAGGTTACTTTTGCCCGCGATCGCACGGGTGAATCAGTAACCATCGGACTTTTTCCTGATGGCGAGATCAAGCAGTTTACCTGCGCTCCCGACCTTGATGCTCGTACTCGCACTAGACCGACCCTGAATTGGGGACAGCAAGCTTGCGATCTCTAAACAGAAGCACCATGACTTAAAACCTGCATTGCATCGTAAGGGCAATTCATGAATTGCCCTTATTAAGTCGATCGCTTTTTAAGGATATCTTTTGCCATGTTGAGGAAATAATCTGGATCAGCGCTAGCCTCGTCTTTAGTGCTACTACGAGAACCAGAATTAATATCACCCGTTTTTTGAGCAATATCTAAATCAGAAAGAACTACAGGTGTGATATCCAAAGTACTCGGTGGAAGTACCTCCGATTGAGCCGAGGGTAAAGTCTTGGGCGTATGTAGCAAATAAACAATGCGATCGCCCTTTTCCCATGACATATCCGCCGACACAATTTGTAATTGACTTTTGCGCTCAAATAGTAATGGCAGTAATATCCCTGCGTTAAACATCGTATTAAAGCGATTTAACTGCTCCGATAGTTCTTCTTCCGTCAGGAGAAACTCGCCTACCCTCACTTCGCGTTGGAGAATGTATTGATTCCATGTTTTGATCGGCACACGCGCACTAAATGCTTGTTGGATGGCGGCTTCACCATTGCGATCGCTATCATTATCAGGACTCGCTTCCTTGACATAAACTGCAAATACTTTAGGCGGATTGAACTCCTTCAGCGCCAGTTGAGCAATCACAATATTCACATCCGTATTGATGGTCAGGGCAACAAAGGTTCCCATTGCATCTAGCCCTGCTTCGGCTAGCGATCGCGAATTAAGTCCATTACTAACAAAAGCGGGAATGTCATATTCCGTAGCTTGTTTGCATAGCTCCGCACTGGTATCAATCAGAGCCACGCGCTGACCATTGGCTTGAAATAATCTCGCCACTAAAATACCAATGGGATTGCCGCCCACCACAACTAAGCCCGAAATATCCGATTGATCTAGCCCCAATAGTTTTGCTAATAACTTCGCCGAAAGTCCCTGAATAAAGACGGTCATGGCAATCGTTAAGAAAACCAAAGCCTTAATCGATTCCCCTCCATTCACTCCGCGTTCTGTCAATAAAATGGAAAAGAGGGAAGCAACGGAAGCTGCCACAATCCCTCTG
Organism: Pseudanabaena sp.; assembly: GCA_044350865.1. GTDB lineage: Bacteria > Cyanobacteriota > Cyanobacteriia > Pseudanabaenales > Pseudanabaenaceae > Pseudanabaena. Next base: position 17,452 of record JBILGV010000008.1, on the reverse strand, counting down.
GGCGCACACCACGATAAAAAAGCCTTTTGTCGCCATGTGAAACTGCTATTCCAAGTGCTGACTATCACATTAATCGGACGGACAATAAACATCATAAATAGAACGGTCTGCACACCGCCCCATCCCAGTGCAAAAATACTGGGAATCGACAAATTAGCGGATAGTAATACAAATAGAACGGAAACGATGAGAGCGACTAGTTGACTTTTAAATCTGAGTAAGGCGCGACTGTTAGGGATTTCCGAGGCGCGTAGAATAATTCCCATCACCACCACCGCCGTCAGCCCTGATTCGCTTTGAATTTCCTGAGCAAGTCCAAATAGCCCTAATACCGCCGCTACCACGACTGCACTTTTGGTATCTTCCGCTAAAAATGTCGCTCTTTGCAAAAATCGCCCCAATAGCCAACCCGCGATCGCTCCAATCACAATGCCCACACCCAAGCGCACGCCTAAGCCCGCAACGATCGCAAACACACTTTCAGTCGGGTTTAGCGCCACATCAAGTACAACTACCGCCAGCACCGAACCGATCGCATCAATTAGGACTCCCTCACCCTCCAGAATCGTGGCAAGACGGCGATCTAGTCCTACTTCTTCGATGATCGGATTAACGACAGTTGGACCAGTCACTACTACCAATGCGGCATATAAAAAGGCGATTGTCCAAGGAAATTCGCTGAGCCAATAGGCGGCGATGCCGCCACCAATCAGGGTAATTAATGCCCCAATTGTAATTAGGTTGCGTAAACTAGCCGAAACTTTCCCTAATTCATTGAGTTTGAGATTAAGTCCCCCGTCAAATAGAATTAGGGCAACAGAGATGGAAACGATCGCTTCTAATCCATCACCTAAGATTCTTGGCTGGACTAGATTTAAGCCATTTCCCCCCAAAGCCACACCAAAAAGGAGTAGAAAGACAATGCTCGGCACACGAAAAAAGTTCGCTATGACACGAGCAGAGATACCTGCCACGATCGCAATAATTATGATGAGAGAGAGTGACCCTTCCATAATCTAACTATAGGGTGGACGCAAAGCGCTCACTCTATCTACTCCAAGGATACTGATAGGGTAACGTTAAATTGAGTCTCAAAGGGTTGCTTCTTGTAATCAAGACTCCAAAGCTCTAAGGTACAAGGATCTTGCGGTTGTCTCGGTGTAAGTCGTAACGAACAAGCGCGGGTACGCGGATCAAAAACTACCCGAATTGAGGCGATCGCGCCAATTTGACGACGATCTAATGCGGTCGCTAAACGCAAAAATGTACTAGCCTGACGTACAAAGGATTTATGGCGCTCAGTCCCCAAGTTCTGGAAACTCTCATGCTTTTTCTTGGGTTCGCTCTTGCGGTGGTAGCGAGCTAGATTGGCGATCGCCTCAATTTCTGACTCGGTATAGCCCAATAATTCACCATTGCGAATCAGATAATAGGAATGCTTGTGGTGAGCATCGTGGCTAATGTGATGCCCTGAATTATGCAACATCGCCGCCGCCCAGAGTAAATGCCGCTCCTCATCTCCCCATGCATGGAAAATATTCAGGGTTTGATCAAACAGGCTCAGGGCATGGTCAGCAACCTGTTTGGCATATTTAATGTCAAGCCCATATTTATCGGCAAGTTTGAAAATACTGCGATCGCGGATCGAACTTTGATAGCGCCATCCATCCTCGATATAGCCATGACGGATCATCCAATCGACGACTAAACCTTCGCGCAAAGCTCTTTGGCATAACGTAATTTTCGGAATTCCTAATAACCGCATCGTTTCTAAGAGAACGATCGCCCCCGCCAAAATAATTTCTGCTCGTTTTTGGCGTACCATCGCTGTGCGTTCTTCCAAATTCGCTCTGCGTAAGCGCCAGACAATATTTTCTAAGTCAGCAAAGGGAATCTCATAACCTTGTAAAGGATTAGGAACTAGCCCTGTTTTCTCTTTGGAATGTAAAATCGCCAGAGTTTCAATGGTTCCTGATGTGCCGATCGCTTGTAATGGCTTGAGATTTTGATTTTTGAGGAGCGATCGTACATCATCGGTGGGGCGCTCAATCGAGCCGAGAATATAACCTAATAAGCGATCGTATTCCGTTGATGAAATGGGATCGGTGCTAATAAATAAATCTGTTAACCTAACTGCCCCAATTTTAGTACTGCTGAGATAGCTGGGATCGCGTCCGTCGCCTAAAATTATCTCCGTAGAACCGCCGCCAATATCAATCAAAATATGTGGCTCATCCTTCAGTTCCATCGCCGAGATTACGCCTAAATAAATTCGTCTGGCTTCCTCCTGCCCCGAAATAACTTCAACATGTAATCCTAATTCTTCATTAATACGATCAATAAAATCAGTGCCATTAGGAGCTTCACGGGTGGCACTGGTCGCCACCGCCACGATCTCTTCAACATTAAAAGTTCGGCAGATTTCCTGACATCGTTGTAAAGCTTCTAGCGATCGCTTCATCGCATCTTCGGTTAAATTCCCTGTTTGGGGGCAGCGCTCTCCTAGCCTTACTGTCGCTTTTTCCGATTCAATGACCGTAAAACTAGGGATCGAAGTCTTAATCTGCACGATTACCATGTGGATGGAATTTGTACCCACATCGATCGCGGCTAAAGTTTTGACATTTGAAGTCATGCGCTGTTTCCGAGAAATATCTCAAGTTATGTTATGCGAAAATCTGTCAAAATAGAAGCTATAGTTGTTTCACTAAAAAGAACGATTGCTTATTAAGCGACTTATTTCAGTAATTTTCGAGCAGACGAACCAATAAATTTTTTAAACCGCTTGCGAAGCAAAACTTAAAAAAAACTTATTGCTTTGGGTTTGATTGAAACGTGCTGTAATCGCTTGAAAAAGCACCATACGAAGTGCCTTAACTTTAAATCAGCATGGGAAACAAACAGGTAGTTTTAGTTATCGATGATGAACCGTCAAATTTTGATGTAATTGAAATTTTGCTGTTTAAAGAGGGGTATCAACTTTACTATAAAAATAACGGCCGTGAGGCGATCGCTAGTCTTAAAGAAATTCAGCCTGACATCATTTTACTAGATGTGATGATGCCCGATGTCGATGGGATTGAAATATGCCAACAGATCAAAAGCGATGCCCAATGGCAACATATTCCGATCATTATCGTTACTGTTTTGTCGGAAAAAGAAGATCTAGCGCGTTGTCTAGATGCAGGAGCCGATGATTTTGTTAGTAAACCGATTAACAGTACCGAACTGCGGGCGCGAGTGCGATCGATGTTGCGAATCAAATCTCAGTATGATCATATCCAAGACACTATGGTTTTGCGTGAAGAAATGATGCAGGCGATCGTTCATGATCTCCGCAATCCCTTAATCGGGATTTTGTTGGGTTGTGACTCGCTCAAGACTATGGATATCCCCGATCGCGGGATCAAAAGACTTGAGCAAATTGGCAAAACTGTCGAGCAGATGCGTCTGCTGATCGATGATATTTTGACCATTGGTCGCATCGAATCGAAAAAATTAGTACTGAATTGTTGTCGAATCAGCATCGGTGACATGGCTCAAGAAGCTATCTTTGATTTTGAGGCGATCGCTTCAAGCAAACAAATCCAACTTTTATACGAATTACCCCAACAGCCTGTTTATATTTCTGGTGATCACAATCTACTCCGTCGCGTATTCGATAATTTAATTGACAATGCGATCAAATTTTCACCGCAGCGCAGCCCGATTATGATCAAGGTAGAATCTGTCCCAGAGAATCCCCATCGGCAAGATTTAATCAAGATTCAAGTAATTGATTGCGGTGTTGGCGTAAGTCCAACCCAAAAACAGGTTATTTTTCAAAAATATGAAGTCGGCAATATTGTGTATGGAGTGTCCCAAATTGGCTTGGGGCTATCTTTTTGCAAAATGATCGTAGAAGCACATCAAGGAGCGATATCGGTGACAAACAATCAACCGAAGGGGGCAATATTTACAATTTTATTAAATCGCGAATATTGAATCGCGAATATTAAATCACGAGTAAAATAGCAACAGAGCAAATCAATATATAGAACATATATGACATGACAAGTATATTAGTCATTGAAGATGAAGAATTAATTCGTGAATCGATAGAAGATTTGCTCTTAGCTGAAGGTTTTGAGGTGATTACTGCTGAAAATGGGGAACAAGGTATCGATCTCGCCATGCAAAAACAGCCTCATCTGATTATTTGTGATGTAATGATGCCGATTCTTAACGGCTATGAAGTCCTAGAAAAAATACGTCAGGATAAGGAATTAAGTACCGTACCTTTTCTATTTTTGACTTCATTAGTGGATCGTCGGAGCAATCGTAAAGGGATGAACATGGGAGCCGATGATTATTTAGAAAAACCCAGCACAAAAGAAGAACTCCTGAATGCGATCGCTGTCCGTCTCAATAAGCAAAGAGCCATAGAAAAACGAGTGACGGAAAAAATGGAAGCTCTGCGTAGCAGTATCACCCTATCGCTGCCCCATGAGTTACAAACTCCCCTCTCAGGCATTATGGGACTCGCTGAGTTAATGATGATGCAAAATGAGGAGATTGAGCCAAGTGAAGTATATGAATATGCTCAAGGTATTCATAATTCCGCCAAGCGATTACATCGACTTATTCAAAATTATTTGCTTTATAGCAAGCTGCTATTATTGCGATCGCAAGGTCAAGCAAAATTTACCGCCAACTATCCCACCGATAGCCAAATTGTGATCAGAAGTATTAGCGATCGCAAAGCCATTGAATGCGATCGCTTAGATGATTTAGAACTAGATCTTGTTGATATTGAACTGAATATCTCATCTGAAGATTTAATTAAAATTATTGAAGAATTAATTGATAATGCTTTCAAATATTCGCCCAAAGGAAGTAAAGTTTCTTTAAATAGTCAGATTGTGGACTCACAATGGATATTAACCATCCAAGATCGGGGACGGGGAATGAGTAAAGAGCAAATCACCAATATTGGGGCTTATATGCAGTTTGATCGTCAACTATACGAACAACAGGGAATGGGGTTAGGGTTAGTAATTGCAAGGACTTTAGTCGAGTTTTACGGTGGGACAATCAATGTTCAAAGTCAAGAAAAATTGGGGACAAAAATGGCGATCGCGATTCCTATTTTGTAAGTCAGCGCAAAGCGCTGTAGCCTATGATTGAGAGTAACTCAAATAGCAAAAACAGTAAAATGTCCGTTGTCCCATCCCATCGCAAAGCAAAAGCTCTCCCAGATACACAACGCCGCCCCGCTAAAGAACTATGCAGTGAATGTGGGCTTTGTGATACCTATTACATTCATTATGTCAAAGAAGCTTGTGCGTTTATCACTCAGCATATTGATCAACTCGAAACCCAATCTCATGGGCGATCGCGTGATCTTGATAACGAACAAGAATTATATTTCGGTGTGCATCAAGAAATGATCGCCGCCCGCAAAACTGAACCCATCGAAGGAGCGCAATGGACAGGTATTGTGTCTAGTTTAGCGATCGCCATGCTCGAAAAAGGCTTAGTTGAAGGCGTAGTTTGTGTGCAGTCTAGTGAAAGCGATCGCTTTAAACCGCAGCCGATCATTGCCCGAAATCGTGAAGAAATTCTGGCGGCGCGGGTCAATAAACCCACTCTTTCACCAAATCTCTCGGTGTTAGAACAGATCGAGCAGTCAGGGATCAAGAGACTTTTAGCGATCGGCGTGGGTTGTCAAATTCAAGCCTTAAGAACGGTTGAGAAGGAACTCGGTTTAGAAAAGCTCTATGTGTTAGGTACGCCTTGTACAGATAATGTGACGCGATCGGGCTTACAAAAATTTCTCGATACCACCAGCCGATCGCCTGAAACCGTAGTTCATTATGAGTTCATGCAGGATTTTAATGTGCATTTCAGACATTCCGATGGCTCCACCGAACAAGTGCCATTTTTTGGGCTAAACACCAAAGAACTTAAAGATGTATTTGCGCCTTCTTGTATGACCTGTTTTGACTATACCAATGCTCTCGCCGATATCGTCGTGGGCTACATGGGCGCGACCTTTGGCTGGCAATGGATCGTGGTGCGAAACAAGACAGGCAAAGAGATGTTGGAGTTAATCAAGGATCAATTGCAAACTCAGCCTGTGATCTCCAGTGGCGATCGCCGTGCCGCCGTGCAGCAAGGTATTGGGGCTTACGATCAAGCGGTAACTTTACCGATTTGGCTAGCTTGGATCATTAGTTTTGTAGTTAACAAGGTCGGTCCTAAAGGTTTGGAATATGGACGGTTCTCGATTGATTCGCATTTTGTCCGCAACTTTCTATATGTGCGCCGCAACTATCCGAAAAAGTTAGAAGCCCATGTCCCAGAATTTGCTAAGCGAATCATTGCTCAGTACCAATTGCCCAAAGTTTAATGGCGACCTAACAACCTGTTAGGTGTTACCAATTTTCGGATTCAAAAACTCCTAACAGGCTGCAAGGTGACGATTGCCTCTAAACCAACTAATCTAACTACAATATCGGAAACTATCGTCCGCAAAGATGTAATTATTTGGGCTTGATTGGTTTAGGACAAAACTATGACTACCGCAACTCTTGACGTAAAACCCCACATTGCTCAGTCTAGCAATACATACACTCATAAGATGCGTGAGTTTTCAACTGAAGATAAAACCACCACCCTTGAACTACTCAAGCAATATCGCCAAGCGCCATCAACACATTTACGCGATCGCCTTGTCCGTCTAAACATTGGACTAGTCAAAAAAGAAGTTCATTTTTGGGCAGATCGCCACTCAGAACTGTATGACGATTTACTCCAAGTTGGGGCTTTGGGTTTAATCGGCGCAGTCGATCGCTTTGAACTGAATCGTGGCTATGCCTTCAGTTCATTCGCCGTGCGCTACATTCGCGGTGAAATCCAGCATTATCTCCGTGACAAAAGTTCAGCACTACGCATTCCTCGCCGTTGGACTGATTTACAACAGCAATCAGTGCGGGTGATGCAAAAACTACGCAACACATTACAAAGAGAACCATCCGCAAAGGAAGTTGCCAATGCTCTCGGAATCACACTTAGCGAATGGCAAGAAGCGAAACTCGCCTGTCAAAATCGCTCTCCATTGAGCCTTGATGCGCCTGTGCGATCGGAAGAAGAAGATTCTGCTTCTATTGGCGATCTGGTTGCTGATCCCAAGAGTAATATGCAACTACAACAAGATGAAAAATTCCGTTTGCAACAAGCACTATCAGTTTTAGAGCAACGCACTAGAGAGATTGTGGAGTTTGTTTTTATCGAAGATCTACCCCAAAGAGAAGTTGCCAAAATGTTAGGTGTAAGTGCGGTGACAATTTCACGCCAGCTTAAGAAGGGCTTGTCAACCTTACGTTGTGTATTAGAATCTGAAGCCTGTTAGAATTTCTCCTTAGAATTTCTACCATCAGGATGACTACATTGATTACGATTTCATGACAACATCTATATGTATATATGTAGCCATGTCTTGACTGAGAGTTTGAATGAAATCTCCTGACCGTTTACTAATTGTTGATGATGTCCCAGACAACCTGTTTCTCGTTCGTACCATTCTTGAGGAAGAGGGCTATGAAATTATCACATCGTCAAATGGTCAAGATGCTCTAAAAATTATCGAATCAGAACCGATCGACTTGGTATTGCTAGATGTGATGATGCCGAAGATGGATGGCTATGAAGTGACGCGCCGCATTAGGGCGATGAAAGATTTGCCATTTATTCCGATTTTGTTAATCACAGCCTACGATCGCGCTAATGCCGTGAAAGGTTTAGATCTCGGTGCGGATGAATTTATTCGGAAACCGATTGAGGCTGATGAATTATTGGCAAGGGTGCGATCGCTCTTGCGTTTGAAACATAGTATTGCTGAGCGCGATCGCATTGACCGCCAGCGACAGGATTTTGTATCGCGCTTGACCCATGATTTGCGGACACCTTTAGTGGCGGCGGATCGGATGTTGGGGCTGCTGCAAGATGGTGTACTAGGGGAGATTTCGCCGCAGATTGGTGAAGCTCTGACGATTATGGGGCGCAGCAATCGTAATTTGTTAGAGATGGTCAATAAATTATTAGATGTCTATCGTTACGAATCGGGTAGTAAAACGATTAATTTGCAGACGCTAAATTTGCGGGAATTATTGGAGCAGGTGGTAGAGGAACTGAAACCGATCGCTATTTCTAAGAATCTGGAACTTAATACTGATCTTGATGCGGATATTGATGGTGGCGCAAATGTTAATAGTGGCGCACAAGTAAAAGGCGATCGCTTAGAACTATTGCGAGTATTTAATAATTTGATTGGTAATGCCCTGAAATTTACCGAATCTGGCAGCGTCCATGTTAGCCTGAAACATAATCAGTCCGAGCTAGTCATTGCGATCGCTGATACAGGTATGGGGATTCCAGCAGAGGAGCAACCATTTTTATTCCAAAGGTTTAGCCAAGGCAATCATCAAAAACAAGGCAGTGGTTTAGGTTTATACTTATCGCACTACATTATCAGCGCCCACGGCGGCAAGATTTCTGTAAGCTCTCAAAATCAAGGTTCTCAACAAATTTCTCCGCAAGGTTCTCAACAAGGTTCAACTTTCTTCGTGCATCTGCCGACCATTACATCATGAGTAATCATCAACTCCAGTACGACAATCTCCTCAGTCATTACAGCAATCCCCTCGAAGCGATCGCCCTGTTGCGCGAATATCGCCCCTATTTTGAGTTGATTCCCAGTTTGCGCCGCCCCAAAGAGAGTTTGATTGCGATTCCATTGCCAGTAGTTCAGTTTACTAGTCCTAATTTGACTAAAAGTCATGTGCAGATGCAATGCGATCTCGCCTTGATTATGTGCGATCCCGATTGGAAGGTGAAAACGGGACAAGAAATTTTCATATTTATCCATCGACCTAACGAAGATTATTCGAGTCTGTTGCAACGCTGGCGACAGGTAGAAGTTGCCCTCGGTGAGGAATATTATTGGCTCCTCCCTTGGAAACATCAGAGCATTATTAGCGATCGCGGTGAAGCTCACTATCCTTTATTTGTCACCCTCGATTATTCTCCTGCTCGTATCACCAAGGGTTTAGAAGGCGCATCCCTTCCCCATGTCAGGGCAACTCTTATAGAAGTTCCATTACCGCCTGATAATGAAGACAATCAGGAAGATACGGTTTATGATAAGACAGACAACTAAAGATCTGTTACGGGAGCCGATCTTTAAATTCAAAATCACTACCTACAACAAAGGATTTAGTTATGGGCGCGATCGCAGAATTACCAATTGAGTTACCGATTAAAGCTAAATTAAATATCCCCGAACCTACCGCCATTCCATCGGATATGCTTTGGCGCTTGAGTGTGGCGCAATATCACACCATGCTGCAAGTAGGGATTCTCGAAGAAGGCAATCGCCTTGAGTTATTAGAAGGTATTCTGGTTGCAAAGATGACAAAAAATCCACCACATCGCATTAGTACAAAATTAATTAGAGAAGCTTTAGAAAATATTACACCTGATAGTTGGTATGTGGATTCGCAGGAGCCAATTACCCTTGACGATAGTGAGCCTGAGCCAGATGTGGTAATTATTCGCGGCAAAACAACTGATTATCGCGATCGCCATCCTGTAGCTGCGGATGTGGTTTTGGTGATTGAGGTGGCGGATTCGACTTTAGAGCGCGATCGCACGACTAAACAAAGAATTTATGCAAGGGCCGGGATTGCGATTTATTGGATTTTAAATTTACGCGATCGGCAATTGGAAGTTTATACAGAACCTTTAGCAGCCACCAGTGAAGCAGAAGCCCATTATGGTCAATGTACGATTTTTGCCGAAACTGCATCGGTGTCTGTATTCTGGTTAGATGGATCTAGCGATCGGGAATTTGGAGTTATTTCTGTGCAATCCTTGCTTTAATGCGATACCAAGTACCGATAACAAGTGCCGATAACAAGCAGAAATACCAATTCATTCAAGTCTCATGTTACAATCACAATCTGAAATTACGACAACGGATCGCTCGGAGTTACTATGGAAAGCACACAAACTCTGGTTAAACCCACTCCACAACAACCAATACAGCAACCTGTACAACAACCTCAATCCGTTGGACTAACTACACCTGTTTATCCAAAATTTAGCATTCTCGATCATAAACAACTGCCAGAAACTGACGGAACTTTCGTGAAAAACTTTCAGGAGCATCCCCAAAGTATTGTTTTAACAAGCTCGATCGCCCCAGTCCTAGAAAAATTACATCCCGACGGACGGTACTGCATTGGTCAAGATAGCGGTATTTATTGGCGACTAGTAGAGCCACCCGAAAAAGGAGCGGAAGCCCCAGACTGGTTTTATGTTCCCAATGTATCGCCATTTCTGGATGGTGAGTATCGGCGTTCCTATGTGCTGTGGAAAGAAGTAGTTGCACCTTTAATTGCCATAGAATTTGTATCTGGGAATGGGACAGAAGAGCGAGATGCAACGCCTCCCAGTGCAAGCGAAAAAGCGGGAAAATTCTGGGTGTATGAGCAGGCGATTCGGATTCCTTTTTATGTCATTTTTGATGCATGGAAAGATATTTTAGAGGTTTATCATTTAGTGGATGGTCGCTATGCCAAGATGGAACCTAATGAGCGCGGACATTTTGCGATCGCGCCAATGGCTGTTGAGCTTGGATTGCAACAACAAGTCCAACAACGTGAAATGACAACATGGCTTCGCTGGTGGGATAAGGATGGAAATTTGTTGCTGACTGGTGACGAACGAGCGGTGCAATCTGACGCGATCGCCGATCAACAAAAGGAGATCGCCAATCAAGCAACTTTGGCTAAGCAAGAAGCTGAGGCGATCGCTAATCAAGCAACTTTGGCTAAGCAAGAAGCTGAGGCGATCGCTAATCAAGCAAATTTGGCTAAACAGGAGGCTGAGGCGATCGCTGATCAGCAACGGATGATCGCAGACCAAGCAACCATAGCCCAACAACAAGCTGAGGCGATCGCGAATCAAGAGCGTCAGCAAAAAGAAAAGTTAGAGGCTTATTTGCGATCGCTGGGTATTAACCCTGAGCATCTTTCGCCGATCCTTGAGTGATTTGCTACACTTGTCATCAGTAACCAATCATTTCTGAGCGTCCATGATAACGAGTAACCTGCTACTGACCAAAGAGCTATCAAATTTGGAATATTCCACTGTTGGCGATCGCTTTGATGAAACATGGGAAGCACCGCTCTCGATCTTGCTAGGACTAGGGCGAGCCGCAGGTGCAGATTTTGTGGAATTTTTCTTAGAACGTAATAACTATATTAGTTGTCTAGCCGAAGATGACACAATTACTAGCATCTCACCAAGGCTGTCTACAGGGGCAGGGATTCGAGCCTTTAAAGGTAAAGCTGATTGCTATGTCAGTACCAATGACCTAACTTTCTTAGGATTAAAATCTGCCCTCGAACGCGCACTTTCGATTTTGGGTTTAGCACTTCCTTCTCAAAACTCAGTTATTCCCTCAATTCATCTCGAACTTTTTCGGGATTACGCAGCTAAAAAGAATAAGGAATCTTGGATTACTCAATGCAGCCCCATGCGAGAAATGGGTGATATCCTCCTTGGCGCAAATCAATTAATGAGCCAAAAAGGTAAACATATTCAATCTAGGCGATCGGGTTACTTTCGTGATTGGCAAGAAATTCTAGTGGCGGCAAGTGATGGTACATTTGCACGAGATATTCGCCTCACCCAGTCAATTGGCTCCAACCTGCTCTGTGCCGATGGTACAAATCGCTCATCCATCGGTAAGCGGGTTGGTGGAACGAGCGATCCCAGCTATCTCCGCAATTGGAACTATGAACCCGTAGTCGATGAAATTGTAGAAGCGGCGGGACAAATGCTCTATGCCGACTATGTTGAGTCTGGCTCCTACCCGATCATTATGGCAAATCAGTTTGGTGGGGTGATCTTTCATGAAGCTTGTGGACATTTGCTAGAAACTACGGGCATCGAAGCCAAAACTACGCCTTTTGCCGAAATGAAAGGACAAAAAATTGCCCACGAAAACCTCACCGCTTGGGATGAAGGTCTTTCGGAAGAAGCTTTCGGTACAATCGATATGGACGATGAGGGAATGCCGACCCAACGCACATTATTGATTGAGAATGGCATCCTCAAAAACTTTATTAGCGATCGCGCGGGTGACTTACGCACAGGACATCCACGCACAGGTAGTGGTCGTCGTCAGAGCTATGCCTATGCTGCCGCGAGTCGGATGCGAAATACCTACATTGATGCGGGTGATTTCTCGTTAGACGATCTGTTTGCCTCTGTCGATAAAGGTATCTATTGCAAAAAAATGGGCGGCGGTAGTGTTTTGCCTACGGGTCAATTTAACTTTGCGGTGGATGAAGCTTATTTGATCGAAAAGGGCAGAATTACCAAACCACTAAAAGGCGCAACCCTGATTGGTGATGCTAAAGAAATCATGAAAGAAATCTCAATGAGTTCTCGTGATCTCGAACTTGCCGCAGGTTTTTGTGGCTCTGTAAGTGGTAGTGTCTATGTCACCGTGGGACAACCCCATATTAAAGTCGATGGGATCACCGTTGGCGGTCGCTAATAGATAAAGGCGGCGCAGAGCGCCGCCTTATCTTATATTGATTTTGTAATGTCGCAATATCATAAAACCCACTATATTAATTACAGAATTAATTACAGACTTTCTAACAAGGTGATCGGGTCGTGCAAGCAAATGAGATCGATGTTTATCAATCAACGGTATTGGTTGTTGACGATGATCCAGATATTCGTCATGAATTCGCATCGGCTTTGATCGATCAAGGCTATACCGTCAAAACCGCCAGTGACGGTAATGAAGCTTTGCTATGCGTACAATTACACGCGCCCGATCTGCTCTTGTTAGATGTCTCGATGCCATTAATGAGCGGCTATGAAGTTTGTCGCATCCTCAAGGCAAATACGCTTACCGAAAATATTCCGATTATTTTCGTCAGTGCCAACGATGGCATTCAGGACAAACTACAAGCTTTTGCGATCGGCGGTTCCGACTATATTACTAAGCCACCACAACTAGCAGAGGTCTTTGCACGAGTACATTTGCATTTAGCCTTAAGACACTTGCAAATAAACCTCGCTCAAAAGAATCAAGAACTCTCCCAAGCCGTATTTGACCGCATTAGAATGCTGCGCGATCTGCAACGCACTAATCTGCTGCTCCATGCTCAAAAGGAAGCGGCGATCGATGGTATTTTTGCAGTCGATGAGCAGGGACGGATTGCTAGTTTTAACAAAAAATTCTGTGAAATGTGGAATATTTCCGATGATTTGCTCTTAGGAAATGCAGTTGATAGCAAATTTGATGATGGATCGCCATTAGGGACATTTTTGATCAAATCATCCCTGCCTAATGTGCTGGCAAATTTATTAGAAACTACTTACGATGATCCTGATGTGGTCAGGCGAGGGGAAATCATGTATGGCGATCGCGTGTTTGATTATTACACTAGCCCCGTTAGTTCTGAACAAAATAAATTTTTTGGATTGATTTGGTGTTTTCGGGATATTACTTCCAAAAAACAAACCGAATTGCGGCAGATGCAATTGATGGAAGATCTGCGTAAAGCTAAAGAAGAAGCCGAAGAAGCTGTTCGTACCAAGGCAGCTTTTTTGGCGATGATGAGTCATGAAATCCGCACGCCGATCAATGGGGTGATTGGGATGACCCAACTCCTTGCAGGCACAGATGTTAATCCTGAACAGGCAAAATATATTCGCACGATTCAAGTGAGTGGCGAAATGCTGCTGTCGGTGATCAATGATATTCTGGATTTTTCTAAAATTGAATCAGGTAAATTGGAATTAGAAAATGCCCCCCTAGATGTACGCGCAGTAGTTCGTGATATTTACGATGTCCAGTTAGCCAAGGCAAAAGAAAAGAAACTAAAATTTGAAGTGAGTATGCATTCCAATGTGCCACCATTTATCATTGGTGATGTGACGCGCATCCGTCAGATTCTCTTAAATCTGGTATCTAATGCTCTCAAATTTACTGATACAGGAGCCGTAAGAATTGGTGTGCGCTTAGTTACTGAAGAAACCCCTGTTGTAGATCGCCCTTTTCAATTGTTGTTTTCGGTTAGTGATACAGGTATTGGTATTAGTGATGAGCAGATGCAAAGGTTATTTCAGCCCTTTGGTCAAGCCTCAGCTTCTACATCGCGTAAATATGGTGGTACGGGCTTAGGGCTGGTCATCTGCAAGAAATTAGTAGAAACTATGGGAGGCAATATTCAAGTGGAGAGTAAGAGCGATCAAGGTTCGGTTTTTTCGTTTACGATTACTACTAAAATCGCTAAGGAGCAGCCAGCTTATACATTACAGGATGCGATCGCAAAAAGTAATGAGACGGTTGGGAGGCTTGGCGATCGCTTACCCTTAAAGATTCTCATCGCTGAAGATAATTTAATCAATCAAGAGCTAGCGATGGCGATGCTGATTAAAATGGGATATCAGCCTGATGTTGTCGATAATGGTTTGGCAGTTCTAGAAGCGTTGCAAGTGGAACATTATGATCTGCTGCTGCTCGATGTGCAGATGCCAGAAATGGATGGATTAGAAACTGCTACCTATCTAGTTAATCATTGGCATGAGTTGCATACAGGTTATGAACGTCCCACGATTATTGCCATGACTGCTAGTGCAATGCAAGGCGATCGCGAGATTTGTTTACGCGCTGGTATGGATGACTATATCAGTAAGCCGATTATGATGGATTCTCTCCAACGCACGATTGAGAAATGGGCGGTAAGTACTATTAGTGAGGAAGTTGCTGATGAGCGTATAGTCGTCAAAGCCCAAAGAACTAACAGTTCACCAGTAATTGATCAGACCGCGATTCGTAATCTTGAACAAATTAATCCCAAATTAATCGGACGGATGATCCATTTATTTACCGCCGAAGAAGCACCTGCTCTATTGCAAAATCTGCGACAGGCGATCGCCAATCATGATTCCAAAGAAGTCAGTTACAATGCCCACACCCTAAAAGGAAGTTCTAATATTTTAGGCGCTAAAGTTCTCGGTAAGTTATGTCTCGAAGTCGAACTCAAAGGCAAAAACGGAGATAATACAGGTTTATCCGAACTATTTACCGAAATTGAACATCAGTATGAATTGGCTTGCCAAGAACTTGCTAAACTCGCAAGCTAAAAGTTGAACAAGGGGCTTAAGCCCCTTGTCTCTAGATCGCTCCTAGCTGTTTTACCACTTAAAAACTTCTATGCTCTCCATTCAAAATCTCAGCTATCACCCCCCTGCAACGCCCAATGCGATTCTCCAAAATATTTCTTTTGAGTTAAAAGATCGGCAACTTGGTTTAATGGTTGGTCCTAGCGGTTCAGGCAAAAGCACCTTACTCGAAATTTTGGCAGGATTTGTGGAATGGTCTAGTGGTGGTATTTATTGGAAATCACAGGAACTTACCCCTGACCATTTACAGCAAATATGTGGGTTGGTCTTTCAATTTCCAGAGCGCCATTTTTGCGGTAGTACGATTTTAGAAGAATTGAGATTGGGGCATATTGATTTAGACGGCGATCGCATTCAGGGAGCTTTGAGTTCAGTTGGTTTAAGCCATCTCAATCCCAACACCTCACCCCAGTCCCTCAGTGGCGGACAACAGCGCCGTTTAGCTCTTGCTGTGCAGTTAATCCGTCAACCGAGTTTGCTCTTACTAGACGAGCCGACCGCAGGGTTAGACTGGTCAATGCGTAAACAAATTTTGGGAATATTGCAAGATCTCAAAAAAGACTGGACTATTCTGGTTGTCAGCCATGATCCCGAGGAGTTAGACTCGATGGCAGATCAAACTTGGGCGATCGCGCAAGGGACAATAGCGATATGACAGGTCATTAATTACTTATTTCATGGCAAAGCGCTGTAAATTAGGGCGATCGGCAGGTGTGTACATCAAAGATTCAAAGGAGGCATCACGATTGCCCAATGTTTCATAAAAGAAAAAGGAGAACCCGTCAAAATTCATTTCCCGCAGCATTTTCACTTGTCCTTTAATTTGACGCATATCGACACGCTGAACTCTTAGTCCAGTCAAAATACCAACTGCTACAGGGACTCTTAGGCGAACTTCCTGCCATTCTGGGCGCTCTAATTCTGCTTTAAAATGATCTATATCATCTCTATATAGTTGAACGATTAATTCATCAATTAAACCCAGATACACCCAGCCATACCAATCTTGAAGGTATTTATTATAAGAAAATTCTTTGGGATTAGGCGATAAAGAAATTAGGCAATCAGGTTTGACCGCTTTGACCGCTTTGGAGATCTTTTTCATCAAATTCGTCAGATGACGCGATCGCCAATTCATCCATTCCGAATTGTTAAAATCATCGGATGGTAACTTGCCAAAATGATGTTTTTTATATAAGGCGATCGTGTAATCGTCATAACCAAGTTCCACGGGCATTCCAAAATGATCATCTAATTGAATACCATCTACGTCATATTTTTTGACAACTTCGACAATTAACTCAGTCAGAAAATTTTGAACTTCAGGACGTACAGGATTCAACCAAACCAGTCGATGTTGTTCTTTGTCTCCATGCACAAAAACCTTGGAGCCATCCCGACGGTTAGTTATCCATTCAGGATGTTGTCGCATCAAGTCAGAATTCTCTTCGGTCATTAAGCCGTACTCAAACCAAGGAATTACCGCAAATTTCTGCTCATGCCCAAATTGAATAGCTTCAGCGAGCATATCCCGATTTTTGAGATTTGGCGATGGATCAATCCCTGCACCAAAGTATTTTTCGGCAACTTTGCTGGGATAGAGTGTATATCCTCCATTCCAAACAGTCGGATAGAGTGTATTAAATTTTAAGCGTTTTAATCTCTTAATTGCCTGTTGTAGCCGCTCGGTGGAAAATAAAACATCACTATCAACATTAGTTAACCAGATACCGCGTAACTCGTTATTATTGGTAGGTCTAATATTTAGTTGATTATTCGGTCGATCCCCAGTTTGCTCAAACTTGTTACTCGCTGTGTTACTAGAAGGTGTTTGAGCGATCGCCCAAAAAGGAAAATTAATTACTAACGCGATCGCTAATCCTAAGAATGTCAACACAAGGAAGCGCAGCCGCACTTGCCAAGATGTAAGATGCATTTTTTTCATAACCAAACGAGCTAGTTAAGCTCTAACGCCTCTCAGGGTACTCACAAAGTTGCCAACCAATTGTAAATAATAATTGCAACTTGACATTCCCCGCGCTGAAGCGACGGGGATTCCTGAGCTAATCACAGCCCTTTCTGCTTGCACATACTTAGGTCTTACACGATTATGTCCCATCCGAGCTTACTAGAATATTCCTTGTCATCTAGCTACCCTTTTAGTGGATGGCTCTCCAAGCGTTTCTCCATTTCA
>JBILGV010000007.1:0-68550 GCA_044350865.1 Pseudanabaena sp. | reverse complement strand
GGGGAAATTCAACGCATTAACCAGCGTCAAGTTTATCTAATTCTCGGTAGCATGGAGCGTGGTGCAAGTCTCAGTGGTGCGCTCCAACAAACTGAACAGGCGATCGCTGAGGTTAAGTTGCCAGATGGAGTAACGGTACTGCCCAGTACTGCTAAGACAGCTAACGATAATCTCTCAAAATCTTTTTTAGTGTTGGGTTTACTGGCTTCCTTCTTAGTGTTTGTGGTAATGGCGGTGCAATACAATTCACTGCTCGATCCATTAGTAATTATGCTGACGATTCCTCTTGCCCTTGCTGGTGGTATTTTTGGTCTATATGTGACCAGTAGCTCGATTAATGTAATCGTGGTAATTGGAGCAATTTTGCTAGTTGGTATTGTTGTAAACAATGCGATCGTGATGGTGGAGTTCGCCAATCAATTACGAGAGGAGCAGAAATGCAGTCGCATTCAGGCTGTTTTGCAAGCTGCGCCGATCCGTTTACGTCCCATTTTAATGACCACGATTACTACTGTAATTGGCGCTTTTCCCCTAGCGTTGGGTGGTGGCGATGGCGGCGAGTTCTTACAGCCGCTTGGAATTGTCACTTTTTCTGGGTTGGCTCTTGCCACACTCCTGACCTTATTCCTGATTCCCTGCTCCTATGTATTGATGCATGAGTTGAGTTGGGCAAAAGTAAGAAAGTTAGTACCAGCAAAAGCATCGTCAAGAAATTAAAGCGCAAAGCGCTCTAAAACAAAAAGAGAAGGTAGCACTACCTTCTCTTTTGCAGCAGGTATTCCCAAAGAGGATATAGTGCTTGGTTTTCGTTATCCTAAGATACGGGAATATACTGGGTTTGCTGTAGCCTGATGGTGAGAATAGCGATCGCAATTTATTGGCTCCTTTCTCTGACAAGTTGTGTAATATATATCTTACACAAGTATTTATCCTGTAATTTGCAAGACAATATATAGCTAGACATCACAACCATCACAACTTCTCCAATGACACATCTACCCGAATTTGAAAACCAATGTCTTGAATTCATACCAAACTTCGCATATCCACTTGGAGTTTCAGATATTAGAAGACTGGCAGACACGAAGAAGGCATTTGTTGAATTGGAATTCCAAGCTGACAATCCAATTGTTAACGGAATTGTAAAAAGTGGGTCGTGTAGAGTATCATCAACAATTAATTTTGGAGAAGACACAAAAATATTCGGGCTTGTCTGTGGTGGCTGGCTACCGCTTCCATTTGTAACGCCACAACAGTTCCTAGTTGACAGAAATGTAGTTAGTGCGCTTAAAAAAATTCGCAATGGTGAGAATTTTAATGATATTGCATCGTTTCAATGGTGGACTAAATTCTTTGACAATGGCACGGCTATTTTCAATCCCTTACCATATGCATTCGAGTCTGGATTACAAAGAACACCGACCATTTCCGAGTTTCGGACATCATTTCAGGAAGGTGTTAGCGAACTGATAGGCGCTTTTCCAAAGTGCAAGGTCATTAGGTACGACGATGACGATATATTTGATGCTGTTTATTCTCAATTGCGTGCATTTGATGAACGTAACGAAAATGAGATTAATTTCCTTATGGCTGCATGTCCAATAATTTGTGAACGAAAAACAGGAAAAAATGTGGAGGAGGCGCTTGATGCGATTCTGACAGAAGCTAAACGAACAAAAGTTGCACGAGGGTCTTTTGCGCTGATTGCGGTACTCTCATGTCTCTATGAATCAAAGGGCGGTTCCCCAGAATCTGTTGGTCGCCAACTCTTAAAACCGAAACGAATATATACAGAAACGCAAGCTTATAATGCGATTAGTGACTTAAGACATATCAAACTTCTTATAGTTAGTCATAGCTACTTTAAGGAGCGAGAGTTCGCACTATGTACACGAGATATAGGGCTTGCTCTTTTTTGGTCGGCGCTCTCAATTTCATCGGAAGTCAATCCTAAAATGGAGATAATTTGCAATCTTAATCTATCTTCATATTTATTTGAGCGCTTGAGTTTGGATGAAATAGAAATACTAATCAAACGAATCAAAGAGTGATGTCTAACATGTTATCGCTACCGCAAACCAAGAACTGATCAAACTATACTGGAGCGTTGGTAAATACATCAGCGATAAATATGGCGATTAAAGTTTTACATCTCTCGGATATTCATCTGGGTAGCACCACGCATGGAAAAGTAAACCCTGAGACGGGCTTAAATACTCGCTTGGAAGATTTTGTAGCTGCACTAGCGACTTGTATCGATCGCGCCATTAATGAGCCAGCCGATCTCGTTCTCTTTGGTGGTGACGCTTTCCCTGATGCGACCCCCCCGCCCCTTGTGCAGCAAGCTTTTGCCAAGCAATTTCGTCGTCTTGCGGATGCAGGTATTCCGACTGTGCTATTGGTGGGAAATCATGATCAACATTCGCAGGGTATCGGTGGCGCGAGTCTGGCGATATATCGCAGCCTTGCCGTGCCGAACTTCACTGTGGGAGATACGATCGCTACATATCGGATCACAACAGGGGCAGGGGAGATTCAAATTATTACTTTGCCTTGGATTACGCGATCGACTTTGCTAACAAAATCGGAGACGGAAGGCTTCTCGATGACTGAAGTTAGCCAATTTCTAATCGATCGCCTTCAAGTGGTAATCGAAGGTGAAATTCGACAACTCGATCCGCAATTACCGACGATTTTATTGGCTCATGTGATGGTAGACACGGCGACCTATGGTGCAGAAAGATTTTTAGCCGCAGGGAAAGGGTTTACAATTCCATTGTCAATGCTGACCCGTGAAGCCTTTGATTATGTGGCGTTAGGTCATGTGCATCGACATCAGATTTTAGCGATAGAACCACTGGTGGTTTATCCAGGAAGTATAGAACGGGTGGATTTTGGGGAAGAGAATGAGGCGAAGGGATATTGTTGGCTGGAAGTAGAGAAAGGGAAAGTAAAGTTTGAGTTTTGTGCGATTCCTACTCGACCTTTTCGGACAATTGAAGTAGATGTGACGCAATCCGACGATCCCCAAGGCAAGTTGTTAAAGGCAATTCAGAAGGGCAAGATTGAGAATGCGATCGCTAGATTAATCTATAAAATTAAAGCTGAACAATTAACTCAAATTGATGATCGCGCTTTACACGAAGCTATGGCGATCGCCCATAATTATGCCCTTATTCCCGAACTAGTCAGTCAAAATCCGCGTATCCGATTACCTGATCTCAGTACCGCCGAGGCTCTCGATCCCATGACAGCCTTGAGAACCTATCTCAGCACTCGCGATGATCTCAAAAAACTGGAACCTGAAATGTTGAATGCTGCTCAAGAATTACTCAGTGAGATTGGTTTGGGTATAGATGAACTCGATCCAGTTACAAGTTCACTACCGCCCACTCAAAAGCCGATCAGTCAATTGGTGATAAGTTTCAGCTAATTCGGTTTGCAATGTCTCGATAGAAGTCTGACGTAATGTAGCAGCACGATGGTAAATTTGTTCAATTGTAATATCGCTACGATCATCGGTTTCTAGAAGAAATCTGCCATTGGGCGCAAGGGCGATCGCCTGAGTGGTGGGAGAGCGATCGCTTAAAATCGCTGCTCCAAAAGAAAAATAGAAATTATGCTGGAGTAATTGTTGAAATACTGCGATTTTCTTATTAAATCCATGAATTATCCAAGGTGTGGAAGCTTGAGTATTTTTCTTTAAGGCAATAATTTCGGCAAAGGCTCTTACACAATGAATCACAAGTGGTTTCTGTAATCTCTCGCCAAGTTCTATATGCTTCTGAAAAATAGAAGTTTGCAATTCCATCGGTAACGCAATATTGCGATCTAATCCACATTCGCCGATCGCGATTACTTGAGATGATTTCGCTAAATTTACAAGATTCGACCATGCACTTTCCCATGAGTCTATCTGTACAAACCAAGGATGCAAACCAAGGCTACAAATTTTCGGCAATGCTTCGGCTTGTAAGTTGGGAGTAACATGAATAGTCTGTAAATTAATCAGATCGGGTTCTTGGCGATCGCGATGGGTATGAAAATCAATAAACTTTAAATTAGGAATAACTACCTCAATTCACATTCTCTAATCGTGTTTGCTCTAACGGTTGAACCCACCCACCGTCAGCTTTGGGATCGGCGATCGCACTAATAAACGTAAAGCAAGAGAGCATAGTCCTTTTCGGCGGCTTCTTGACAAAAAAATAGTACCTCATTAAAGTATCCTTCCGCTTCAGATTCGGTTGGAAGTGGTGGGAGTGGATGGGAATAAAATTCTTGATAGGCGTTAACGTATCCACTTTTTCCAAGCTCTTGTAATTTATTCGCTAGAATCTTCGTCTGATCTAAGGAGAGACACTCCACATTACCGTTATATCCGAAGTTTCCAATTGCAGTTAAATTTAGGTTTTCTTGGCTTCTAATCCAATCAAAACAATCTCTATTGCCAACATGAAAACTTTCTAATCCTTCTTGGACAATTTGATGAATATCTGGCAAAAGCTTTTTATAGATACTTTTAGTTATGCGTTTTTGTTTTCCCATATCCTCATCAACCATTTCCCACTCTTCTTGTTCCTCTTCAATTCCTTTCCAGTAATCATTAGGATATTTATTTAAGGTATGTGCTGACAAAAATAAATCAACCGCACAAGGATAGACCTTCATTTTTTCTAGGATATAAGGTGATACCTTTTGCATATAGCTATCAACAGACATAATTTATCCCTCAATTTTTATTACTCCAAATAGTAAACCTTAAAAGCTCGAAGTTTAAGACTCAATTATTTTTACCCATTTTTGCTCAGAGTATCCTCCTCATTTCCTTTGTAATCTCCAATACAAAAAGCGATCGCTACTGCAAGTTTAATCAGAATAACTTGGATACTGTATACAGTATCCAAACTGCTGCAATATTTTAGATCTTGCGTATTCGTTGCTCATGTAATTGGTTTGAGGAGTTATGTCAAAGGCTTTCCATAGTTCGCTTTCTTGTATGGCGGTATTTGCCGCGCTATCGACCTTGTCTACGGTTTTATCTAATTTTGGTGATGCATCTGCACAGGCTGCGCCTCAAACACCAGAAATTTCGGCTCAGGATTCATCCCCTAATTTAAAACTAGAGGGAAAACTTGATTCACGACTTGATTCACAGGTTGATGCATCGACATCACAACTATCAATTACTAATCTAATTGATCGCCAAGAATCCGCAGTCACACTTCAGCAAAATTTGTCTGCAAGTTCGCCCATTAGTAATCTGGAAGTAGATAAACTTACCGAAACTCACAATGTTGCCTCAGTTACGTCAGTTTCCCAACTCTCCGATGTGCGTCCAACTGATTGGGCTTTCACCGCTCTGCAATCTCTAGTTGAAAGATATGGATGTATTGCGGGTTATCCAGACAGTACTTTTCGCGGTGGTAAGGCTCTGGCTAGGTATGAGTTTGCGGCTGGCTTGAATGCTTGTTTAGATAAGATCAACGAAATCATTTCCGCAGGACTAGCGGATAAAGTTTCTAAAGAAGATCTTGGCACTTTGCAAAAGCTACAGGAAGAGTTTGCCGCCGAACTTGCGACTTTGCGCGGTCGAGTTGATTCTCTCGACAAAAAAGTGGCGACTCTAGAAGCACAACAGTTTTCAACAACCACAAAACTGACTGGGCTTGCCATGTTTAATCTAACTGGTGCAACTGCTGGAGGTGATGTGATTGCCGAGCGTCTTGCCCCAGGTAATGTTTTTGCTACACCACCGCGTATTGGTGGAGTCCCAAATCGAGTAGTTACTCAAAAGCCTAATGTAACTTTTGGCTATTACCTATTTCTAAATCTGACGACATCATTTACTGGCAAAGATGCCTTAGTTACACAACTTGTGACAGGTAATGGCAACTCTCCAGCCAATAACTTTGTATCGGCTGGTGGCACAAATTCATGGGGAACTCCATTTCTTGATCAGACAGGTGTACCCGCAGGATCAGCCAATCAGTTCCATATTCGCGAACTGTTTTACAGCTTTCCTGCGGCAAGTAACGTCAATGTTGTAGTTGGTCCCCGTAT
Organism: Pseudanabaena sp.; assembly: GCA_044350865.1. Classification (GTDB taxonomy): domain Bacteria; phylum Cyanobacteriota; class Cyanobacteriia; order Pseudanabaenales; family Pseudanabaenaceae; genus Pseudanabaena. The sequence continues at coordinate 62,487 of JBILGV010000007.1, read as the reverse complement.
TAACTTCTACCGTTACTTTGACGGTAATCGTTTTACTAACTTTGTGACAGGTGCTACTAGCTTCAACTCCAATGGAAGTACGCTTTCAAATGCTGTTGATCGCGGATCGGGTGCTGTTGTGGCTTGGACAATCAATCCTCAATTCAGACTAACAGCCGCTTATCTCGGTGAAAACACTGAGTTTCTGGCTTCGACAAATCCTAACTTCAATACTTCTAGCAATCCCAATCAAGGTCTATTTGGCGGTACAAACACTCTAACTACGGAGTTGGTCTATTCTCCTAGCAAAGATGCTAACTTCCGATTTTTGTATACGCGCTCAAATATCAAAACCAACAACAATCGCATCACTGGTGCAACGGCTGAGCCTCTGCCCTATGGTGTTGCGGATGATGGTGCAGGTGGACCAATCGACAATGCTACAGCCGATACTTTTATCTTGAATTTTGACTGGTTGGTTTCTAAAGGCTTTGGTGTTTTTGGTCGCTATTCATACGGCAGCACCAAAATAACGCCGATACCGCCTAGTGTCCAAACTGGTGGTAGCGTCAATGTGAGCGCTTTCCAGTTTGGGCTAGCATTCCCTGATCTCTTTAAACAAGGCGCTCTGGGTGTGCTTTCATTCGTTGTCCCCCATAGCTATAGCAGTGGACGTAATTTCCTTGTAGCAGGCGGTGGTGATGGGGCAACTCAATATGATCTAGAGGCTTCCTACTATTACCCGATCAGCAAAAATATTGCGATCGTTCCTGCGTTTTACGCAATTTTTAATCCTAATAGTTTCTCAACTAACCCAACTGTGTTTGTCGGTAATCTCCGCACCCAGTTTAGTTTCTAATTTTGATACAGCGCCTTGCGCTGTCCTAAAATAAAAAAAGATTTTTAAAAGGCTTACTTTGCAAGCTTTTTAAAAATCTTTTTTGTATCCAAAAAACATAAAAAGACAAAAATTTAAAAAAAATTCTTACCTTCCCAGCCTAAAATCACCGTAAAGCCCTGCAAATAAACACTTTGCATTAAAATTTAATTTTCAGAGGTGTCACCAACTGGTGACACTTTTTTAAGGGTTTCACTAAATGTAGTTTATAATACAAATATAGAGATTAGATTGTGAGTAAAAAAGTTATGAAAACTTCTCGTGAATATCAACAGCAGCAAAGGAACAACGATAATCGCGATCGCCTAAGACTTGAAGATGGGGTAATGGATCATGAACCGAAAGAACACTTGCATCAAAACTATCGCCATTGGGCTTGGTTGGCTAAACCTAAATAAAGGTAAATAAAAAAGAGGCTACCCTTCGGGTAGCCTCTTTTTTGGCGATATTATCTTGCCCAGAAAATGACTTTCTTTTCTATAGCGACAAATATGGTGTAGAGCATTACGCCTAAGATTGCTAGAGTAATTAGGGCAGCAAAGGCAAGAGGAACGTTAAAGTCTGATGCCGCCTGAACAATTAGATAGCCTAACCCCGCATTAGAGGCGATCGACTCAGCGATAACGGCTCCAATAAAGGAAAAAGAAACGGCGATCTTGAGAGATGCAAACACATAGGGTAACGTATGCGGCCAGCCAACTTTTTGAAATATCTCAAAATCTGATGCACCCAAAGCCCTCATTACATCTTTCATTTCAGGCTCAATCGTCTCTAACCCTAGTGCCACATTCACCGCGATCGGGAAAAACGCTAGTGCAAAAGCCGTGACGATCGCAGGAATCGCATTTGCGCCAAACCATACAGCCAATAGGGGAACTAGTGCCGACTTGGGAATCGTATTAAAAGCAACTAATAATGGATAGAACGTTAGATAAATTACCCTTGAGTAACCAATCAAGAAGCCCAAGACAATTCCCACTACACTGGCAAGCACAAAACCCGCAAAAGTAGTCCATACTGTACGGAAAGAATTTTCCAGAAGCTGTGGCGCAAATTTGATTGTCGCTTCGAGAATTTTAGAAGGGGCAGGAAGGTTAAAGGGTTTAATTTGAAATACAAATACTGCCAATTCCCATAAACTAAATAGCAATACCGTAGCGATGGTTGGCAGAATGATCGTGGCAGCCTTGGTATTTAAGAACGCATCAAAATCAAACTTTTTAGGCGATCGCCTTGAATTATCAACAGTACCTTGCATATATGTTCCTCATTGGTATTGTCTAAAATGCAGTAGGGGCAATTCATGAATTGCCCCTACTGCATATTGTTCTCGCTTAGTTTTTGTGGATATGGCGGCGTAGTTCGGCGGCAAGATGGGCAAACTCATCACTGAGACAGACCTCTAAAGTTCGCGGACGCGGTAGATCGATCTTCAGTTTGAAAGCAATTTCACTGGGTCTAGGACTCATTACATACACAGTGTCAGACAGAAAAACCGCCTCGCGTAAGTCATGGGTGATTAGCATTCCCACACACTTTGCTTCCATCCATAAAGTTTGAAGCATCACCCACATTTCCTCGCGGGTAAATGCATCTAACGCCCCAAATGGCTCATCTAAGAGCAGAATCTCAGGTTGATGAATCAACGCCCGACAAAGTGAAGCTCTCTGACGCATCCCACCTGACAACTGCCAAGGGAATTGCTTCTGAAAATCCTTTAAGCCCACGGCTTGTAATAGTTTTTGAGCCATCTCCAGATAGCGATCGCGATTAACTTTAAAGTCTCGCTTGTAGGGAGACACTATTTCTAGTGGTAGCAAGACATTATCAATCGTGCGTCGCCAAGGCAGCAATACAGGATTCTGGAAGGCGATGCCGACATTTTTGAGTGGTTTGACTACGGGTTGTCCATGACAGCGTAACTCACCGATTTTAGTGGGACTTAATCCTGAAACCATTCTCAAGATCGAGGTTTTTCCACATCCACTAGGACCGACAAAAGTAACAAATTCTCCAGGCTCCACACTAAGGGTAATTTCCTGAATGATCGTTCGTATCGATTCTTCAAAGGGATATTCCAAACCGATGCGATCAAATTCTAGTAATGGTTGCGAGGAAACAGTCGTTTCAGGGGATGCAGAGGTTAGAGGCTGAACCATTTTAACTATGCCATTTTCTTGAGTGTGGACTTTTTCAGTCAATTTCTAAATCCCAGCCCTGTAGCGATCGCTAGGTGATCGCCACAGGGCTAGAGGTTTTAAAGTAACGGCTTACGATCGCTGACGGGAGGAACCATACGCTGCTCTTTAGGGGGGAGAAACTTATCAGTAAAGACATCAGCCGCAGTTACAGGCTGAAGCTTGAAGCCTTCAATGGTCTGAGTAACGCTCTTCTCAAGACGTTTCACATCTACACCACCAAAACCTGCTGCTTCGACTTCAGGCGTGACATACATCCGCTCGATCGCCAATTTCAAGCGTAATTTCTCTGCATCACGATCCATCAATTTGCTTTGATCCGTAGAAACAACCAAATCAAGCGCCGCCGATGGATCTTTGACAACCTCTTGCATTCCACGGAAATAAGCCTTGAGGAAAGACTTGATCGCTTCAGGATTCTTGGTCATAAAATCTTGCTTGACCAAAATCCCATTGCCATAGAAATCTAAGCCAAACTCATCATAAAAGAAGATTTGGATATCATCCATTGTTTTACCACCCTTGATTAGCGATGGTATAACTGATGTGTAGAAACCACTAACTGCATCGACTTTCCCTTGCAACAAGAAGGTTTCACGAAGCTTTGGTTCCATCGTTTCCCAAGTCACAGAATCAGGAGCGATCTTCACTTCTTTAGCAAAAAGGGGAAATAGTTTGCGTGGTCCATCGCCTGCGGGAGCGCCTAATTTTTTGCCAACTAGATCGGCAGGGGTTTTAATGCCATTAGCCTTGAAGGTGACAATCGAGAAAGGTGCTTTGTTTTGGTAGATAGCAACAGCGAGGATTTTGTCATTGGGATTCTTATCATTAAATTCCATCGCGTTGTAGATATCACTAAACGCCATGTCATATTTGCCAGTGCCGAGCTTACTAATCGTGTCAGCATTTCCAAAACCACGCTCATAGGAGACGTTTAATCCCTCTTCCGCAAAGTATCCCTTCTCGATCGCCCAGATTAGGGGGGCATCAAGGCTTTGTTTCAGAAAAGGTAATTGAACCCGAATATCTTGTTTCGCTTTTTTGTCGGTGGGCGCAGTGGGGCTTGCAGGAGTGCTGGTGACTGGAGCTTTATCGCCAGTGGTGGGGCTTGCACTTGTTGTAGTGGGTGGTGCGGAGTTACAAGCGGCAAGTATAGCTGTAGAGGCGGCTACAATAAGAAATTTGTGGAGTTGTTTCTGAAGAATATGGCGCATTATTGCTCTGCAAATTTGGATATGTATACTGTATACAAAACTAATCTGTATTTAAGTTTAGTAGAAACCAAGTTTCTGTATACATCACTACAAAGGAATAGCCGCTAAATTGGCGATCGCGAAAGTTTCTAATCTGCTACCAAAAAACAAAAAAGAGTCGCACCGCGACTCTTTTTTGTTAATACTCTGATCGCCTAATAGTTAGACAAGCCCACTCCTGACGCTTCCAAAAAGTAGCCACCGTCCATTTATGAGCATCAAGAGCCTCGGCAACCTTAGGTACTTGTTCAACTAAAATACCACTCAAAATCCCCCAACCGTTTTCGCCCACCAGTCGATCAAAATGGGGAACCATCTCGATGATAATATCGGCAAGAATATTGCAAGTAAATCCATTTGCTGGTGCTGGCATATTCGCAATTAAGTCTTCGATGCTGCCCTCTTGTACCCAAATTTTATCTTCAGCAATGCCATTAAGTCGCCGATTGTGATTGGTTGCCTTGATCGCTAAAATATCATTGTCGATCGCATAGGTCTGAGCCGCGCCAATCAATAAAGCACCAATACTTAATATTCCTGAACCACAACCAACATCGGCAACCACCACATTATCTTCGGGTTTCACACCCCATAGCCGCATTTCTAAAGCTTCTAAACAAAGCTGTGTTGTGGCATGAGCGCCCGTACCAAAGGCACTACCGGGATCAAGACGCAAAATTAGACGATCGCCATCGGTGGGCGGTTCAATCCAAGCAGGATAAATCACCAACATATCGCCGATTTCCTGCGGATGCCAATGCTGCTTCCAGCTAGATGACCAATCTTCGTCGCTGATTACTTTCCATTGAGTTGTTGGTGCTTCATAGTTAGTGGCGATCGCATCCTGTTTAAACCAGAGCGCTAAAGCTGCTAAATCCAAGATCGTAGCCTTTTCGACAGGTAGATAGCTATTCACCGAAATCCGCCCATCTTTCTTTTTGGTCGCCATACCTTGACAGCCAAAGTCTTGCAGTCGCCAAAAAATTTGCTCCTCTAAAGCTTGCTCGGCTGAAACTTGGATTTCCCACCAATTACTAATGGAGATGATGCTCGAAAGTGACATCTGGCGCTTATGACTATTGTCTTATAACTATTTGTCTTGATATTTTACCGCGCTTTTCGCCTTACGTCGTAGGTTTGGTCGTAGATTTAATCTTGGATATATTCGATTTGCTGCAACATTGCTAATTCTGCTCGCTGTAATTCTCGACCTAAATATGCAGCATGGTCAAACATTGAAACAGGACAAAAATCGGTTTTCTCAAAAATCTCGACACAGAGTTCTTTAGCAGTGCGCCCTGTAAATAAATGTACAGCTTCGCGATCGACTTTGCCTTTGGCGGGAATTGGTTTACCTGTTTCAGGATCGACGGCTAAGCCTTGCTCATTAATCAGGTTGCTATAGTGCTTTGCACAAATTAAATTTTGTTGACGATCAATGAAAATAATAAAGTAACCACTGGGATCGAGGGCTAGCGATCGCTTTGATAATTGATCATCGATACTTTGGATTTCTTGAGCAAGTGCGTTGGATTCGGCGGTCAAATTCATTAACTTTGGGGCATGGGTATCTTCTTATAACTATCCATAATACGACTTACAGCGCTTTGCTCTCCAACAAAAGTTGCTACAGTCGAGGCAAAGCCTTAAGAAGTAAATCTGTTAGCGTATTTTTGTTCAAAAGCGGTCATTGCATCCAACTGCGAATCCATTAACAAACATTGTTCTAAATGAGAAATATCTAAATCGGGTAGCCAGAGACTTGTTTTAACTTCCACATACTCGCTATTCTCTAATCTATAAATACTAATCTTGCCATTCTGCCAGAACCAAACTTCGGGAATACCTCTTAGTTGATACTTTCTGAGCTTTTTAACGCCGCCGCTAGTAACAACAACTTCGATACATAGGTCAGTTTTTGCGGGATCGTTGCCGAAAGCAAAGGATAAATCAGCCTGAAACTCAAGCCTCGGTTCAATCGTTTGTGTATAAGCACCTGTCGATGTGAAACGAATACGCTTGATTACAAAATAAGAAATAAGTAAAGCTCCAAGGAAGCTGGATATCATTTCATGCAGTAACCCAATACCCATAATTTCTAGTTCTCCTTCACAATAAATCATCCGCACACCACCAATTTCATCAAAGGCGGATTGCAAGGTTTTAAACTGCTCCCAAGTTACAGCCCGTTTAACGAGACATTGATTTTCTACCTTAGCTAAAGTTTGGTTCATTACTTTACCTTTGCTGCTGAATACTTTTAGTATAACCCGCTAAATAGTCAATATGTTGAAGGCAGTTATGTAGAAACGATTATGAATGAAGCGTTGTGGGAATATCTTAATAAAGTACAACCACCCCTAAACGAAGAAATTTTGCGTCGTGTCATTCAAGAGGAACTTCTTGTATTAGTTAACCCAAGATTGGTTTTGTGAATAGGCAAACAGCGATCGCCTATCCATCCCACAACTCGCGATCGCTTCTCAAATAATCCATCACAAGGCGATCGCTAATCTTGCAGCGTAATCAATGTACTGTTCCCCAATCATTAGGGGTGATGGAGGGAACTCAACATAATAGATTGTATTTGGATGGATGAAATATCTGCCTTCCTTGCTAAATCCTATTTGAGACATTGCTTCTTCTAGCTTTTGAGAACTAGCGGGAGAAATAAAATCGAGATCGTCAGATTGATATTCGGTTTCTGAGTACACTGTAACGACTCCGCCACCTGTTAGCACGACGATGATATTGTCTTTGGTAAGCGTATCTGAAACGATCGCAGCAATGTCAGCTAGGGATGAGGTTTTACCCAATTCCTATGGCTTTAGTTGACAATTTGGCGGTAAAGAAAAGCTGTCAGGGCATGGGTATCGGTCAACTAAAACCCTTGCAGTAACTGCGGCTTATGATTTTTAACATTTTGGCTGATTGCTGAAATAGTGCAAACTCGTTCTGAACTTGGGATTGCTGCTAATTTATAAACTTTTTTGAAACTGCTATCATTTTATGATATCATCGTAAGATAATAGAAAACCCTAAATGAGAAAATGAGGTGCTAGCTTGAACAATAAAAACAAGCGCACGTACGACTCTATTTTTACAGACCCTGTACCTTCAGATATCAACTGGAAAGATATAGAAAAGTTAATAGAGAGTGTTGGATGTCAAGTATCCCAAGGGAATGGGTCACGGGTGAGATTCAAAATAGGTGAAGTAAAAGCAACGTTTCATCGACCTCATCCCTCACCAGACACAAATAAGCTAACGGTCAAAGACACTTAGAAGTTACAACTAGCTTTCTCATACTGCCTCAGAACCATTCAGATAACTACGCAAATCCATAATTGCCGCCTCAGCAGTTTGAGATTTAAGAATTCCAGACTGATATTCAGCTAAGCCTTCACGACATTCTGCAACGATTTCTTTCCTTCTTACTTCAGCATTCCGTTTTCTGAGAATATCAATTAAAATCTCTTGCTGCTCTATCGATAATTGACTCATGGCATCAAGCGCACTTTCAAATGTAATCATAGTAATAATTTTAGTTACTAAAAAATAGAGTGAATCCTAAAAACTTTTTTATCATTATAACCAGCAATCTCTATTTGCTTGCTTAATCGCCTCTCCATTCACCATAAAACAGCGATCTGGGAAGGGTTGCTAGTCGCTTAGCTCATAACTTTTCAGTACATAACTTTAGATTTAAATTGTTATTTTAGGCGTTGTCAATAGCCAATAGAAAAAATTATTTAGTGCCGCATTATTGCTAAATCATCATTGAACAAAGATAAATTTGAAGAAGAATTAGGTGAATCTGTTAGCATATTTTTCTTCAAAAGCAGTCATCGCATCCAACTGCGAATCCATTAACAAACATTGTTCTAAATGGACAATATCTAGGTCGGGCAGCCAGACACTTGTTTTAACTTCCACATACTCGCTATTCTCTAACCTATAAATACTAATCTTGCCATTCTGCCAGAACCAAACTTCGGGAATACCTCTTAGTTGATACTTTCTGAGCTTTTTAACGCCGCCGCTAGTAACAACAACTTCGATACATAGGTCAGTTTTTGCGGGATCGTTGCCAAAAGCAAAGGATAAATCAGCCTGAAACTCAAGCCTCGGTTCAATCGTTTGCGTGTAAGCACCTGTTGAGGTGAAACGAATCCGCTTGATTACAAAGTAAGAGACTAACAACATCCCAAGCAAACTGGATATCATTTCATGGAGTAATCCAATACCCATAATTTCTAGTTCTCCTTCACAATAAACCATCCGCACACCACCAATTTCATCAAAGGCGGATTGCAAGGTTTTGAATTGCTCCCAAGTTACAGCGCGTTTAACCAAACATTGATTTTCTACCTTAGCTAAAGTTTGGATCATCGCTTTACCTTTGCTGCTGAATAGTCTAAGTATAATCGTAATGTAAAAAGCCTGAATTGCGGATAGATGCGATCGCCCCTCTAAAAATCAACTAACTGGCGATCACCCCTCAAAAAACAATCAACCAGCGATCGCCTATGCAACTAACTTTCTAGGCGTAGTAACCGAGTAAACCCTTCTTGCTCAAAGTGACGGTCGATAGTTAATGCTTCAGTAATTCCTCTTTGTTGCATCAGAACAAAACTTGCTGAATCACACAGAGAGTATGTTTTATCTTGTCGAAGTGTTAGTAATTCAAATGCGGCTCAAATTGATCGCTCCAAAATGACGTTCAAATTTTGCTCTTCTAATAGTTTTTTCGGCATCCGTTGGTAAAAGTTTGAACATCTGAGGAAAATTTTGTTGTAGAAGTTTTACGGCTAAGTTTTCTGCGGGGATGCCAATGGCAACCCTCGTTTCCCTCTCAGCGCTAAAGCACTGAGTTTCCCACTTACCGTATTATTTTTATGAATGGCAGATCAAAATCTTGTCTTATCTTTTTCACTTTTGTTTACTCTATTATTGGAATTGAGACTTTCGCGCCTCAATGATAGCAATAGCTGCATCCACTTTATCAGGGAAGACGACAACTAAACTGCTCTGAGGGGCGCTATCCAAGGCAGCAGAGATCGCTTCAGCTTCGTCAAGAATTGTAATACAAGGGATATTGGGATTAATTTCCTGCACGCCTTGACGCAACAAATCGGCTACAACACGAGGGGCGCGACCACGCAAGTCTTTATCTTCTTTAATAAAAATCTGTCCAAACATATTCGCGGCGAGTTGCCCCAGTTCGATAATGTCCTCATCGCGGCGATCGCCAGGTGCGCCAATCACGCCGATCGCTTCGCCTTCCCATTTCTGGATAAAGTCAGCGATCGCCTTAAATCCCGCAGGATTGTGAGCATAATCAACTAAGGCGTGGAACTTGCCCAATTCAAACAAATTCATCCGCCCTGGAGTCTGTTCGCTAGAAGCTACAAAGGTTGCTAAACCTTGACGAATCTGCTCGATCTGGATATCTTGGGAGAAAGCCGCGAGACTTGCAGCCAAGGAATTTTGGATATTAAAGGCGGCACGACCACCGAGGGTCACAGGTACATTCACCGCCTCTTCGATCCGCAATTTCCAATCGCCTTTTAAGATCGTTAGATAACCTTCTTCATAGACGGCGGCGAGTCCACCTTCGGCAATATGGGATTTAATCAAAGGACTATCAGGATTCATGCTGAAGTAGGCTACTTTGGATTCCACCTCTTTTGCCATCGCCACAACTAGGGGATCTTCGGCATTAAGGACTGCATAACCAGTCGGCAAGGTTGTACGAACCACGACACTCTTTAATCTGGCTAGATCCTCAATCGTATCAATATCACCAATGCCAAGGTGATCGGCTTGTACGTTCATCACCACGCCGACATCACTACCATCAAAGCCCATGCCCGATCGCAATAGTCCGCCTCTTGCAGTTTCTAAGACGGCGACCTCAACGGTGGGATCGCGCAAAATCACTTGAGCGCTATGGGGACCTGTCGTGTCTCCCTTCTCTACTAAACATTCGCCAATATAAATGCCATCGGTGGTGGTGAAACCAACTCTCTTACCTGTTTGTTTGAAAATATGGGCAATCAGGCGGGTAGTGGTAGTTTTACCGTTTGTACCCGTAATCGCCACAATTGGGACTCTGGTCGGAGCGCCTGGCGGAAATAGCATCTCAATTACTGGAGCCGCCACATTGCGCGGTTTGCCAATGCTAGGCGCTGTGTGCATTCTAAAGCCAGGAGCAGCATTTACCTCAACGATCGCCCCATCAACTTGACGCACAGGTTTAGAAATATCTTCCGTGACCATATCGATCCCCGCAATATCCAGTCCGATAATTCGGGCGACTCGTTCTGCTAACCAGATATTTTCGGGGTGAATCTCATCGGTGCGATCAACGGACACACCACCCGTACTCAAGTTGGCTGTTGCCTTGAGATAGCATACTAGCCCTTTAGGAGGCACAGATTCTAGGGTAAACCCTTGTCTAGCAAGGATATCCATACTGGTGCGATCGATTTCGATGCGAGTTAACACGTTGTCATGACCATCACCACGGCGCGGGTCTTTATTAGTAATTTCAATTAGTTGAGAAATCGAGGAAACACCGTCACCTGTGACATTGGCAGGCACACGCTCAGCAACAGCGACAAACTTGCCATTAACTACCAAGATGCGATGATCGCGCCCTAAATGAAATCGCTCGATAATCACTTCTTCGGAGACTTCCTGCGCCATATCAAAGGCAACAAGTGCTTCTTTCACTGTTCTCACATCAATGGTGATCCCACGTCCATGATTACCATTTAAAGGCTTAATTACGATCGGGAAACCACCAACTTCAGCGATCGCATCTTCAAGATACTTAGGCGATCGGATTGTTGTCCCCCTTGGTACTGGCACACCTGAATCGCGTAAGATTTGCTTAGTTCCGTCCTTATCACAGGCTAGTTCTACCGCTAAAATCCCCGTTTTATTCGATAAAGTTGCTTGAATGCGATTTTGATGTACCCCATACCCCAGTTGAATCATGGCGCGACTACCAAGCTCTATCCAAGGAATCTTTCTTGCCTTAGCTTCGGCAACGATCGACTCGGTGCTTGGTCCCAATTGACCATCAAGGCGAATATCTCTTAAATCCTTGAGATCCTCCTGTAATTCATTGGTGGCATAGGTTCCAGTTTCTAAAATACTGGTGCAAATTCTGACTGCCGCCCGCGCCGCATATCGTCCCGCCTGTTCGGTTTGATATTCAAATACAACTTGATAAATATTATTTTCGACTGTGGGTTTGACTGTTCCAAAGTCTACTTTCATGCCGATATAACCTTGCAAGGCGATCGCAATATCTTTAACAATTTCCGCTAGAAAATTTGCATTGCTAATATCAGAACGCTGTGCGATGTCTTTCCCCGCCAAACTTGGCAAGACCTTGCATAGATTTTGATAAAAGCTAGTCCGTTGTAGTTGAAAATCCTCCAAATCTAATCGCACAACTACAAGCTGATGTCGTTGAATACTCCAATAGTTTGGACCGCGTAATGTCTGGATTTTGAGAATTTTCATAGTCAAGCTTTTCTAAAGGTGCATCCAATGCCTAAATGTCCAGTAACTAATCCTAGCGATCTTGTGGATCTTTATTTTGTATAAATTAAACCAAAATTTAGATTGGTTAATCACAGTTAATAGTGTATATCAAGCCTAAGTCTAGTAAAAAACAAAAAATTAAAGAGCCTTGCGCCGCTAATCGCATACTGTTTTTTGCTTACCTTGCTGTAAAAGGCTGAATATATCGACTATTCGCTCGCACATAACAAATATCTTGAATATCTCTGCCCCTTACTGGCATCCAAGGTTTGCCTTTTCTATCTAAGCGATTAACAAAGACTTCATCGGAACCACCGCGATAAACCTCTACTTCCAATAATTCACCAATTAAATAGGTGCGAATCACATCACTATTAATACTTGGTGATCGCCGACAATTAAGCGCATTCACCGCCACCCGCCAGAGTGAACCCGCCGCTAGTGTAGAATTTGTAATTTTTGCTTGGACAGAAGATTCATTGCTGTAGTAGTTGCCTTGTCGATCTGGTCTAATTTCTGGGATAGATTGTGCCTGTACAGAGGGTGAAGCTGAGATGGGTAAAATTTGGGCTGGTAACACTGGGGCTGGCAAGACTACTACTAGCAGCAACATAGAATAGGGTAGGGCATCAAAAAAAGTATGCATATAGGGATTTGTAAAAGGTGTTATGGGCAGTTCTAAAGATCCGATGAGCGTGGCTAATTTGACACAAGCGATCGCCCTTTTGTTGCGTGAAGAAATTGGGCTAGTGCGGGTCACAGGCGAAATATCGGGCTTTACAACCGCCGCATCGGGACATCGCTATTTTACCCTCAAGGATGAGTCCGCTCAGATTGATTGTGTGATGTGGGCAAGCAAAACCTTATCGTTTCGTCCCAAAAGTGGAATGCAAGTGGTTGTCCAAGGTCGGTTAACGGTTTATGCCACGCGGGGCAAATATCAAATCGATTGTGATCGCATGACCGCCGCAGGACAGGGAGATCTATATCTCGCCTTTGCTGCACTTAAGGAAGAGTTAAGCGATCGCGGATATTTTGATCCTGAACATAAACTTGCCATTCCTGCTTTGCCGCTTAAAATTGGGGTCGTCACTTCACCAACGGGAGCCGTAATTCAAGATATTCTCAGCACTCTTAATAGGCGATCGCCCCATTGCCAGATTTACCTATGCCCCGCTATTGTCCAAGGCGAAACTGCGCCCGATGAAATTGCTAAGGCGATCGCCTCGCTACAACCAACTGATGCCGATGTCTTAATTGTGGGGCGTGGTGGTGGCTCTATTGAAGACTTATGGGCTTTTAATACGGTGCAAGTTGCCGAAGCAATTTACAATTCGCGCATTCCCATAATTTCCGCAGTGGGGCATGAAACTGACTTTACGATCGCTGATTTTGTCGCCGATTTACGCGCTGCAACACCAACGGCGGCGGCGGAACTTGTCTCTCAATGCGATCGTGACTCGATGCTGCAACAAATTAATTTTTGGGAAAACAAACTAACGCGCAGCGTCCAAACTAAGCTACAAAATTACCACCAGCGCCTAAAAAATCTCACTAATAGTTATGCTCTCCAAAACTTTAGCGATCGCCTCCATGATCGCGCCCAAAGCTTGGATGAATATGAACGGGATATGCAAAAATCTCTGATGCGTCACATGAGGCAATCTAGCAGCAAACTCGAAGGAATCACCGCCCATTTGAGATCGTTACATCCCTTATCGCCATTACAGCGTGGCTTTGCTTTAGTGCAAGTAGGAGATCGCTTGCTTAATAACGAAGACTCACTCACCGCATTTGCTAAAGTGGAAATTGTGAGGCGATCGGAAATAGCGCAAGTCGTCATTAAACAAGTCACCCCCACAATCATCGACAAAACTAACGAGAAAGTTATTCCAAAAAAATATGAGTGATCTAGCTGATCTAAAAAAACTCCAAAAGAATCTCCAAAATCTATCCTTTGAAGAACAGTTGCAGCGCCTAGAAGAAATTGTGGAAATTCTCGATGATGGTGAAGCTACCCTAGACGAAATGATCGCGCTATATGAAGAAGGAATGCAGCGATCGCAATATTGCCGCGATTATCTGGAAAAGGCTGAACAAAAGGTGATACTAATTAAAAGTCAAGATCTCTAATTAGTATCTGTTTAGTATCTGTGCTTAAAAATTATGGGTTAAAAATTAGGGCTTAGGCGATCGCTTATTTTTTGATGAATTCACAGCTTTCGTCTGTTTTGGCGATGAACTGACATTTTTTGGCTGCTTTGCAGCAGTTTTTTCTAATTTTTGGACTTGCTTGAGAGTTAGTCCAGTAATCTGAGTAATCAAATCCACAGCAATTCCAGAACGCAACATATTCAGTGTTAATTGACGAGTGGTTTCAGCCTTACCTTCAGCCTTACCTTCAGCCATGCCAATGGCTTGACCTAGAGCCTTTCCTTCAAGTAAAATATCTTGATAAATTACTGATTCCTTCATTATCTCGCTCCTTAGTAGTCTTTGGATGATTGATTTGTCTAAGGCTATACCCGATATTATAGCGGTGGACGCTGTCACGCTACTTTGTAATCGCTTATCGGCAATATTTTCAATTTGTCTTGCAACATGCCTTAATGTTGCTTCGGGATTATTAGTTTTCGATAAAACTGCAAGTGGTAATAGTCCTAGATATTGCTGAAAGATTTCGGTCGGTTGTTCCCATAAGCGAATCACATTAAATTCATGATTTAGCTGCTTGGATCTAAAGCTGGTTTGGTGGGCAAGTGGTGAGTTTGTCCGCTTTAGGTAGATTACAACCTGATAAATTTCTTTGTTGGGATATTTGGCGTAAAGTCTCAACCAATAGTTAGCCATCCGATATGCCATTGTTTCATCGGTTGCGGTCTGAAACTCTATGTGCAGAACTATTTTCGATGATTCTAAAAATATGACAGAATCGGCACGGATTGGCTCTAAAGATAGCTCTGATGGTTCAATTTTAGTTAATGGGATCGCTTTCCCCAAGAGCCAACTGGCAAAGTCGGTAGAGAAGTTTTCCGCTAAAAATTTGCAGGTGTTGTCATACATCGGCAAATTTTATCATTTTTCTATTATTAATCAAGGTAATTTACCCGCATAGCGGCAATTTTCCACTTGAGGTTTAATCATTGCTTCGGTTAACCGAAGCTTGTAGTCTCAACAGTCGGGTAATATATACTGGTATTCCAAAATCGTATTGAATATCACGTTTGGTACATCTCCTGTTTCACATTTCTGATTTCAAATCCCTGTTTTAACTGCATTCGGTAGCTATGTTTAACCTAAAAAACCTGATTGGCGATCCTAACAAGCGCAAGCTCGACAAACTCCGTCCCGACGTGGCTCTCATCAACTCCCTCGCCCCAGAGTTAGCGGCGCTAAGCGATCGCGAATTGCAAGGAAAAACAGGAGAGTTTAAACAAAGATTAGAAAAAGGCGAACCCCTTGATGATCTACTGCCCGAAGCCTTTGCCGTAGTTCGTGAAGCGGCCACCCGTGTATTAGGCTTGCGTCATTATGATGTACAGATGCTCGGCGGTATGGTCTTACATCGCGGTGAAATTGCCGAGATGAAAACAGGTGAAGGCAAAACCCTTGTCGCTACATTACCCAGCTATCTGAATGCCCTCTCAGGTAAAGGTGTACATGTAGTAACCGTGAATGATTACCTCGCCCGTCGTGACGCAGAATGGATGGGGCAGGTACATCGCTTTTTGGGGATGTCTGTGGGCTTGATTCAAAACTCGATGGAGCCAATTGATCGCCGTAAAAACTATCTCTGTGATATCACCTACGCCACTAACAGCGAACTTGGATTTGATTATCTGCGTGACAACATGGCGACCAGCATCGAAGAAGTGGTGCAGCGTCCCTTTAACTTTTGCGTAATTGATGAAGTTGATTCAATCTTGATTGATGAAGCAAGGACTCCACTGATTATTTCGGGTATGGTCGAGCGTCCGACTGAGAAGTATATCGGTGCTGTCGATATAGCCGCCCAAATGCAACCTGAAACCCATTATGAGGTTGATGAAAAGCAACGTAATGTGGTCATGACTGACGAAGGCTTTGAACTAGCCGAAAAGCTCCTTAATGTTACAGATTTATTTGATCAAGCCGATCCTTGGGCGCATTATGTGTTTAATGCTCTCAAAGCTAAAGAATTATTTTTGCGTGACGTTAACTACATTGTCCGTGATGGTGAAGTAACCATCGTTGATGAATTTACAGGGCGGGTCATGCCTGGTCGTCGTTGGAGTGATGGTTTACATCAAGCGATCGAAGCCAAAGAAGGGGTAGACATCGAAAATGAAACTCAAACTTTAGCTACTATCACCTATCAAAACTTCTTCCTGCTCTATCCCAAACTAGGCGGAATGACGGGTACGGCGAAAACCGAAGAAGCAGAACTCGGTAAGATTTATAATCTCGAAGTTACGACTATGCCCACCAATCAAAAGAGTGGTCGTAATGACTGGTCAGATGTGGTTTACAAAACTGAAGCTGCGAAATGGCGAGCCGTTGCCGAAGAATGCCGGGAAATGCATGAAGCAGGTCGCCCTGTTTTGATTGGAACCACTAGTGTCGAAAAATCAGAGGTACTAGCCGATTTATTAGCCGAGAAAAACATTCCTCATAATCTGCTGAATGCGAAACCTGAGAACGTAGAGCGTGAAGCCGAAATTGTTGCTCAAGCAGGTCGTAAAGGTTCCATCACGATCGCTACAAATATGGCGGGTCGTGGTACGGACATTATCCTCGGTGGTAATGCCGACTATATGGCGCGTCTAAAAGTACGCGAAAACTTCATGCCGCAGATTGTTCGTCCCGAAGACGATGATGACTTCACTAATCAAGGTCAGAAAATGTTTAGCGATCGCCCTCAAAAGGGACAGGGATTCGGAACAAATTCAGAGGAGAAAAAACGAAAAAATTGGAAGGTTTCAGACAGCCTCTATCCTTGCGAACTTTCTAAAGATGCTCAAGTTTTGTTAAAGGAAGCCGTTGATTTTGCGGTGTCAAAACTTGGTCGCATGAGCCAAAACGAACTGGAAGCAGAAGAAATGTTAGCAGTCGCTTCTGAAAAAGCACCTACGGATGATGAAGTTATTCAAAAGCTCCGCAATGCGTTTGTTTTAATCAAGCGTGAATATGAAGCGGTGACTGATGCTGAACATGAGGAAGTTACCAAACTGAATGGCTTGCATGTGATCGGTACAGAGCGTCATGAATCTCGTCGTGTGGATAACCAGTTGCGCGGTCGTTGTGGTCGTCAGGGCGACCCTGGTTCTACAAGATTCTTTTTGAGTTTGGAAGATAACTTGATGCGGATTTTTGCAGGCGATCGCGTGGCAGGGTTGATGAATGCCTTCCGCGTGGAAGAAGATATGCCGATTAGTTCGGGAATGCTCACCAGCGCCTTAGAGAACGCTCAGAAAAAAGTCGAAACCTACTATTACGACATCCGTAAGCAGGTGTTTGAATATGATGAAGTGATGAACAATCAGCGCCGCGCTATCTATGCTGAGCGTCGTCGGGTGTTAGAGGGTGAGGATTTACGCGATCGCGTCATCGAATATGCGGAGCGGACGATGGATGATATTGTCAATGCCTATATCAATCCTGAACTACCGCCTGAAGAATGGAATCTCCCGAAAATGGTGGAGAAAGTGAAGGAATTTGTGAATCTCTTACAAGATCTCCAAGCCGATCAACTGGACGATATGTTCCTTCCCGAAATCCAAGCTTTTCTGCGTGAAGAAGTTCGCCGCGCTTACGAGATCAAAGAAGCTCAGGTGGAAACTCTGCAAGCTGGTTTGATGCGTCAAGCTGAGCGTTTCTTTATCTTGCAGCGGATTGATTCGCTCTGGCGCGATCATTTGCAAGCGATGGAAGCTTTGCGTGAGTCGGTGGGTTTACGCGGTTATGGACAAAAAGATCCTCTGATTGAATATAAGAGTGAAGGTTACGAAATCTTTTTAGACATGATGACGCAGATCCGCCGTGATGTTGTCTACTCTCTATTCGAGTTCGATCCCCGTCCGCAACAACAACCCGAACTGCTTGAAGCTGAGTTTGTTTAAAAGAAGGGGCGCTTTGCGCCTCTTGTTTTACTGTTAACAATTATCCAATCCGCGCAAAACTAGGGATAGCTCGCATCGGCAAAGTAGACAGATATTTTTTGAACGCAAA
Organism: Pseudanabaena sp.; assembly: GCA_044350865.1. Classification (GTDB taxonomy): domain Bacteria; phylum Cyanobacteriota; class Cyanobacteriia; order Pseudanabaenales; family Pseudanabaenaceae; genus Pseudanabaena. The sequence continues at coordinate 44,392 of JBILGV010000007.1, read as the reverse complement.
GCGCCGTAAGTGATACATTAGGAGTGAGCAAACTCAAGGGCTTTACAATGGCAAAAAAGCTATTAATTGTTGATGACGAACCGCATATTCGTTTGCTGTTGGAGCAGACTCTAGAAGAGCTAGAGGATCATGACGTAGAAATATTAACAGCAACCAACGGATTAGAAGCGCTTGAGACTATTCGCAGCGAAAAACCGAATTTAGTATTTTTAGACGTAATGATGCCCAAAATGAATGGGTACGAGGTTTGTCAGCAGATCAAAGGCGATCCAACTCTGAGTGATGTGTACATCATTATGCTGACTGCTAAGGGGCAGGAATTCGATCGCGATCGCGGCAAGGATGTCGGTGCAGATATATACATGACCAAACCCTTTGATCCCGATGAAATTCTCGAAAAATCTTTTGAAATACTGGGCATAGAAGCTTAAATGAGCGTAAATCTGACCTGTAAGTTAAGCGATCGCCGCCTTGATCGGAGTCAAAGTAGTAGTCAACGACAATTAGCGATCTCGGTTTCAGCCAGTGCCTCTGTTGATGGCAGTAATACACCCTTGAATCTATGCCTAGTACTGGATCACAGTGGATCGATGGGTGGACAGCCATTAGATACGGTCAAGCGGGCGGCTCGTGATCTGCTGGATCAAATGTATCTACAGGATCGGATTAGTGTAGTTGGCTTTGATCATAAGGCGCATGTGGTGGTCGAAAATCAGGCGGTTGATAAACTTGAATCAATCAAAGAAAAAATTCAATCGTTAAAGGCTTCTGGTGGTACTTGTATCGACGATGGGATCAAACTAGGTTTACAAGAAACCAGTAAGGGCAAAGATGGTCGGGTTAGCCAAATATTTCTGTTGACCGATGGCGAAAATGAGCATGGTGATAACGAGCGCTGTTTTCAGTTTTCGCGGCTAGCGACTGAGTACAATATGACTTTGCATAGCCTCGGTTTTGGCGATAGCTGGAATCAGGATGTGCTAGAAAAGATTGCCGACGCAGGCGGCGGGACAATGGCATATATTCCCGATCCTGCGGCGGCGGGTGCAGAATTTCAGCGATTATTAAAACGAGTGCAAGCGATCGGGCTAACTAACGCCCATTTGATTTTGCAGCTTCAACCCCATGTCCGCCTTGCTGAATTAAAACCGATCGCTCAAGTTTCCCCAGACACGATCGAATTACCTTATCAAACCGAAGGTAATGCAATTATTGTCAGGCTTGGCGATTTGATGACCGATGTGGAAAGGGTGGTGCTGTTTAATATTTATATAAGTTCCCATAGTTACCTTGAGGCGCATCCCGCTAGTACCGAGATTCCAATTTTATCAGCCCAAGTTCGTTTTGATATACCGACTCTAGCTCAAGTCAATTCGCTTTCGCCACCAATAGCGATCGCCGCCGATTTAGTTCAAGACTATCAGCCACAGGTCGATCCACAGGTGCAGAATCATCTCTTAGCTTTAGGTAAATATCGACAAACCCAGCTTGCAGAACAAAAACTACAGGAGGGCGATCGCGCTGGGGCAGCGACAATGTTACAATCTGCTGCAAAAACAGCTTTGCAAATGGGTGATCATAATGCTTCCACAATCTTGCAAAACAATGCAACTCGCCTACAAACTGGCACGGCTCTAAGCGAAGCTGAACGCAAGAAAACTCGCATTGCGTCCAAAACTGTATTACAAGTGCCTCCAAGCTCTTAATACCAATGAGTTTCCCACCTAAGTTACTTTATGATTACCTGTCCTAGTTGCGCTCATTCTAATCCTGATGGGGCTGTGAACTGTGAAGCTTGCTTTACACCATTACCGATTGTCAAAAATATCCAATGCCCCAACTGCCATTCGACGATGTTGTCGGATGCTAAGTTTTGTGGACATTGTGGTTTTAATCTGAGTGATTCAAAAAGCATTTCACCTCAATTAGTGATCGCCAACTCCATGTCCAATTATTTACCTAACGAAATGACTGAAGACAATACTATGGGAACAAGTTCTTTGGAAAATTTAAGTTCAGAAATTGCGAACATCCCTAATGTCGCCGAAAATAACCCTACTGAGAATAATCCTGCCAACCGTAATCCTGTCGAGAATGATCTACCAGAAATTCAAGAATTAGCAGAAGTGGCGCTGTATCCTGAACCCGATCTTCATCCGATACCGCAACCTGAATCTGCCAATGCAAGAACGCAATTACAACAGTTTGCAGCATCATTGCTTCACGTTCAAACAAATCTGAATATTGAAATTCCCGCCCACTTGCCCGTAGTGCATATTGGCAAACCAAATATGGTAATCCCCCCTGATATTGACGTGTCAGGTTTCCCAGATTCCGACATTGTGTCGCGGATTCATGCTGATATTCGGGCTGAGGGTGGTTCTTTTTATTTTGAAGATACAGGTAGCTCAAATGGTACTTATATCAACAATTTACCTCTCCCTGCGGGGAATCGTCATAAGCTCAGAGCAGGCGATCGCATTTCGTTAGGGAAAGGCGATAAAGTTAGTTTTGTCTTTCAAGTTAGTTCATAAAAAAGGCGGCACTAAGTGCCGCCTTTTTTATACTTTGGTTAGCCAATGCTGATAGGACGGTAATAGCCCGTGAATAGCTTTACTATACAAATCGCGAAGTTTGCTTGTAATCTCGCCGACAACACCATCGCCAACAGGACGATGATCGACACTGATTACTGGCGTAACTTCAGCAGCCGTACCGACAAAAAAGGCTTCGTCGGCAATATATAGCTCAGTGCGATCGATGGTACGCGATACGGTTTCGATACCTAGTTCCTTCGCAGCCAATTCTATGATCGAGTTGCGAGTGATTCCTTCCAGAATATTATCCGTAACGGAACTAGTGACTAGCTTTCCATCTCTTACTAAAAACAGGTTCATTGCACTTCCTTCGGCAACGTGACCTTCATTAGTCAACACAATCACATCATCAAACCCAGAAGCATAGCCATCGGTTTTAGCAAGGGCTGTATTCACATAAGCACCATTGACTTTTGCCCTAGCAGGAATAGCATTGTCATCTAAACGCCGCCACGAAGACACACCAACCTTAATGCCATTACTAGTATCAAGATAGCCATCCATCGGTAAGCTGAACAAACAAAAATCATCGTGGGTATGGGGAACCTTGAGAATTGGTCCAATCCGCAGATCAGATTTGTAAATAATCGGGCGGAGATAAGTAGCTGTGTTACATTGATTGCGCTTTATTAACTCAATGGTGATATCTACCATTGTGTCAATATTAAGTTGAGATTGCAGTCCGATAATGCGACAGCTTTGGAGCAGGCGTTGGTAATGTTCTTGAAGACGAAATGCTGCCATGCAGTTTTCTTCAGGTAGCCAATACGCTTTCACCCCTTCAAACACAGCCGTACCATATAGAAATGCGTGGGTGCGGATATTTATTGTGGCATCTTCGAGGGGGACAAATGTTCCGCGTATATAGGCGTACTGTAAGGTCATCGTTTAACACATTTTGATCAATTATTTTTCTATCATAATTTAATGTCGATCGCTATTAAATTATTTAAACTCAAGATACGCTTTAATGATCTCCATCTGTTTTTCTTCGATCGCTTGTTGATCTGGATATTTGGGTAATTTCGTGTTTTGCATGGCGATCGCAAGTTGGGTAGTTAATTTCTCAACCTCTGCAATCAAAGTGTCATAGGGGATTTCACCATTGCGAATTTGGCGAATAAATTCGGCATCACCCGTAATTTCGCGGTTAGGAATAACGCCTTCACCATTCAAGATCTCGATTCCCGACTTGAGTAAACGATAGCAATGTCCAGAGTGCTTGCTGTCGTAACCCACCTTTTCTTCGATCTCCGCCCGTTTGGAATTACGATTTTTTCGCCATGACTGAAAAGCTTCGTACTCTTGCAATGCTTGGCGATAGGTTTGCGTATTGTGCAGTAAGGTCACAAAATCGTTGGTTGATCTGGTGTAGTACTGCACTGCTGGCAACAATTCTTCGGCTAAGGGATATTGCTTCAGTAGTCCCTTGTAGTCCACATGAGTTAACAACTCGGTCGCAACTTCGCTATATTGACTTGCATCTTTAATGAGGATGTAGAGAAACTCTAGAAAAGCATTTAACTGCTCTTTGCGAAGTGGATTTTCTGATAGGCCATAGTCTTGAGGATTGGGTGGCGCTGAGAAAAAATTGGGATCTTCTTTGTAGCGCAACAACCATTTTCTATGGGTTTGTACCTTTTTAATTTGCGCTTGAGCATAGCCAGAGTAACTGTAAAAGACTTTCTGACTCAAAAAAGCATCCCGTATTTCAATTAGAGATTCACCAAAACTAGTCAAAACCAGATATTCGCTGCGGTCTATCCATAGTAATTCAAGGATGTTCGGATTGTTTAATGTTGCCAAGTGACAGAACTTTTTGATGTTATAGATATTGCTGTCAGTATCGGTTAATGCAGGATATAAGCAGGTTGGCTCAACAAACCTATCTAGTTGCTCAAAGTTTTGTGTGCCAATGAAATAAGGAAGTGTGGGAATGCAAATTCCCTTATAATCATAATCACTATCTTCGTTATGAACTCGATACAGTCTAGAGCCAGTCAGGGTCAATAGAATGGTTCTTGTCTCAACTTCAATTCTCTTCATAAAAAATATACGGTAATACGGTAAGTGGGAAGCTCAGCGCTAAAGCGCTGAGAGTGAAACAAGCGTTGCCATGTATGGCAATTAATCTTTTTGATTGAATATATTCATGGAATAAATACTATAATGTGAATATGGCACAAAAAGCATTCAAGTACCGATTCTATCCAAGTTCTGAGCAAGAAACACTGCTGAGAAGAACGAAGGGCAAAATACCCTAACTTCAAGAAAAAGCATCACGGTGTCAATACTAAATTTACCAAGTCCGCTTTCAAGTGGAAAGAAGGAAAAGTATATGTCGCAAAAAGAAAGGATCTAACAACCGCCACAAAGCAAGATTGAAAGAGTAAATCTGTTAAGGCTGGTGCTATAGAGGTAATGTTTTATATCTAGTTTTATATCTAGGTCGCAATATTTCCCTTTTAATCCACTAATACCTAACGGGTAAACCGTAGATTTTATTTGTAACTTACGAAAAAGTGTTGTATGGTATTTAAATACGGTAATCCCATTAGGATGTCGTAGATTAAATTTTTAGAGATAAAAGCTCATGAGTTCAAAGCAATATCCTTTCAGTAACTTCAAATCTGGGATCAAGGCGATCGCTAATTTATTTAGTAACTTGTTCAGCAATATATTTAGTCATAAATGGGGACGTAAATTTGTCTCTTTCTTCTTGGCAGGTGCATTGATCAGTGTCACGATGGCAGCTTGCACCGCAACTACAGAGACATCTTCTAGCAACGCGCCGCAAGCCGCAGGTTCTGCTAAAAAGGATATCGAACTAACCCTTGTGTCTTTTGCTGTAACGAAACAAGCCCACGAAGCCATCATTCCCAAGTTTGTCGAAAAGTGGCAAAAAGAACAAAACCAAAAAGTTACCTTTAAGCAAAGCTATGGCGGCTCAGGTTCCCAAACTCGCGCTGTCATTGATGGGTTAGAAGCCGACATCGTTCACCTCGCCCTCGCTGCGGACACCAGCAAAATTGAAAAAGCTGGATTGATCGATAAAGGATGGGAACAAGAATATCCTAACGACGGAATTGTCTCTAAATCTATTCCAGTTCTCGTGACCCGCGAAGGCAACCCTAAAAATATTAAGGACTGGTCGGATTTAGAAAAGAGTGGCATTAGTTTGATCACCGCCGACCCAAAAACTTCGGGTGTGGCTCGTTGGAACTTTCTCGCGCTGTGGAATGCCGCACTCAAGAAAGGCGGTAGCGACGAAAAAGCTTTAGAAGCTTTGACTAAGGTATATACAAACGTGCCAATTTTGACGAAGGACGCTAGAGAAGCAACCGATGCTTTCTTTAAGCAAGGTCAAGGCGATGCATTGATTAACTATGAAAATGAGATTATTCTTGCCTCTCAAAAGGGACAGAAGGTTAACTACGTTATTCCTGATGTCAATTTCTCCATTGATAATCCGATCGCTGTAGTCGATAAGAATGTTGTCAAACATGGAACTAAAGAAGTAGCTGAAGCTTTTGTAAAATTCCTATACACACCTGAAGCTCAAACTGAATTTGCCAAGGTCGGTTTCCGTCCTGTGGAGGAGACTGTGGCAAAAGAAAAACAATTTGCCGAGTTATACCCTAAAGTAAAAGATCTCTCTACTGTTAAAGATCTTGGTGGTTGGGATGCGATCAACAAAAAGTTCTTTGCTGATGGTGCGGCTTTTGACCAAATTCAATCAAAAATTAAGCGTTAGAGACTAAATTTAGATTATCCATGAGCAAGGGGCTTAAGCCCCTTGTTTGACACAAGATTAATATAAGTTTAATACGAGCTTTGTGAAAATTAAAGACAACATGGTAACAACACCTTCCGCTATACCTGACCGAAAGCAAAAATCTCATCCTTGGCTAAAGTTTCTCGGTAAAATCCCTTGGACATGGGTAATTACTTTTACTTACCTTGCCTTCTTGCTGATTTTGCCGATCACTGCATTGCTAACCAAAGCCGCCAGTGAACCATTCGAGAGCTTCTGGAAAACAGCAACCAGCCCACTCGCCCTATCCAGTTATGAAATTACCTTTGTGACCGCCTTTGCCGCCGCCGCCGTTAATGGCGTATTCGGGACTTTGATTGCTTGGGTTTTAGTACGTTACGATTTCTTTGGCAAAAGGTTCCTAGAAGCCGTAGTGGATTTACCCTTTGCTCTGCCTACTGCGGTCGCAGGTTTGACCCTAGCAACGGTCTATAGTGAAAAAGGTTGGCTGGGAGCAATGGTTGCCCCGTTCGGCATCAAAGTTGCTTTCACTCGGATCGGAGTTTGGATCGCGATGATGTTTATATCTCTCCCATTCATTGTGCGGACAGTTCAGCCCGTACTCACCGAGTTAGAGAAGGAAATTGAAGAAGCAGCTTGGTCACTGGGAGCTTCTCAATTCCAAACCTTTATACAGGTGATTCTACCGCCACTCACACCTGCGATCTTGACAGGAGTTGCCCTCGGCTTTTCTCGCGCTGTCGGTGAATATGGCTCCACTGTAATTATTGCCTCTAATACTCCATTTAAGGATCTGATTACGCCAATTTTGATCTTCCAACGCTTAGAGCAGTATGACTATGTGGGTGCAACCGTAATTGGAACGGTGATGTTAGGCATCTCTTTTGTGAGCTTACTCGCCATTAACTTATTACAAGCATGGAGTAAACGCTATGGCTAATCTCGATTCTTCTGTAGGCGATCGCACAATTGATCGCCAAAGTAATCGCCCAAATGATTTACCTGAACCCACAAAAATTGCTAAAAAGAAAAGTTGGGTTCCGACGATCTTAATTGCGATCTCTTTTATTTATTTGGGACTAGTGCTGCTAATTCCTGCGGCAAACGTTTTTGTCACTGCCTTTAGCAAAGGCTTCAGCCCCATATTGGCAGCCGTACAACGTCCAGACTTTCAAAATGCAATCAAGTTAACTGTAAGTTTGGCGGTAATTGCCTTACCTCTAAATACGATTTTTGGATTGAGTGCAGCTTGGGCGATCGCCCGAAATAAATTCCCTGGGAAGGCTCTCTTACTCAGCATCATCGATCTACCATTCTCGATTTCACCCGTAGTCGCTGGTTTAATGATTGTTTTGTTATATGGCAGACTTGGCTGGTTCGGCTCGTGGCTAGAATCCCATGACATCAAAATCATATTCGCTTTCCCAGGGATGCTTCTCGCTACCATATTTGTGAGTATGCCCTTTATTGCCCGCGAAGTCATTCCTATCCTTGACGAAATGGGAACAGACCAAGAAGAAGCAGCGCGTACTCTCGGTGCTAGTGACTGGCAAATTTTCTGGAAAGTAGTTGTTCCTAATATCCGTTGGGGACTGCTCTATGGATTAGTTTTAACCAATGCTAGAGCAATGGGTGAATTTGGCGCAGTATCCGTAGTCTCAGGAAACATTGCAAGTAAAACTCAGAGTTTACCGTTATTTGTTGAAGAAACTTATAAACAGTACGAAACAGAAGTTGCCTATTCTGCTGCTGTGTTGCTTGCATTACTTGCTGTAGTTACACTAGTTCTCAAAGAAATCTTAGAACGCAGAACCCATAATTCTAATGCGCGTGAGTAAGCCCCTCCCCCATCCCCCTCTCCCGCAGGAGAGGAGAATAAGAGAATAGCATGAGTTTTGCTCCCCTTCTCCCGCAGGAGAAGGGGTTGGGGATGAGGGATCCAACTAATATCAGTTAATAATTTAAGGAGTTACTCTGATGACAATTATTGATAATCGACCACTAATCAAAGATAACTTAGGTGATCACGCAGGTTGCAAATAATCTTATTTAAGAATCTGGTGCATAACCATTGATGTCCAATCAATATCAGCCTCAGTAGTTGACTTACCAAGAGTGAGGCGGATGCTATTTCTCGCATCAGTTTCGGAATATCCCATCTTCAACAAAATTGAACTTGGCTCGATCGCTCCACTACTACAAGCCGAACCCGAACTAATCGCAATACCTGCCAAATTCATTTCACGGACAAGGCGACGACCGTTAATATGTTTGTGATAAAAACTAAGATGATGGGGTAATCTCGCTGTTCCCATTGCCCCAGTAGGAACAAGATCGGCAATATCTGCAAGTAATGTATATAAGCGATCGCGTAATCTCACGAGTCTTGCCGATTCTATCGATAATTCCTTTTCCGCAAGTTCCGCAGCTAATCCCAGTGCCGCGATCGCTGCTACAGATTCAGTTCCCGAACGGTAGCCACGTTCTTGACCACCACCTTGAATTAAGGGAATCAGCGATCGCTTATTGGTAGTTAATGGATTGATGTAAATCGCGCCAATTCCCTGAACGCCATAAAATTTATGCGCCGACATCGAGAGCATATCAATCGGTAAAGATTGGACATCTATGGGCATCTTCCCGATCGCTTGGACGGCATCGGTGTGAAATAGAACATTAGCGCTGCGGCAAATCTGCCCTAGTTTATCAATCGGTTGAATTGTGCCAACTTCATTTTGCGCCGTAATAATTGAGACTAATACCGTATTTGGACGTAGCGATCGCGCCAAATCTTGGGGTGAAACTTGACCATAGCGATCGACGGGTAAATAGGTAATTTCCCAGCCATTGCGTTCGAGATACAGCGCTGGTAATCGGACTGCCGAATGCTCAACTGATGAGATGACCATGTGCTGTGGTCTTTGATATTGCCGCGCAATTCCCATCAAAGCCATATTGTCTGATTCAGTTCCGCCTGAAGTAAAGATAATTCCTTCGGGATCAGCGTTAATCAAACTGGCTACTTGTAACCGCGATCGCTCAATTACCATAGTCGAACGTTCGCCCCACCAATGGAGACTAGAGGGGTTGCCCCATTGCGATCGCATGATTTCGGTCATCAGATCGATGACTTCTGGTCTTGCGGGGGTAGTAGCACCATGATCTAAGTATATTTGCATAAATTAATTTTATCCTAAGCCATAAAAAAATCGGCGACGCTATACGCCTCCGATTTTTTTGCTTTTATAGGAATTACGCAAAAGGACTTGAAAGCACGATTTTAATGTAGTGGCAATTCATGAATTGCCACTACACATGAATTGCCACTACACATGAATTGCCACTACATTAGTTATTGTTCTAAGCCAATGAAAACAGCTTAAAGGCATTGCTAGTAGTCTCTGAAGCTAGGGTGGCTAGCTCAACATCTCTTAACTTGGCTACGCTCTCCGCCACATGCAACACATAGGCTGGTTCATTCCGCTTGCCGCGCTTGGGGATCGGTGCAAGAAAGGGGCAGTCAGTTTCCACTAACAGGCGATCGCTCGGCACTATTTTGGCGGACTCATGTAAATCATGGGCATTTTTGAACGTGACCACACCGCTAAAACTGATATACATTCCCAAATCCACAAACCACTGGGTTTGTTCAGGATTTCCCGCCCAACAATGCATTACACCGCGAATTCGTTCTTCAGGGGATTCGGCATTGATTTCTTGTAAAACTTCACGGGTCGTCACTGAGGCTTCGCGAGAGTGAATAATTACTGGCAAATTTAGCGATCGCGCAGTTCGTAGTTGCGATTTAAACGCTTCGATTTGAGCATCTTTACTATCGGATTTAAAAAAATCTAAACCCGTCTCGCCGATCGCCACTACCCTCTGATCACTAACTGCGAGGGATTTAATGCGATCGCCTATTTCAGGATTCCAACCCACTTGATTCAGGTTTTTATCAAGGGGATGCAAACCAACCGCAAAACTAACTTCAGGAAATTGATCGGCGATCGCTTGAATTTGCTCAAACTCATTAGGACTAACGCAGGAATGTACCAGTCGCGTTACTCCATTAGCTAGCCAGCGATCGCGAACGGCTCCAAGATCCCCATCAAAATCCTTGAAGTTAATATGTACATGAGTATCTACTAGTTGCATATCAAAGAAAACCTATGGACAAAGCCCTAAAAAGATTTAAAAATAAGGATTTAAAAATAAAGCTCAGCGATCGACAACGACTTTAACAGTAATTACCTGAAGTATCAAGACACTTCAGGTAATAAAGACCTAAATTCAGCATTGCAGGAATAGGTCAGAAATTTTCCCAACCCCAAAAGTTTTAGTCTTTCCAATCAACAAAGATAATAAACATCTCTATTAAATATCTTTTTTCGAGTCCTTCAAAGTCAATAGATCAAACCCGTACTTAAAAACAAATTTTTTGCCATTAACCTAAGATTTATTTAATAAAGATATTTATCGATTATTCGTCATCTTCAGACTGCTGAATCAAATGAATGTGCTTATAACCAAGTTTGATTTCAAACTCATCACCTTCCTGCAAACCCATTGATCGAGTATAGGTAGATCCGATGACGATTTGTCCATTTTTATGAACACTAACTCTAAATGTAGGTTCGCGACCACGTCCATCTTTATTCTGCTCAGGATTAATCGCAAATCCTCTTGCAGCAAGAACCGCTTCATAAAACTCTGTCAAGTTAACGCGGTCTACACCATCCTTCCCACGAGTGAAATAGCCACATTTCTTGGCTTGTTCGCGCTTAGGTAAATTATTTAGCTCCTTAGCTTTTTGAAGAAGAGCTTTTCCTGTTAAGGGGGTTGATATGTCTATCATAGGATTATCAGAAGTTTCAAGGTATCAAAGTTAAAAACTTCTCTCTAAAGAGAGGAGAAATTTTGCAAAGAAATAAGATTTTAGTTTGTATTCATCTGCTTATTCATTCTCGTACATTTTTAAACATATTGAACAAAATATCAAATCAAATTTGAAAATATTTGCTTAAACTCGAGCAAATTTATCAAATTTCAAAAAAATATCCTAAATTACTGGTTTTATTTTATTTGGAGAAAAGCCGTCACAACATTCTTGACAACAGTATTGACAGAGTTAAAATAATATTCATATTCAAATTTCACATTAATTAAAGCTATCTTTCTTCACCCATATAGGTGATTTCTTCATTGAATTGATTTATAAATATTTTGTCTGAAGACAAAAAAGCTGATTCGTACAGTTCATATGCAAATCAGCTTCTTGAGGTTTTATATATTGACTTTAAAACCTATAAAGGTGGTAAGTAGCCCATTGCGTCTTTAACCATATTTAGAGTTTTAAAAGCGGTCTCCGCAGCCTTTTCCCGACCATCATGCAATACTCGCTCAAGATAGCCTGACTCTTTGACAACTTCATCATATTTAGCTTGGATCGGCTCAAGATGCGCGATCGCCGCATCAGTCAAGACAGTCTTAAAATCGCCCCAACCTCGCCATGTTGCCGCTTCGGCTTGGACTTGATCCTTAGTTTTATTCGCAAAGATTGCGTATAGACCGATTAAATTATTGGCTTCAGGGCGATCGCTATCATCAAAAGCCAACTCACGCACCGCATCGGTTTTACACTTCTTAATTTTTTTCGCAATCTCATCGGGCTTATCTAGCAAATGAATCCGACTCATTTCTGAAGGATCGGATTTAGACATTTTTTTAGTACCATCGGTGAGGCTCATTACCCGCGCCCCCTCTTTACGAATCAATGGCTCAGGAATTTTAAACACAGATACAAAGCGATCGTTAAAACTTCCCGCAATATCCCGCGTCAGTTCCAAATGCTGCTTTTGATCTTCACCAACAGGAACTAAATCCGCTTGATATAGTAAAATATCCGCCGCCATTAACACAGGATAGTCCAGCAGCCCCACCCCCACATTTTCGCCCTGTTTGACAGCCTTCTCCTTAAATTGGATCATCCGTTCCAGCCAATTAAGCGGCGTGATGCAATTGAGTAGCCATGTTAATTCCGCATGGGCGGACACATGGGACTGCACAAAAATCGTCGAAACCTCTGGGTCGATGCCACAGGCTATGTATAACGCCGCAATATCACGAGTATTGCTAGCCAAAGTTTTCGGATCGTGGGGAACCGTAATCGCGTGGAGATCGACAACACAGAAGAAATTTTCGTAATCAGCCTGAGTTTCTACCCAGTTGCGAATTGCCCCCAAATAGTTGCCAATATGGAGATTACCAGTTGGTTGTACGCCAGATAGAACTCGTTTTTTTTGCATGGGAAAAATTTATTAATAAGTTTATAAACAAGTTTAGGAACAAGGGGCTTAAACCCCTTGTCTGTCATGTTTTGTCATTGTTTTGTTGCCATATGCAATTATAGCGACATGTCGAAAAATAAGGCACTGTAGCAGTTTCGTGCTATAGGTAATAATTAGCCGTTTCTTTGCAATTTTCTTAGCTTATGTCCCTTACCCCAGAATCAGATCGTGGGAAAAATAAAGCTTCCTCTAAAAGTTTCGAGGCAATGCGAAAGTTTTCTGAAAAATACGCAAAAAACACTGGCACATTCTTTTGTGCCGATCCTAGCGTAACCAATGCCGTTATTGAAGGCTTAGCCAAACATAAAGATGATCTCGGTTCTCCCCTCTGTCCTTGTCGCTACTACGAAGATAAGGAAGCCGAAGTCAAAGACACATACTGGAACTGTCCCTGTGTGCCAATGCGTGAACGCAAAGAATGTCACTGTATGTTATTTCTCACAGAGGACAATCCTTTTGTGGGAACTAAGCAAGAAATTGAAGTTATGGAAATCGTTTACGATGCATAATTAACAAAAAAGATGACGCTTTGCGTCATCTTTTTTGTTAATTATGCATTTAGTTGGCATTTAGTTGGCATTAACAGCGCGTTCCCAACAAACCTTGCCAGATTTAGCCATCTCTAAAGATGCTGACACCACTTCATTCAAATTTTGCCAAGTTACTTCTCGATTAAATAGTAACTTACTAACTTTAGCGATCGCTTGCTCACGCTCACGCCGAAACTGATAGAACATTAAATTGTCCATTTTCTGGAAATTTTCATTGCGAGTCTCTAGCATCGATTCATAGACAATAATGCTAACTTCAGAACCAATATTCATTTGGGCATAATGACGTAAATGTCCAAGTCCTTTCGCAGATGTGGCATATAGAGGCGGTAAGCGATTTAATGATTTTGCTAATACATCTTCTAAACGAATAAATTTTAGTTCGGCGGGCTGAAAATTTTGCGCCCGATTTTGCGCCATCTTTATAACTAGTCTCTCTAACGAATGTACTAGCTGATTAGATTCGAGCATATAAATATCATGTTCGGTCTGCCTTAATTCATTGGCTATACTCCGTTTTGGCGCAGCCTTGCTCAGATACATTTGCGATTGCATACGACTGCGCCCTAAAGAGCCATATTTACTTGTAAGGGGCGATCCGCTCCCCGAATTATATTTAGCGATCGCATCTTCCAGCGCATTTTCTAAAGCCTTTGGCAAATCAGCCCACATCAAACATTCCCAGCCCAATAGGGTCTGCACATTGAGTAGAGAATAGGGAGCGTTGGCTAAATCAACATCCTCAAGGGGTTGATGCTGTCGTAATGGATCTCTTCTGACAGCGATGAGAGCTTGCCGAATATTTTTGGTTATGTCAGGTTGGATTTCCATACATTCCTGTTTCTTTATCGACAAAGCTTCGTCTGTGGAGGCAAACTTGGCTGGTAATCGATTTAAGGCATAGGCAACTACCTCATTGATATTATAGTTAGCTCTAATACCAGCACCTAAGCCTTGGATTTGAGTGTTTGCCTCCCTATAAACAAATTCAAGGAGAACATTTCGGCTAGATTCCATAGATTTTAGTGAATATGTATGTACCGTTGCTATGAATGCAACATTTGTAAATGCAATATTTGTGAATGCAAGAGCTATAAATTCAAGATCTTATGAATGCAAGATCGCCGATCGCAAAATACTATCAGCGCGAAATAAGTAAGTAATTTCCCCACCCTCATTAACATATCCTGAAAGATATGGTTTTAGGGTTGCTGGGGTCAATGCAGAATCGCTTTCATGGCGATCTCTTGGGATATTTACAACCCCAAGGATAGTTGGTACAACCAGAGCAAGCGCTCTTTCTTGTACCCTCACAATAATAACTTCGTAAAGTCCAATATGTTGATCTAATCGTTGTAATCCCAATAACATAGCTAAATCAACCGCCCAATATACCTGACGACGACGGCTGAGAATTCCCAAAATACAGGATGGCTTGTTGGGGACTGGGTTAATGTCAGTAGCCCTAATTGTGATCACCTCTTGGGTAAATTCACTCTCAAGTAAGCCAATGGTATATGGATCGATAGCAAATTTTAAGTAGGTATTGAGACTCGCCGTAAGTTTTTTGTCCTGCTCGATGTTGGTTTTGATAGCTCGACTGCGATCTGTGTTTTCCAAAACTTGGTACATAGACATGTGTTAACCCCGTTGAATATTACTTCAGTGAACATTAATCATGTATAGCGATCATAGCGATCATTTGTATACAGCATGAATGCTGGTGTTTGGAGTTTTAAAGCTATAAACAAGGGGCTTAAGCCCCTTGCTGCATGTATATTTTAAGCTGACTTGGCAAGCGCCTCTTCCAATGAATGGGCTATATCTGAGAGTTGATATTCCCCGTAAACTTCACAGGAGTTATTAGGACTTTCGATCAATTTGATGCTGTGCAACTTTGCCCCAATCTCACGAATTGGTTGAGTAAGTACCTTCTGCACATAGACAGCAATATTTTCGGCAGTTGGCACGACTTCAGCAAAATAAGGAATATCTTTATTTAAAAAGGTGTGATCCATTGGATCAAGCACATATTGATCAAGGGCTTTTTGAAATTCGCTTAAATCGGCAATCATGCCTGTGCGCGGATCAATATCGCCAGCGATCGATACTTCTAAATGATAGTTATGTCCATGTCCATGCACACGGGCGCACTTGCCATAAATTTCAGTATTCTCTTCGAGGGAGAGAGAGTCGAGGGCGAGGCGATGGGCGGCGGAAAAATGAGTACTAATCGTTAAATATGCTTGCATGTCGTTACCTTTGTATTCAGCCCAAAGTTCAGGATGTTTGTATAAACGGATATTGACCAATGGCAGGTGTGATTCAAGTCGCTGCCAAATTACGCGGGCAATATTTTCAGTAGTGGGTAAGGTTTGTTGAAATTCTTCCCATGCTTGATTTAGATAGGAAAAATTAAGTTGGGTGGTGACTTCACGGGCGATCGTGTGCTTGACATCGGAGAGATTTAGCACCATGCCAGTATGGTCGATCTCCCCCTCCATCCCCACATACAAAACGTAGTTATGCCCGTGGGGTGGAAAGTTGGTACAGGCTCCAAATTTAGCAAGGTTTTCTGCGTCTGGGATTTCGGGTAGCCAATAGCGATGACTAGCAGAAAATTCGGCTCGGCGGTTAATTACACATTTAGCCATCAGGAATAAGCCATTAAAAACAGGGCTTGGTCAATTGTAAATTTCTCTTAATACGTTAGCATTTTCAGCGATCGCATCGAGCCTGAGATTATGTATGGCGATCGCTATAATTAAAAAATATCTTTAAAAGTCGGCATTGGTCAGCTAATTAGTGATAGGTGTTGAAATGACCATTTCAGGCTGACAAAAAAGATGCAAATAGGTTGATCGCGCTTTAATTGACCAATACCATTCTTGACAATTTTAGCATTTCTTTTTATTTCTCGATCACGTTACAATTAAGCTAAATTTCAAACTAAACTAGGCGATCGCGGAGAAAAAAGTGACCTCTATCTCCATGAACCAATTTACAAATAATCTACAAGCATTTGTAAAGCAGGTAATTCAACAGCATATTCCCCTCAAAATTACAAGCCAAGATGGGGAAGATTTTGTTGTGGTCAGCGCTGAAGATTGGGAACAGCAGCAGGAAACTTTGTTTGTTTTGCAAAATAGTAACCTAATGCAACAGATATCTCGTTCTATGGCTACCTATGCCCAAAATCAAGGCTACTGCCCCCATCAGGAAGAGCTAAATGAGATACTTAGTCTTTGAGGGTGATACTTGGGAAGTTTATGAGGAACTAAGGCAAACGGACAAAAATCTGCATAAGAGCCTTTGTAAACTGCTCAAGGAAATTTTGAGGGAAGATCCTACTAAGGGGACGGGAAAGCCTGAGCCGTTGAAGCATAATTTGTCAGGTTTGTGGTCTAGAAGCATTTCTTAAAAAGATCGTCTTGTTTATAAATTTGATGACAAGTACGTTTATATTTTTGCGATCGGCGGTCACTATGGGCAGTTTTAATTTTGATTAATGCGGTGATTTTTATGACATCAACACTACTATATGATTCTGATTTTTATCGTTGGACGATTGAGCAGGTAGAGCGTTTACGTTTAGGTAAATGGGATGGCTTAGACATAGAAAATTTAGCTGAGGAAATTGAATCCTTGGGGAGTCAAAAAAGATCTGAGTTGGAAAATCGGTTAGCAATTTTATTGGGGCATTTGATTAAGTGGGATTTGCAGCCGAGGTTGCGCGGTAAAAGTTGGCGGCTGACGATCAAGGAGCAGAGAATTCAAATAAAAAAATTAATTCGCAAAAACCCTAGCTTAAAATCTTATCTATCGGAGGGATCGCTGATGGCTTCGAGTTGTCTTTAGTTTTGGCTGAAAAAGAAACTCGCCTTAAACCCAAGGATTTACCGAAAGAGTGTCCCTATTCTATCGAACAAATTTTTGATGAGAACTTTCCTATTGGTATCCAAAATGTTTGAAGGCGATCGCAAATGGGTGAAAGATTTTGGCGCAAGTGATAAAAGTCAATCGGTGTATGAGTTAGCGGCGTAGTTGGATAGTTTGGGGCTAAAACTGACAGTAACAGTTAAACCGAGTTAGCTAGATTTCTTGTAAGATGTTTGTAGTATATTTTTCGGGTGATTCACATGGAAGCTGTTGCTGAAAATCTTTATACTGTGCAGAAAATTGAGGCGATTTTACAAAGGTTGTCACCTGAGAGGTTGCGGGTGGCGGCTGACTTCATGGCTTATCTCGATGAAAGAGAAAGCAATGATGCAACAGAGGAGTTGTTGAGTATTCCTAATTTTAAGGAGGATTTTCAAGAGGCTTTGCAAGATTTTGAAAATGGCGATGTAGCTTCTTTTAAGAGCATTCGCCGCCATGTATGAGATATCAATGACTCGTAAAGATCGAAAGTTCTATATCATAGATCTATCCAAGTAAATAAGTTCGACCATCAATCTAGATTATAAAGGAAAAAATAAAAGTGACATTTTTAAAAGGTTCTGAATGGAGAAAGTGGGATTTGCACATTCATACCCCCATGTCATTTCATTGGAATGGCGGAAAACGGTTTTATGAAATGACAGACGATGACAAGAATGAAGTCATTAAAAAACTTATAGAGAAAATCAATCAATCTGATGTCAAGGTGTTTGGCATTATGGATTACTGGACTTTTGATGGTTATATTGAGATAGTTAAGTTCTTAGAGAATAATCCAGATGTAGTGTGTCATAAAACTATTCTCCCTGGGATGGAATTAAGAATTGAAGCTCCAGTTTCTTTTAGATTAAATATACATGCTTTATTGTCCAATAAATTATCATTCCAAGAGTTGTCTGACTTTAAATCTCAATTAAAATTACGAATAGGAGAAAGAGAGCGATCTTTGTCTAACGAGGCACTTATTGAATTTGCTAAAAGTTTAGATATAAGTAAAGCGCAGCTTCATGGGTTTAATAAAGAGGATCTTGAAAATCCTACTAAATGCCTTGAATTGGGCAGCAAGACAGCTAAAGTTACTCAAAGTTGTCTTCAAGAAGCTAAAAGATGTTTTTCTAATGAAGCCTGTTTAATTATTCTTCCACATGATACGTCTGATGGCTTTGCAGGACTAGATTGGAAAAAGCATCCAAGTGACGCAGATTTTTTTATGAAATCATCAGATATGTTTGAGGTGAGAGGAGATAAAAATATTGCACTCTTCTTAGGGAATAAGGATACTAGCAATGAGTCTTTTATAGACAACTTTATACATGCTCTGGGAGGCGCTCCAAAGCCAGTAGTTTCAGGAAGTGATGCCCATAAATTAGACGACTATGGTGTTTATCCAAGTAATAAAGTGACGTGGATTAAAGCTGATCCAACTTTTGAAGGACTAAAATATACTATGTATGATCCTTCAGAAAGGGTACGCATTCAACTTAATAATCCTTGTATTGAATTTCCAAAGCCATATTTTTCAAAGATTGAGATTCAAGAAGGGAAGATATTTCCACAATCTCCTGAGAAAAAAATACAATTTTCTTCTACAAACTTAGAACTTAACTCTGGTCTAGTAGCTATTATTGGTGGACGAGGATCAGGTAAAAGTATTTTGTTAGATGCGATCGCAAAAACCTTCCAACGTAGAAATGAATATAGATATGCAAGTGAAGACAAAGAAATATCTATGCAGGAAGGCTTTACAGTAGGCTATACAAAAAACGATGGAGATGTTCAAGAATTTAAGATTGGTGATAAATCTGAGCTTATTTATCTTCACGTTCATCAAAGAGAAGTTCAGGACAAAGTTAAAGATCCAGAACTTCTTAGCGAAGCAATCTTAGATATGCTAGGAATTTCACTGTCTTTCGATGAATTTATTCATGATGGAGAGAGCATAGATAATATATTGCTGCAAATCAAAGAAAGTAAAGAGTGGCTGACCAAACATGACAAAAATCGCAGTCAGTCAAATATTGATAGACTCAATCAAATTATTTCAACTATAACTACAGAAAGTAACAAGCAAAAGCTTGACACCTATGCTAATAATATTTCTTCGATTAAGTCCAATGAAAAACACCTTGCAACTCTAAATAATCTTAAATCCAAGTTAAATAAATTTGTTGTAGAACTAAATAATGAAATTGATTCTGTCAATCATGAGACTGGCTCTTCTGTACCTTCTATAAGCTTTGAGCCTCAGATTGAGAGTGTCGAAACTGCATTATCAGCGTTAAACCTAAGAATGGAAATTCTAAAATCTAGTAATGCTCAAATCCAAAAGGATCTGGAAGAAGAGCAAATTGAGGGTGATCCTACTACCTTATTACAAAAAGTCAAAGAATTTCGTTCTAAAATTGAATTAGATCAGGAAACTATTCGTCAAATTAATAAACAACAAAACACCTTAGAATCTCTCATCGCTAGAAGGGACTTATTTGCTAATCATCTAGACACACAGATGAAAGAATTGATTAACCATATCAATGATAGATGGAATGATAAGCGTGAATGTAGCAATGATTTAGATGAGCAGAAAAAAGACTTAATCAACAATCTGCTTACTTCTATTGATATTTATGGAGAAATATACTTTAACAAAGACGAATTATATAAGAAAATGCGTTCTAGCTTGAATGGCAACAAGTTTAGATCAAACAATCAATTAACCTCGTTAGATAAAATCAAGCAAACGATCCCAATTGATAGCTATGATTCTTATAAATCGCTTATTGAGAATAAGCCTATAATTAAGTGCAATGGTGAAGAGCCTTTGACTCTAGAACAGTTCATAGAACAAGAAGATTATTTTAATACAGTCGATGGATTTTTAGAAGTTCTTTTCTCGGATTCTAAGAGAGAGGATTATCTCAAAGTTATCGCTAGAATTAAATATGATGGAAAAAGTCCAGAAGAACTTTCTATAGGTCAGAGAGGTACTCTTTACCTATGCTTGAAATTAGCAACTGAATCTTTCTTTGATCCGATAATTATTGATCAACCAGAAGACGATCTAGATAACGATTTCATAATGAAAAAGCTCGTCCCAATATTTACAACAATAAAGAAATATAGACAGGTTATCATCGCTACTCACAATGCAAATCTAGTCATAAATGCTGATACAGAACAAGTAATCGTTGCAAAAAATGATTCTGAAAAATTGTCATATGTTAGTGGCTCACTTGAAAATCAGGAAATTAGATCCAAAATATGTGACGTACTCGAAGGCGGGAAAGAAGCTTTTAGAAAGAGAGAACAAAAATATGGTTTTAGATAATTATTAACCACTCACTTTATTTTTAAGTTTTCAGAGATTGAGATAAAGTTCCACTAGTAGGACAAACCCATGAACACCGCCAAACTCAGAATGCAAGGCAACGAACAACTAGCCATATTGCCAGACGGCTTTCAACTAGTCGGCGAAGAAGTCTATATCAAAAAAGTTGGTAATACAATTATTCTCATCCCAAAGAATAACCCTTGGCAAACTCTCTGGAATAGCCTCGATCTCTTCTCAGATGACTTCATGGAAACTAGAGAGCAACCTCCATTACAAGAAAGAGAGGAACTATTCTCATGAGATATATGCTCGACACCAATACTTGCATTTACATCATCAAACGCAAGCCCAAAGACGTTTTAGAAAAATTTCAAACCATCGCCCCGTTTGACATTGGCATCTCATCCATCACCGTAGCTGAACTAGAATATGGAGCCGCCAAAAGTCAATTTCCCGATCGCAATCGCGCCGCTCTTAACCAATTCCTAATTCCATTAGAAATCGTCCAGTTTGACGAACAAGCCGCAACCATTTACGGAAACATTCGCGCAACCCTAGAGCGATCGGGCAGAATCATTGGCGCAATGGACTTGCTCATAGCGGCTCATGCCTTGAGTCTAAACCTAACCCTAGTCACCAACAACACCAAAGAATTTAATCGAGTTCAAGGGCTTGAACTCGAAAACTGGGTGACATCGTAAACGCAAGATAAGAGAAATAAAATGAATACCAAAGAAGCGATCGCTCATGAAATCGAACAAGCACCTGAACCATTATTAGAACAAGTACTAGAATTTTTACTATCCCTCAAATCTCAATACCAACAAGAAAAACTAGAAATTACCATGATGAGCGAATCATCCCTAGCAAAAGACTGGCTTAGCCCAGAGGAAGATGAAGCATGGCAAGATTTGTAAAAGGAGATATCGTGATTGTCCCTTTCCCATTCTCTGATCTATCGCAAAGCAAACGCCGCCCAGCCTTAGTAATCGCAACCTTACGCGGTGACGATCTGATCTTGTGTCAGATTACCAGCCAAAATCTTACAGATGCCTACGCAGTAACCATTAATAACAACGACTTTGAGACAGGCAGCTTAAACAAACCCAGCAATATTAGACCAAATCGTATATTTACCGCCGATCAGTCGATTATTTTATCCATTGCGGGACATCTCAAATCTATCAAGACAAATCAGGCGATCGCTAAAGTTATAGAGATACTAAATACGCCATGAAAGACTATCACATCAATATTTTCTACGGCGAAGAAGACGAAGCCTATATCGCCGATATCCCTGACTTGAAATATGTGAGTGCGATCGCAGAAACTCCACAGCAGGCACTCAATGAAGTAATTCTTGCCAAAACTGCATGGCTAGAAGCAGCAAAGGCAGAGAACAAAAACATTCCCAAGCCCCGTTACCGTCCAGTAATTTATCAAATAGTTGCTTAGAAGTAGTAAAGAGCGAATCTCGCTAAACACAAGATAACGCAAATAAACAAGAAGGCTAGTTCTCTAACCTTTCTTGCTTATTTGAAATTATCAAGAAATTATGCCGCAATTTCCAGTCTTGGGCGCTGAGTAACGACTTCATCAATCAGTCCATAAGCCTTTGCTTCCGTCGGAGCCATGAAGAAATCGCGATCGGTGTCCTCAGCAATGCGATCAATTGGTTGTCCCGTATGGAAAGCCATCAACTGATTGAGACGACTCTTGTGATACAAAATTTCCTTCGCTTGAATTTCAATATCGGTCGCCTGTCCCTGTGCGCCACCGAGGGGTTGGTGAATCATAATGCGCGTATGTGGCAAGGAAAGCCTCTTTCCCTGTGCGCCACCTGTGAGCAAAAAAGCTCCCATACTTGCCGCTAAGCCTACACAAATTGTCGAAACATCAGGGCGAATATGTTGCATCGTGTCATAAATCGCCATCCCTGCGGTCACAGAACCACCAGGGGAATTGATGTATAGAAAAATATCTTTTTCGGGATCGTCAGCCTCAAGGAAAAGCAACTGAGCAACGATGATGCTAGCGATACTGTCATCAACCTGTTGTCCCAAAAATACGATCCGCTCCCGCAGCAGACGCGAAAAAATGTCAAAGGCTCTTTCGCCACGACCAGACTGTTCGATTACGGTTGGGATCATGATTTATGTTTACGATTTACTCTCATCATATTGTACTGATATCTAATCACCGCTAACCTTTGTCGTTATTCGGATTTCACCCCGTTTTGGGATGGTCAGGAAAAAAATGGCGATCGCGGGTTCTTTTGTTTAGATTTTGATGACCGCGATCGCTTACTCCAACAATTCAAACATCCACCCTCAAACCCAATTTCTCAGCCACACGCTTCTGAAATGCAGCAAGCCCACCTTGATCTTTGAAAGTTTCATTCAAAGCTTGAATGTTTTCTAGCAACACAACATCGCCACCTTCTAAACGAACATTAAACCCAAAAACATCATTTTGACTGGGTTCATTATCCCAAATCTGACTATCTTGTGTATGCAAAGGTTCATGTGCCATCCACAATACTTGAACACGGCGAATAAGCGGATGGGTAGGATTTGGAACATTCCCAATCTGGTCATCCAAAGTCATAACCAAGTGAGTCACTTTTGTACGCTGGCGAAGCAGAATTAGATCACCTGCTTGTGGTTTGCCACAGTTTGCCTCTTCTCCTTTAGCCCAGTGCAGATCAAACTCTGGCACTAAGTAAGGATAATGAATATAGTCATGCCGATATACCCATACATCAGGGTTGTTAACATTTTTAGTCCATTTAAGGCGTGTAAAGTCAATTTTAGAATTCATGCTTTTTTCTTATTTAGTTAAAATTAAACCTACCATAAACATAGCCACAAAGCTACGACAGCGCGGTTTAAATGATGAAGAAATTGCAGATATAATGAAGAAATTGCAGATATATTTAGATCTGCCTTCAGAGGTGATTAAAAAATTAGAGTCAATGGAGTAGGAATAATGACAGTCAAAGAGCAATTGATTAATGAAATCGACCATTTTCCAGAAGTACTTTTAGATGAAGTACTTGATTTTTTATTGTTCATCAAAATTCGACACACAGAAGAAGTCACCCTAGAAGAACAAAAAAGTATGATCGCATCCCAAACTGCTTATCACTTAGGTGAATATGTAACTCTTGATCAATACGAGATCTCTCAGACATGAAGTATACGGTTATCGTCCCTAAACCAGTTCAAAAACAATTAGAAAACTTAATCCAAACCGAACGAACTAAGATTATTTTGGTTTTGAAACAGATAGCCGAAGATCCTCGTCCGAGTGGGATCAAAAAACTTAAAGGATACGAAAAAAACTATCGTGTCAGAGTCGGGGATTATCGCATCATCTATGAAATTAAGGATAGAGAGCTAATTGTATTAGTGCTAAGTGTCAGCCATGGTAAGGATGCTTACTGAGTTATTCTAATTTCTTAGAATTTCCTTGTGTTAGAATCGCCAACCAAGCAATATTTGTGTATTGCAGCTAACATTTAATATATAAAGTTTTTTTAGAGTTTTTCAGAGCGAAGCTTATGTCTGCATTGCCCGCGATCGCGGTTCTGGCGATTCTGATTTTGGTACATGAACTTGGACACTTTATGGCAGCGCGTGTTCAAGGTATTCATGTAAATCGATTTTCGATTGGGTTTGGACCTGTACTGTGGAAATATCAGGGTAAGCAGACAGAATATGCGCTGCGGGCGATTCCCCTTGGTGGTTATGTGGGCTTTCCTGATGATGACGAAGAAAGCGACATTCCTGCTAACGATCCCAACTTAATGAAAAATCGACCGATTTTGGATCGAGCGATCGTCATTAGCGCAGGTGTGATTGCTAATTTTGTCTTTGCTTACTTAGTTTTATTAGTGATGACCCTCAGTGTCGGCATCGGCACGGTCGATCAAGCAGGGGTGAAAATCACTAAAATTCTTGAACCCAATGCTCCCGCAGCCGTGGCAGGTTTACAAGCAGGTGATATCGTCTTATCGGCAAATGGCATCAAATTTGACACTGGCTTAACTACACTCGATCGCTTTCAAACCTTAATTGCTAAAAATGCCAACCAATCTGTAGATTTAATCGTCGATCGCAATGGTAAAAATATTTCAATGTCACTTCTGCCAGAAGGCGAAGCAGGGAAAGGTAAAATCGGCGTGAGACTGGACTTTACAGGTAAACCTCACCGCCGCGCTGTGCATAACCTTGGTGAAGCATTTGATAGTGCTGCACAAAGCTTTGAAAGACTGGTAGTGATGACAGTTCAAGGCTTAATTAAACTTGCTACTAATTTCCAAACTACGGCGGGTCAACTTTCGGGTCCTGTAGCGATCGTGGCAATGGGTTCGGAATTAGTCAAGTCCGATGCGGCGGCGCTGTTTGATTTCACCGCGATTATTAGCATTAACCTTGCGATTATTAATATCTTGCCTTTGCCAGCCCTTGATGGTGGTCAGTTAGTATTTTTAGCGATCGAGGCTTTGCGCGGCGGTAAGCCATTGCCCGAAGAGTTACAAAATAATGTCATGCAGGGGGGATTAGTTCTACTGCTTGGCTTAGGCGTAGTCATGATTTTCAAAGACTCATTTAACTTACTTCAACAGAGTGGACTAAGCCCCCTTTAAAATGCAGAACACGGATTAAACGGATTATTGGATTTCACGGATTTTTTCAAGAGGGCTGGGATACTTTGTATCCCAGCCCTCTTAATATTTTCCAAAAAATCTGTGTAATCCCTAAATCTGTGTAATCCGTGTTCAGCCTTTAATTGCAACGTAGGCATAAACACAAAGTTTTTTGACAAACTCAAGCATAATAGATAAAGAAATAATAAGTTTTTCGATCAACTCGATACATCACCCATGTCTCTCCCTATCCGCAATGTCGCCATCATCGCCCACGTCGATCACGGCAAAACCACTCTAGTAGACGCTCTCCTCAGACAATCAGGCGCTTTTCGCGAAGGTGAAGCCCTTGTCGAATGCGTAATGGACTCCAACGATCTAGAGCGCGAGCGCGGCATTACCATCCTTTCAAAAAATACTGCCGTCAAATATAAAGATACGCTAATCAACATTGTTGACACCCCTGGACACGCTGACTTCGGTGGTGAAGTTGAGCGCGTACTTGGCATGGTCGAAGGCTGCCTACTAATCGTTGATGCCAACGAAGGTCCTATGCCCCAAACTCGCTTTGTACTCAAAAAAGCCCTAGAAAAAGGCTTACGTCCAATGGTCGTGATCAACAAGATCGATCGCGAATTTGCTGATCCCCATGTTGCCGTCAGTAAAGTCCTTGACCTGTTCCTTGAACTTGGTGCAGATGACGATCAATGTGATTTCCCCTACCTATTTGCTTCAGGTATGGGTGGATTTGCTAAGGAAAAATTAGAAGATGAAAGCGTAGATATGAAGCCTCTGTTTGAGGCAGTTCTGCACCATGTATCACCACCAGTTGGCGATCCTGAAAAGCCCTTACAGTTGCAAGTTACCACCCTTGACTATTCCGAATATCTCGGTCGGATTGTGATCGGCAAGATTCACAACGGTACGATTACCTCTGGTCAACAAGCAGCATTGATTTCGGGTGATGGCTCGATTGTCAAAGGCAAAATCACCAAACTCTTGGGCTTTGACGGGCTGAAGCGGGTTGAATTGCAAAGCTCTTCCGCAGGAAATATCGTGGCGGTTTCAGGGTTTGCGACTGCTAACATCGGCGAAACGATTACTTGTCCTAATGAGCCATCAGCACTGCCGATGATCAAGGTGGACGAACCCACTTTGCAGATGACTTTCTGTGTTAATGACTCGCCCTTTGTCGGTCAAGAAGGCAAATTAGTTACTACTCGTCAAGTACGCGATCGCCTGATGCGCGAATTGGAAACCAACGTCGCATTGCGCGTTCAAGAAAATCCCGAATTCCCCGATCGCTTTGCAGTGGCAGGACGCGGTGAATTGCACCTTGGTATTTTGATCGAAACCATGCGCCGCGAAGGTTACGAATTCCAAGTTACGCAGCCTCAAGTTATTTACCGTGAACTCAACGGCAAACAGTGCGAACCTTACGAAGTTCTTGTTCTTGACGTTCCTGAAGATGCTGTTGGCGGTTGTATCGAACGCCTCGGTCAACGTCGCGCCGAAATGGTCGATATGCAAATGTCCAGCACTGGTCGTTCTCAGCTAGAGTTTGTTGTTCCTGCGCGGGGACTAATCGGTTTCCGTGGCGACTTCATGCGTGCTACTCGTGGCGCGGGCATCATGAATCACAGCTTCCTTGATTACCGTCCTTCGGCTGGTGAAATTAGCGCTCGTCGTAACGGTGTATTGATCTCCTTTGAAGAAGGTACAGCCACTGAGTTCTCACTCAAAAATGCTGAAGATCGCGGCGTGTTCTTTATTAAACCAGGTACTAAGGTTTATAAGGGCATGATTATTGGCGAAAACAATCGTCCTCAAGACATGGAATTGAACGTATGTAAGAGCAAGCAGCTTACTAACATGCGTGCGGCTGGAGCCGATGACATCGTGCAGTTACAAGCACCAATCGAGATGAGTCTCGAACGGGCGCTAGAGTACATTGGTCCCGATGAAATCCTTGAAGTCACTCCTGAGTCGATTCGTTTACGCAAGCTCACCAAAAAGTTTGCTAAGCGCTAAAGAATAAAAAAGGCGACGCATAGCGTCGCCTTTTTTTTAATTATTGAACATCAGTCAAGGTTGATTCTTGAAATAGGTAAGTATACAAAAATCCTGCGGCGATCGCCCCTAAAATTGGCGCGACAAAGAACAGCCAAACTTGTGACAGGGCTGCCCCACCGACAAAAAGTGCAGGACCAAAACTACGCGCAGGATTGACGGAAACATTGGTAACGGGAATCCCAATCAAATGGATCAATGTTAATCCTAGCCCGATCGCGATCGGGGCAAATCCTTGAGGCGCACGGCGATCGGTGGAGCCTAAAATAATCATCAAAAACATGAAGGTCAACACAAACTCAGCCAGAAATCCTGCCAGTAAACCGTAGCCACCAGGGGATAATTCGCCAAAACCATTAACTGCTAAGCTATTCGCTGCAAGTGCAAACCCAGGCTTCTGACTAGCAATCAATAACAAAACTCCAGCGCCAGCCACACCGCCAAATATTTGAGAACCAATGTAGGGAAATAGCTCCGAGGCAGGAAAGCGCTTGCCAGACCATAGTCCAATCGATACGGCTGGGTTAAGATGACATCCCGAAATATGCCCGATCGCATAAGCCATCGTCATCACAGTTAACCCAAAGGCAAAAGAAACACCGACAAAGCCGATTCCAAGAGCATTACTCGCTTCAGGAAAAGCGGCGGCAAATACAGCACTACCGCAACCACCAAACACGAGCCAAAAAGTACCTATAAACTCAGCCACACACCTTTTTACGATAGACATTTTGTATCATCAGAAACGATTCCAAATTTTATCATTCATCACTATCTATGGTTGATGAGCCAAATAACTTATCTATAGCAATCCGCAATGTGAGAGGCGCACCCTGCGGGTGCGCCTCTCGCAACTATATAGCAATCAGAAGGAAGTACTTAGGTCCGATCGCAAAGCCCTGTATTGTGATTTTATAGAGATCAAAGCGTTGTATTGGTGATATATTTGCTAGACTGTTCCTACTGTTTTAAGGCTGATTTCTAGTTATTTACCCATGCATCAAGTTGTACTCGAACTCTCTGGCAGTCGTAAAGTCCATGTAATTTCAGAACATGCCACCAAAGAGGAAGCTTTAAATAAGTACATTAAGCTTGTGGAGGCAAATAACGGTTCGCGCACTACTGTTAATGGCAAGTATTCGATTCGCACAAAGCCTGCTTAATTATTTTCTTCATGCATATATCTGAATGCTATCGACTTTTAGGAATTCCCCGCAATGCAACTTTAGATGACATTAAAGTTGCGTATCGTCGTCTTGCCAGAAAGTACCATCCCGATGTAAATCAAGATGATCCATCGGCAACCGATAAGTTTCGGTTGGTGCAGGAGGCTTACAAAATGCTTAAGGATGCGGATAAGAGTGATGGTTCTAGCGCGGCGGCGGCAAGTAGTTACGGCTCTACTGTTTGGCGATCGCCTGCGGCAACAACACCTATTCAAACAACTACTAAAAAAACATCGGAGTCGCCGAAGACTCCTAAAGCTCAGCCTAAAGTCAAGGTTGAGGTAAAGCAGGTCAATAATCAAGTTGATCCCATTAATAGTGACCCTGAACTGAAATTAAAGTTGGATATGCTGCGGCGGGTGCAAGATTTACTCAAACAAAAAAAATATATTGTGGCGATCGCCGTAGTTGAGGGCATGAGTGAGCGGTTTCCTAATTCTCCCGAAGTAATTCATTGGAAAGCGGTGACTTACCATCGATGGAGTAGTGAATTAATTTTAGTTGGTAAATTGCGTGAAGCGGAAATCTATCTCAATAAAGCCTTGACTACCGATCCTAAAAATCGGGAGTTGATTTTTGAAGTTAAACGGGATTTAGAGAGGGTGCAAAATCTGAAAAGTCAATCGCAAAGAAGCTAGGTTAAAGAAGTTTGTCGATGTTTAATCAGCGTCTCCACAGGTAAGGCAACCCGCAGATGTTGCCAAGGCAGAACTTGTTCAACATCCCAATCTTCATGTACATACCACGCTAGAGGCGGTAACTGTCCCCGCAATTCCTTAAAAGCACGTTTATAGGAACCATCGCTAGGTACATCGCTATCACTGTAGCTAATCGCCAGACGCAATAACTTCGTCAGACGGCGATCGCCTCTAGAAATTAATGCTTGCAAGAGTGAATCTTTATAGCTTTCGGGTCGAAAATCAATTCCTTTTGGTAGAAGCTTTTTACGGAAATATTGCATTTTCTTTTCGGCAGAGGTACTAACGCCTTGCCATTGCCAAGGGGTATGAGATTTCGGCACAAAAGTACTGCAACCAAAGGTGATTTTTAATTTTGGGGCAATTTTACGCAGAGAAATTAACATTTCGATAGTTTGTTCAATATCGTCATCATTTTCCATTGGTACTCCCGCCATTCCATAGAGCTTAAGGGATTTCAAACCACCTGCTTGAGCATTAATCGCGGCTTGCTTAATTTCATCGTTATGTAATTTCTTGTTAATGATTTCGCGAAGTCTTTCTGAACCACTCTCGATCGCAATGGTGACAGAGCGACTATCACGGGTAGATAGAATTCGCGCTAATTTCTCGGTCAAGGTATTGGTGCGAACGGAAGCTAGACTGAGGCGCACTTCGTCAAATTGGGGCTGGGCAAGATAATCCAGCAATGTATCAAACTCTGGATGTTGGGTAATTGATGCTCCCAGTAAACCTAAGCGCTTGGTAATTTCTAATCCTTTAGCGATCGCAGGGATTAAACTTGATTCTAAACTGGCGGTTCTAAAGGGAAGCGTGAGATAACTCGCTAAGCAAAAACGACACATTTCGGGACAACTCCGCACCACTTCCACCATAAAGATGCTTTCCCAAGCTGCTTTTTCGGTAACAACAGTTGAAGCTAACAGGATATTCCCTTTATAGGTTTGTTTGTGAATTGTGGCAGGAATATCGGTATCTATGGGTTGGATAGAAGCGATCGCACCATCTGCGGATGCATAGGTAACAACATACAGGGATGGCACATAGATTCCATCTAATTTTGCTAAATAACGTAATTTCTCTTGACGGCTAGCATAGCGAACTTCTTGATAGGCATTGAGAAACTTGCCAATTAGTTCTTCACCGTCACCGAGCAGAACTAGATCAAACCATGCTGCGAATGGTTCAGGATTTG
This sequence comes from Pseudanabaena sp., assembly GCA_044350865.1. Taxonomy (GTDB): domain Bacteria; phylum Cyanobacteriota; class Cyanobacteriia; order Pseudanabaenales; family Pseudanabaenaceae; genus Pseudanabaena. The sequence goes on along the minus strand of JBILGV010000007.1, from coordinate 14,015 downwards.
CCGTCAGAACTGGACCACCTCCAAAAACTAAGGGATGTTTGTCATCGCGATCGCTAGCATCAATAGGAATTTCAAATTTTTGTAGCGCTGCCAAAATATTGACATAATCCAATTCCCAAGAAAATGAAAAGCCTAATATCTCAATCTGACGCGGCAAATCCTCATGGGCATCGGTAAACCATCGACTCACATTAACTTGCGATCGCGTGGCTAAGTTTGCCCAAATGCCTTGATATCCCAAACTCGTAATTCCCACGGTGTAGGTGTTGGGAAAAGCAAAGACGATATTTACTGCATCATGATCTGGTGTAGCTGGATCAAATAGTAGGTGTTCAGACTGGAAGTAGGATTGGTTCAAGATCTCGAAAATATAGGCTCTCTAAACTATTATGACATGGGGTAAGCAAACACCGAAGAAGCTTGATTTGCCAGCTTCGCGGGCGAATCTCTTGGGATTACAAAATCAAGTTAACATATGAAATCTACGCTATCAGGTGAAGTCTGGAAACTTTTTGTGATTTAAATTCATCTAACAAAGTATTAAAGTACTACTCGATGATTTAAATGCCATTGCAGATGAGTTGAAACTCAGGCTAATTTACATCAGCCCTTGCATAAAAACATCTAAAAATATAACCTAAACTTTTCTAATATTTTACACTCTGAAACTTTCGGCAAATATATGAAGCGTCCTTTGAAATTTATACCTGCATCCATCGGAACCTTACTATTAACTTTAGTCGCCGCCAGTCCTAGCTTCGCTGCCGATCCATTTCGCACTACCAATGCTAGAGAGATCGGTAATGAAACTCAAAAAGCCTTTGAACTTATGTTTAAAGAAGGGGATTATGCAGCATCCGTGAAGCAGTTAGATGTGGCGATCAAAACCGAAGCGAGTGAACCGCTTTTGTTTGCGTTGCGCGGGTCTACTGACTACGCAAAAGGAGATTATCTGGGGATGAAAGTAGCAGGCGATCGCGTTCGTCTTAATGCGATCGCATTGAAGGGGAAAGACAACCTCAGGGCTTATATTTATTTGGCTGTTAGCGACCTGATCGAAGCAGGCTATATCGTCAAAGCTGAGGGGATATCGAGTGCGCCCAGAGCCTTACCGCTCGTCCAAAGTGTATTTGACAACATCAAAAAAGCGCAAGATATTGATCCTAAAGATCCTGAACTAAATCTAGTTAAGGGCTATATCGATATGCTGATCGCCTCGGTATTGCCGATGTCCGACCTTGATACGGCTCTGGTAAGCCTCAAGCAATTTTCTGCGCCAGACTATCTCAAATATCGTGGCATCGCTCTCGCCTATCGGGATGCACGCAGACCCGATCTCGCCTTGGATGCGGTAAATAAAGCGATCGCTTCGGCTCCAAATAATCCTGAGTTGAATTATCTCAAAGGACAAATTTTATGGATGCTGGGTGGTAACAATATCTCTGGTGCAAAACAGCAGTTTCAAATTGCTCTAAAAAAATCAAAGCAAATGAATTCTAGTCTTTTAGCCGAAATCCGCGATCAATGTAAAAACTTATCAGGCGGCGTTAAATGCCCTGAATAAAAAAAGGCGGCGCTATGCGCCGCTTTTTTGTAAGACGCGCTATGCGCGTTTTTTTGTGAAATTATTAGTGAAATTTTTTGTAAGCATTGCTTGCTACAGCCCGATCACGACAATCTTCGCTACACTGTTGCCAATCAACTAATCCAAGGTAGGGGCAATTCATGAATTGCCTTTACTTTGGGTAAATACCAAGTAAAAAGAAAACTCATGGCGCAAGACATTAAACTGGTCGTGGTCGATATTGATGGCACGATTAGCGGTGATGCCAATCAGGTCAATGATGCTGTCAAACAAGCCGTGAAAGACGCTCAAGCCCAAGGTGTAAAAGTCGCGATCGCCACAGGTCGGATGTATCGCTCGGCAGTAAGATTTCATGAATTAATCGCCTCGGACATGCCATTGATCTCCTATCAAGGCGCATTTATCAAAGATCCAAAAACCGATGAGCTAGTCGGACATTGGCCAGTTGAACTGAATCAGGCGCTCTCGTTACTTGACGATTTGGCAGAGTTTGCTACGAATGATCAGCTTTCGATTCACATCTATGTCAATGACGAACTCTATGTTCGCAAAATGACTGCTCAAACTCAAGCCTACGCAGAACGTTCTAAAGTCGGAGTCACAGTAGTCGGCGATTTGCGAGAATTCTTAACTAAGGCAAGTACCGATCATCCACCAACAAAGATTTTGGCTTTGAGCGATACAGCCGAATTAGTCACAGAAATGCTGCGAGTTCTCAAAGATCGCTATACACCACAGCAGCTTTATCTCACTAAGTCCGTAGCCACGTTTTTTGAGGCTACCAATCCGATCGCCAATAAAGGAACTGCGGTTAAGCATTTAGCCGAAAATATTTTGGGATTTGACCGATCGCAAGTTTTAGCAATCGGCGATAACTTTAACGATTTAGAAATGCTGGAATATGCAGGTATTGGCGTGGCAATGGGAAATGCTCCTGATGGGCTGAAACCACTCGCTGATTGGGTTGCCCCTAGCGTTGAAGATGATGGTGTAGCTGTAGCGATCGAAAAGTTTGTACTTAGCTAAAGAAACGGCGCTTTGCGCCGCTTTGATTTTGCATCATGATTCTGGCTCAATTCCTGCCGCTCGAAGTTGAGCCATTAATCTCTCTACGCGGAGGTGTTCTTGCTCAGCGCGTTGGCGCTCTTGCTCAGCGCGTTGGCGCTCTTGCTCAGCGCGTTGATACTCTTTAGTCGCCCTTTGGTTTTCAATTTCAGCACGTTCAGAGCCAGTTATTAAGAGATTGCCGCGATCGTCCCACCAACGTAGCCAAGGTAAATTGAGATTTTGGTACTGTCCTTGCCAAATACCAATTTCAACGCCAAGCGGCTCGATTGGGTAATGTCCGCGATCGTTAGCTGTTATAAGTTCAAATCTATTTTCGATAAATTTATACAACTCAACGCTAGCGGTTTTGACCTCATAAATGCCATAAAAGGCGGGGCGAATTACCTGCTCGTAGATAAAAAATTTCCCCGTCCAAGGAGTTTTATCTCTTTCTTCCTTGCCAGTGCCAGAGACAAATTCTAAAATAACGAGCGGAGCAATAAATTCTTGCCATAGAACATAAGATCGCCGTGGAATCCCATTTAATGTTGGCGGCACATTCGGTACATAAAACCAGTCAGGCGCTTCGGCTCCTTTTTCGGGTGGTTCGGTCATGCGCCAATAGATGCCGCTATCCTGCCCGATCGCATATTGTCCATCGAGATGAATTTGTTTCAGGACAGGTTCGAGGGAATCAGTGAGCAGAATACTTTGGGGATGCTCTTGGAAATTTTTCACAAATGTACCATCTGACTCTGGCAGTTGGGTATGATCTGGCAGTACAACTGGATCTATGGATGGATCGATAGTGAAAGTCATGACTTTCTACCTCGGCGAGATTATTACAATTATAGTCAGGTGCGTTAAGAACTAGAAAGAGGCAAAATTAGGCGACTGAGAATGCGATTGTCTTCTAATTGATAGAGCGATAGTTCTCCACCTGCCTCCACCATTAAATTTTGGCAAATGGCAAGATGTAGACCAGGAGGCTGATCTAGTAACGAAGGCGATAGGGGATCGATCGCTCTACCTTGATGTAGCTCTTGGAGTAAAGATGCATCAACTTCACCATAATCAGTAATCGATAGTTCTAGTAGTTTTTCGTCAATTTGGCGACACCAAATATCAATGCGACCACCCACCGATGAGCGCCCACAGGCAAATAGTAATAACTCATTGAGAATCATTTCCATTTTAGCAATGTCACCACCAACCACGACATTGGCTTGATTATGTACCTGTGACCAAATCTGGCGCTGCTTAATTAATGAGTCAACCCGCTCGATCGCCCGTTTCAGCATCCCTGCCAGAGGTGCAGTCTCGTAATTAGGACGCAAGCGCCATTGTTCTTTGCGAATAATCTGGGGTAATGGCGATAATGAACCCTGTAATTGTTTAAGAGAACTTTGCATGGTGACATTACTTAGTCCTCCCGCCCCATTTGCCCTAGAATCTGCATCCAACAAGCGCTGCACACCAGTACTAACCGTGCGATAGATATCTTCGAGACGGCGGTGCTTGTACCAATTCAGGCGCTCTAGTTCTTGGCGATTGTGTTTGAGATGATCGACCAGTAATAAATGGCGGCGCGACCAAGCCAGTTGATTAGCTAGCATATTAAAAGCTTGGAGTTGGCGATCGACCCAACGCCGACCAGCGCGATCGGCGACCAAAATCATTCCCGTAGGTTGATGTTCGGGAGTCGTTCGCAAAGCTGTCACCATCAAATGTCCTAGAGCAGGAGCATTCAGCCAAGCCTTAGTTGGTTCTGGCAAATCATGCACACTCAAGGGCAGAATTCCCTCACTTTGGATTGTCCACTGCACGAGCGGATCTTCTTCGATCGCAATTAAAGTTTCGTTAACCGTAAGCTGAAATTCTTCTCGACTGGAAAATACAGAGGCAATCTGTCCGCCCTGTCTTCCAGGAAGCCAAATTACTAACACCGCCAGAGGGGATTGCGTCACCTGCGCCATTAACTGCGTAGCGGTATGATGCAATTTTTCGAGGCTATTCGACTGTTGCAATGCTACTAGACCGAACTGCACTGATTGATGGGACTTTTGGCGATCATCCGATAGGCGCTGCAATTGATTTTGGTGAACGATTAAACCAATTTGTTGAGCAACCGCCTGTACCATTTCTCTCTCTGGTCGTGACCATGTGCGCGGCGCTTCATGCCCCACCCCTAACACTCCTTCCAAAGACTTTCCGACTGAAGTACTGCTGACAATCATCGATCGCACATCAAGATCGATTAGGGAACCTCGCCATGACAGAAACTTAAAATCACTATCCAAATTTTCTACCGTGGCTGCATCCACAGACTGTTCCAGCATCTGCACATCAACTGAGGCTAATGTAGGTAATACAGTCGGTAAAGGACGGCGATTTTTGGGATGGTACTGAAAATCGACGCGAAAAACCTCGTTGTCTTTGTCATAGGTCGCCACCCAAAAGCGTTCTAGTCCAAGTCGATTACACAATTGTTCCGAAGCACTTTCTAGAGCTTTTTGCCAATCGCTGTCGGAATAAATAGCTCTGGCAATCCCTGCGGTGAGGACTTGATCGGAGGCAATGCGATCGAGGGTAACCTCCATTTCTTCTAAGGGAGCGGTAATAGCGGCTATCTGCGCTGCACCACGCACAAAATTACGTTCATCATCTGTCCATAGTCTTGGTTCATCACCCTCCACAGACAAAAATCCTAAAAGCTCAGTCTGAAAAAAGATCGGCGCAATAATTATGGAAGTTGCGCCAAACTGTTCCATTACCCGATTGCTAACATCGCCCTTAGTCATGGATTTGGCATCTACTACCACCACGACTTGATCCTTGGTTAGGGATTGATACAGTGTCGGTGCATTCTGCACAGTTACACCAGCCGTATTCTCAACCACTTGTTTTGATTTCGGTCCCGCCTGACGATTGGTTACACGCCGCCAAAAGTATTGATGTTCACGCTCAAACCAATAGATATTTGTGTGATCAGGCATGATGAAGCTATGGGTTTCCTGCACAATTTCTTCGAGACGCTCAGTCAGCGTGGAAATATTGCGAATTTTGCCGAGGATTTGCCATATTGGTTCGTCTGGACGCTTAGCATTTTGATAGTGCCACTCGACATCAAGACGATTGAGAGTTGCACCGAGAGCGCCAAGTACAACTGAGAGTCTGGCTCTTTCATCGTTGCGAGGTGTGCCATTCCACAGATTGGAGCCAAGCAGAGCTACCCCAAAACTGCGATCACGACAATAAATCGGCCAAAGTAGAGTGCCTTGGATATCAAATTTTTGAGCCACCTTTTGCCATTCGCCGCTACGTTTCTCTTGACGAAGATCAGCGATCGGTAATGGCTTGCGTTGCAAAATTACTTGATCGAGCAGATCGCCTGCGGTAAGAGCAAAGCGATCCTTTAAAAATTTTAGTTCCCCCGCAGGTGTCGTCCCCCCTTTGCCCGTAAGTCGATGATTCTCCGCATCATACAGCCCAATCCAAATTAATTTATATTCAAAATTATCGCGAAGATAATCAAGAGTTGCGGATAATAAGTTATCAATACCATCTTCATCACGCAAAAACTGCATGATTCGCCCAAGATTAACAAATTGGCGATCCCATGGGTTAGCTCCTGCCTGACTCATATTTTTGCCCTGAAGATTTTGACGTAATTATGGCTAGCAGCCTATCGAGACCAGATAAAAAACCAGATAAAACTATTTTGCGATAAACCAGCGACTATAAGTATTTCATCATAAGCTTACAATCATTAGTCCGTAAAGTCAGCTAGCAGTTGTTTCAATTTAGAAATTTACTATTCAGTTTCCATTGTAAGTGTGAGTCCTTGATAAATTTTGGCGATCGCGAAGCTAAGATTGATGCTTTTTAACTCGATTGTGTCGCCGTCTTGGTAGTTAGTAATTACCCATTCACCATTATCATTTTTGTGATAGAGGTCTATTTCGATACTGGTGGAGCTAACCAGTAAATAGTCTTGCAATACAGGGTTATTGGCATATAGTCTAAATTTGCCACCGCGATCGTATGCTTCGGTACTGGGAGATAAAACTTCAACGATTAAAGATGGATAGGTAATATATTGAGTAGTGGTTTTGTCGAGATCGTCACAGGTGACGCTAACATCGGGGTAAGTGTAGTTACTAGTTCTGACAATTTTTACCTTAATATCGGAGTTTCCGACAATGCAACTACTACCCTGTAAGTGCGAATCGAACATGGTGACAAATCGGATCGCAATCCTTCCATGATTAACGCTGCCGCCACTCATGGCATAGACTTCACCTTCAATATATTCGTGCTTGTTTAGTTGTTTTTCTTCCCAAGCAAAGTATTCTTTTGGGGTGAGTTTAGGAAAATTTTCTCTAGCCGCGATCATATTTTTGGGAATAGGAAATATTTTGTATATTACTCCACCAGCCACTCTAGCGATCGCTCGCCAATTTGCAGAGGAATGCTAACTGCCTTGCCGAGGCGTGGGCGCTCTTTGGTGGTTTCAATAAATTTTTGGACTTGCTCAATTACCCCCCAGTCACTCAGATAGGCGGCGATCGCATCAAGATGTTGAATAAACTCCGCCTCACCCATCGAAAATGACTGCTGTTCTTGATAGCGCCACATTACCTGTAGGAAAATTTTACCTTGAGTTTTGCGTAACTGCACATCATAGGAATACTCCCATTTTGTCGCGATCGCTTGTCGCAGTTCCGAGCCAGTCATGACACATTACCCGATAACGCTTTACCCAAATGTCCGTTAGACGCTTGCAAGATTTGAGCGGCGCTGTCAGCATCTACGCTTTTCCCATGCATTAACAGAGCTAGTTTTACTCGTTTACCTGATTGCTGCAATAACTCCGTTGCCGCCTCACGACTTAGGGATGTGAGATCGCGAATAATCCTGATCGCCCGATCTTCCAATTTGCTATTTGTCACCGATACATCGATCATGCGATTGCCATAAACTTTACCCAGTTGCACCATTACCCCCGTAGAAATCGTATTTAGTACCAGTTTAGTTGCTGTTCCCGCCTTGAGTCGGGTTGATCCAGCTAAAATCTCTGCGCCGACCAGTGGACGAATCTCGATATCGTACTTAATCGGAAATTGGTTGGGGGGAACGCAGCAAAAAAAGACTGTCTTAGCGCCGCGTTGTTTCGCCTCTTTTAGCGCCCCATGCACATAGGGAGTTGTCCCACCTGCGGTAATCCCAAACACCACATCCCGATCGCTAATATTTCTTTCGGCGATCGCCGCCGCGCCATCATCTTCTCGATCTTCTAAAGCCTCAGAACTCCGCACCATCGCATTCATCCCACCCGCTAAGATGCCCTGAATCAATTCAGGATCACTACAAAAAGTAGGCGGACATTCGGCAGCATCCAGTACACCAAGTCTTCCACTTGTGCCAGCACCAACATAAAATAAGCGCCCACCATTGGAGATCGCCTTTGCAATGGCCGTAATCGCCTCAGCGATCGCTTCTTTTTCCTGTCCAACCGCCTCAACCGCCTTGGCATCCTCACGGTTAAACAATTCCACAATTTCTAGCGCATTCAACTGATCCAAATTCTGACTATAGGGATTAGCCTGCTCCGTCAACAAATAACCGCGATCTTGATTTTGCTGACCCAACACATTAGCCATAAAACTCTTTCCTTTTTTCCTTTTTCCTTTTTCCTTGAACCTATTGTCCAAACTCAACTCTAGCTTTTTCAACAATTTCCGACGTAACCATATCACTGCCAGATTGCTGTGCTAATTGTTCGATGCGTTGGCGTGCTTGCGATCGCACAAAGTAGGGAATATTTTTGTACTTGACTTTTGCTTCGGCAGTCCAAGTTAAGCCTTCACCATAATCTGAATTTTGCATGGATTTTGTGTTTAATTAGCTGTATTAGCGAGCGTTTGTGTGTCATTTTCACACATTGGCAGTTTGTTATAATCAACAATAAAATTGCGGGCAAAATGTATGATTACTACTATTTCATCGCAAAACATGAGCTTCAACCAGATTCACGAAAGATGGCTGATAAAAATCTTGCTTCTGGTTAAAGTATCTTATTCAATCCTAACAAACAAATGTATTACAATTCTTGACGAAGCCGAAGCGATCTCTGCGGCTCTGGATAGCGCCCCTCAGAGCAGTTTAGTTGTGGTCTTCCCCGATAAAGTGGATGCAGCTATTGCTATCATTGAGGCGCGAAAGTGGGCTATCTTGCAAACTGCGCCAAATTACACAATCAAAGCCATCTTGAATGTTTTTGGCTAATTTAAGAGATAAGTCAGTTTTCCCAATCCCGCCTTTACCCAATTTAATAGAAATCTTGCTTTTCCCTATGCCGCCCATGCCGACAATTGCTAGGAGACGACAGCGATCGCGCAAAACCCAGTCTTCTAAAAGCTCAATCTCTGCATCTCTGCCTACAAATTCCTTTAGGTTTAGTTCAGGTGCATTGTCCCAATCAGCTTTAATTTCCGCCAGATTCGCCCCCGTAATTTCTTGCCAATCCAGACTCAATTTAAAACAAATATCTTCAAAATATCGCCTTTCAATGGGTTTACCATTAAAAAATTTACTGAAAGTATCACGACTATATGGCAACTCAGAATTTGCCACAAAAGCGGCTTGGCTAATGAATCCATTGCGCTTCAAAGCACCTTTTACTTTTTCAAGGTATTGCTGTGCAACTTTAAGCGATCGCGCCATAGCCTTATACCTAGCTCTATACTAATTTAACCGTGAATTTTACTCGATCTAAATCATAAAAGTCAGGCAATTTTGAAAAAGTCAGGCAATTTTGATTTTTTGTCCAACGCGATCGCTGGCAGCAAAGGTTTCTAATAGAAATCATTAGTATTAAATGATTTTTACTTATGGCAGCTTCTAGTAAAAGACAAGCGAAAGCCCAAGCGCGTTCGGCTACTACCAAATGGGCTTTAGGATTTGCAAGTGTCGCTTGGATTCCAGGTTCCCATTATGTAATGACTGGAGGCGATCTTGCTATGGTTGTTCAGGTTGGTTCTATTTATGATGTTCATCTCGATAAGTCTCAAGCTGCGGCAATATTTACTACAGTTGCAGCACCTCTTATTGGAAGTAAACTTGCTCACTCTGCCCTAGATTTTTTCCCAGTTGTCGGGTGGGCTGCGAAATCAGCAGTTGCTGCTGGAGTTACAAAAGCTGTTGGAGAAGCACTCATTGTGTATTTTCATGATTGCTCGAATTTACCTGATTACTAAAATAGATTCTAAGAAACCTACGTCAATCTTTCTATCAATTTTATTCAGAGTTTTCCGCATCACTAAGCATACAACCTTTCACCTCTTAATGAATTTTTTGAACAACTAGTATGGGCGATATAGTTATATCAATGATTGGAACCTGCATTGCCGCAGTTATTATTCTTCAGTTTATTCAATTAGTTCAATCACCGCTAAAAAAACAATTAAATTCTATTTGAGTGTTAGTCATGTCTAAAATTTGTATTACCTTAATTGCTGCTATGACTGTGGGAGTCTTGAGCTTTTCATGCTCTGACAGTACTAACAGTAATAGCCGTAAAGACGATTCACCATACACTTCTTCTCCTTCATTGCCGAAAGCTCAACAATGTCCCTATACCATGGCTTATGTTAAAAACCTTGGTGATTCATGGATATCAAATCTAGAGCTAATAGCTAGAACTGGTAGACTTCCCTCAGATGAATTTATTTCAAAAATTGACAAACAGGAATTTGAAATCAAAAAAATTCAACGAGAAATTCACGAAAATAGTGCCTGTATTCAATAATATACATTTCTCTCAGGAGTTAGATCTCAGTTTAATTCTATGGTTTACAACAGCCTTCCAGACTTAAACCAAGTTTACAAAAAATAGCAACCACTATTGGTGATCTATACGATCGCTCAAACCAAGCATTCTACTTTTTGCCAAAACATCCAACAAGTCTATTTGTATTTAGGATTCAATAATTATGGAGTTCCTCGGAAACTTATTCAAGGGAATTGGCATATTAATACTCGCTTTTATAGCATTCCTCATCTGGAGTATCACAGGACCTCACTCACATGAAGAGGTTTTGAAAGACTTATCCAAATTTAAACAAGATGCTGAGAGAGCAGAGATGGCTGGTGATAGCTTGATGAGTCAAGGTTATATTAGTTTTATTGATAACCCTCGAAAATGTATCGCTGACTTCAAAGCGGCTTTCTATTCATACTTAGATGCGAATGAATACAGGAGTAGCTACTCTAGCTACGCAGATAAATTAGGGAATTGGGAAAAAACAAAAGGGCTTCAGAGGGAGGCAAAAGAAAGAGTTCAAAAAAGACTTCAAGTTTTGGAAGGTAAAATAAAAGCCTCTGGTAATCCACCTTGCAAATAAGAATATTTTTAAGTTCTATGGGCTTGGGTATAGGTGTTCTCAGGAAAATTAAAAGAGCTATTACCGTTGCGGATATCCAAGCTTGAAAAGTCAGGCATTTTTAGAAAAAGTCAGGCAGAATTAATTTTTTCTCCGACGCGATCGATGACAGCCATAGATTCAGATATAAATACAAGATAAAAAATCTTTAATTTATTTAAGCTAAGTACTTCGCAAGCAGGGTTTATTCTCTGCTTTTACTTATATGAATATTAAGAATTCGTTTAAATTTTCACTGCAATTCGCCCTATTTACTGGGTTGAGCTTATTTATCTCTGACGCTTTATTAGCTGAATCCTACCGATTAAACTTTAGAGGCATCAATTTCCTTTTCAATCAACAAGATCGTAATTGCTATGTCCTCCAAAATGGGAGGTATCAATATGCAGGAACCATCCAACAATGCGTAGACTACATCAATCGCAATAACAATGTCCCTGTAAATGTTCCTGCAAATAATAGTAGACCCACCACCAACTCAAACTGGGGCAATCAACCTAGCTCCGCTCAACCATACTACTGCACCACAATTGGACAATACTGCTCCGCACAACAATATGCTCTAGAGCAGCAATATAAAAATAACCTTAATAATCAACTTAATCAGAGTGTAAGGGGATTTAGTAGATAGGTTATGAATAGAACATTTAGACAAAGAAATTGGATAGTTTGGCTTTTCTGTGTTGCAGGTTCTTTCATTATTACTGCTTGCCCCTCAGAACAACCTAAGCAAACTGTGGTCACAGTGACACCTACGCCAACAGTTGCTCCTGTGACTCCTATCCCAACAATGACAGTAACGGTAACACCTACTCCTACCCCTACGGTCACTCCAATACAAAATCCTCCTGATAGAGAACAACGCAAGCAGAATGTAGATATTCGCAAATGTTCAAAGCCAAGTCCAGCAGACTATATTCTTAGTGGAGACTATGATGTTTCTTGGAGAGTTGGAGGTGGCAAGTATAAAGGAGTTTTGCGGATGTCTGAAGATAGTGGTCGAATGGTAATAGAATCCCCTACAACTGAAGGTGTTATTATTCAGGATATGCGCCTAAAAAACTGCACTTTTGGTTTAGTTGTAGCAGGCTATAATCCCAGAAGCCCCAAGGATGACAGTCGATCTTTAGCTTACCAAGCTGACAATCTCGTGATTAACATCGAATCGAACAAAATTGAAGTATTTAACATAGACGATCAAGGAATTTGGTCTCCTGTCGATTTGTCCCCACGCAAATAGCTCACTGTGGTGAAATCGTCTAATCGCAAAAGCAAAACAATGCAAGAGATAAACTAATGCTCAAAACCTACGAAGCCATAATTCAAGATGGACAAGTCAAGTGGTTGGCTGAAAAGCCAAATATTAGATCGGGTCGCGTGTTTATCAATGTTCTTGAAGAGCGATCAACGGTAATGCCGTCAATAAGCGTGGTGATAAATGACTCATCAAAGCAAGATTTGCTTAATCTGTTTGGTTCTGAACCAGATGCTCAGGATATTGCTATAAGCTAACTATTGCTACGACTTTGATATTATCTTAGCTAGCTGATTGCAATTTTTCCACATTAATACAGATCTATTCTTATAGACTTTGGCAATGAAAGGCGAAGCATTATTGAGCGCAAATTTTTCGAGCTTACTGACGATATCTGAGAAAAGCGCCGCAACTTCCTGACTAGGTAAGTTACCCGACCACAGAATAAATACGCTTGCCTTTGCATTAGCGATCGCCATTACCTCTAGTGGGTTACGCCCGATTCTGGCATCCTTAGTGAGGATTACCCAGCCTTTTTGACTAACTACGGGTAGCCATTCTGTGTCTATGGTGTCAGGCGCAAAATGATCGCTATGTCTTTCGATGATTGCACCACTTTCTTTCAGCGCTTGTAGCAATCGTTTTGACTCTAGCGCCCGATCGATAAAGAAAACAACTTGCCTTGGTTGAGTCATGCCGCAGAATAGGAGGTTTCAAACCAAATGGCAGCATAGACTTGAGATTGCGTGCAGTTATAATCATCGGCGATCGCCTCAATTTCATCTCCTGCGTTATACAAGTCAGCAATCACATCTGTAGGAATGCCAGTACCTGCGATCGTTGGTCTTCCAAAGGATATGCGAGGATCGATATAGAGTAATTTGCCAATTTCTTCACCTTTAGGGGAATGAATAATCGGAAATAGACGTGTCGCAAAGCCATGCTCATCCCATTCGATGCGAGTCAGCAAATGTTTTAAGACATCTTTCATAGCTAGTTGTCCAGCCCGTGAAACACTGACAAGATGTTCTATAGTTTCAACAAATAGGTCTACGCCATCAGTTTGAAACTCAATCTGAGCAAGAGGATGGGGGGTGTTAAATTCCTTACTGATATAGTCTAAGGCAGTGCGAACTTTATCTAATCGAATATTGTGATCTTGACGGATCACACGCAAAACATGAGCTTCAACCAGATTCGTGAAAGATAGCTGAGAAAGATCTTTTTTCGGACGCTCGATTAAAGGCTGAGAAAATTGCTGTCCATTTTTAGTAATGTAATTGCGACCACGCAACCAAGATTGCATTGTCCCCAACGGGATACGCAAAAATCGAGCCGCATTGACCACTGGATACAATGGAGTATTTTGAGTGTTGGTATCAGCTAATCCCATTGTTCGGCAAGTTTGCCTCTGGTTAAAGTATCTCGTTAATCCTAACAAACAAATGTATTACAATTCTTGACGAAGCGGAAGCAATTACTGCTGCCTTGGATAGCGCCCCTCAGAGCAGTTTAGTTGTGGTATTCCCCGATAAAGTGGATGCAGCTATTGGTATCATTGAGGCGCGAAAGTCTAAATTGTCATAGTCGCTCATGCCTCGTGTAATTTGCCTCGGCGAAGTCTTAATCGATCAAATAGCTGAAGATATAGGTGTTCCCTACGATCAGGTTAGCGCTTGGAAAC
>JBILGV010000079.1:0-22993 GCA_044350865.1 Pseudanabaena sp. | reverse complement strand
GCTATCACCAACGCAGTACAAATCAGGAATTGAGGTGCGATTAAAAGGCATTCCCAAAAGTCCCCAAGGCTTGCCCGTGGGAATTGGTCCATAGGTTCCATCCATCCGACCGAGAAAGCGGCGATGACTGCGAGGTGTACCAATTTCTTGATAATCCAGAGAGTCTTCTAATTTCGGGAAAATCGCCAAGAGACGATCGCATAATTTTTTAGCATCTCGATCTTTTTTCGCTTCATATTCCGAAGGTGACAGCCCTTCCCATTCACTGATCCAACTAGGCGTAAAGGTATGCACGATATGATAACCTTCAGGAGCGAGGGAGCGATCGAGCAGTGTGGGAATTGAAACAAAAATTGTGCCTTGTTCTTTTTGCATATCGTTCCAATCTTCCAGCAAAATATGATGACAAGCTGCATCATCGGGAATTGCTGAAGCTTCTACGCCAAGATGTAAACTCAGAAAACTCGGCGATTTTTGATAGCGCTCTTGCCATCCCTTTTCGCCATTGGGTAAAGATTCGTCTTTAAGTAAATTTCCAAAAGTATCCCAGCGAGTAGCATTAGAAACGACTTTTTTCGCATAAAGAATATCGCCATTAGCCAGCTTTACACCGATCGCCCCTTTACCAGATTTAGATTTAGGAATAATCTGCGTAACTCTTGCGCCATAGCGAATCTCACCACCTGCTTTTTCTAGTCCTTCCGCTAGTTTTTCGGCAATTTTACCCACGCCACCTTTGGGATAATTAATCCCTCCATAATGGCGATCGCTAAAGACCATCCCTGCATTAATTGCAGGTGTGCGATCGGCGGGAACCACTGACCAGCAATAACATTCCATATCGATGAATTGCAACAACTCAGGATCACGAATATATTTCTTGGCAATATCTCCCGCATTTTGAGGCAGATAAGCAGCTAAGCCTAGACAGGCTAAGGGATTTTGGAAAAATACGCGCATCAAATATCGCCATTCTTCGAGCGACAGCAACTCGATCGCATTTAAGCAATTAAAAATCTGCCAGCATTCATCATAAAACTTACGAATTCCCTCGCGCTCATGGGGAAAGCGATCGCCTAATTCCTTTAGAAACTCTTCATAATCGCGATGTACCTCAATTTCCAGATTATTCGGCAAATGGTAATGAATCTGCACAGGATCAGAGATCGTTTCCATTTTCATATTCACCGCCGCCAGCGCCCGCGTGAGGAGATTAGTCGTACCGCGATCGCCAAACCCAAAAATCATCGATGCGCCCACATCAAAGCGATAGCCATTGCGCTCGAAATAGCCACCACTGCCCCCTGCAATCAAATAGCGCTCAAGGACAATTACACTTGCCCCCTTTGCCGCCAATTGCGTCGCCGTGACCAGTCCGCCCAATCCTGAGCCAATTACAATTACATCCGCATCAACTGTTTGCGCCATTACATTTCTTTGTCAAAACCTATTCTTAACTATACAGTTTTAGCTCCTACTTACAGAACTACTGGCTCGATTACTTTTACTTTTGAAATATTATTGATAACCGAAAGCTATCTTTATGTTAACCTTGGTAAGGTTTACCAGAAATTAACAGGTTTCATTAGTCTGTGATATCACAAAGGCAAAGTCCAGCAGAAATTCGATTACAACTTAGAGTGTTAATTGATCAAGCCAAGTCGATTAAACCGTCTCTTGCCGCAAGACTGAGTAATTTACTGAGGTGGATCAAAGATAAAACAGACAAACAGATCAACCAAAAGTCATCCGTGGTTGATTTTCTTGCAGAAATAATTTTAGACGCTAACTTTTGGCTAATATTACAAACTTTGACACCAGAGCAAAAGCAACAATTTTATATAGATATGCAGATATCTGCTGCTGAGAAGTATTGGTTTGACGTATTATTTCCTCTATGGTTTGATGAGCCAGATCCAAAATTAGACATTTGGAAAAAAGAGTTGATGGCAAATAACTTTAGTGGCAATGATATGCAGATAATTCGAGCAGTCTCCATAGAAATCAAAAAACTTGGAGGTAGTTGTTTGTGGAAGTATCCGCTTGACTTGTCAATGGCAACAGATTTGTTAGCGATGGGACTTACTGACGTTGCTTTGTTCGTTCAGATTACAACTCTTGCTGCACAACATTTATCTAAGAAGCAAAGTGCTTGGAAATATACACTACAACACTGGAATATTCAACGAGGCTTATTAATTAGTTACAATCCAATGCCCACAAATAATGTATCTCAAAGAATATCAAGGATTGTCTTTAGGCATATCGACAGTTTGCCGTCTAATTGCTATACTCTAGATAAAGCGTAGCAGGGAAATAGCCATGACTACCACAAGTAACGTTTTTAAACCCATTACCAACAACGATCCTACTCAGAAAGCAAAGGAGGCTCTTTTAGCTGTTCGTCAATATCAGCAAGATTGGCAGGATTACGGTGTGGAGAGAGTTCACCGCTATTTTGATAATGTTGAAGGGAATTGGCTTGAAGAATTTTGTTCAGAATCCTTAACAGTTGAAGAGATAAGTCCTCTTATTAATATTGATAATATTTTCCAAAGTTTAAAAGCATTAGGCTTTTTATCACGTTCTTTCGTCAAAAAGCTTGTTTTTCCTAATTGGTGGAAAACTGAATTAGAAAATGATTGTGATTCTATACATAATTTGATCATCTCTCTAGCTAAAAATTTGGGCTTAAATATCAATTTTTCCTTAGAGGATTCTCTATTTACTTTCAAAATAGCTCCTGAATTAAAGTACAAACTTCAAAGTAAGCAAAACGATCCATATATTTTTAGCTGCCTTGCAAAAAGCGTGGCTGATTTGACTGATATTGTATTTGAAAATGCATATACTCCTATTCCTGAAAATCCTCAAGAAATACGAGATATTATATTTCAGACACATCAATGCATAGACTTAGAAGGACTAGTTGAGTTTTGTTTTGAATTTGGTATTCCTGTAATCCATTTTGACAAGAAGCCTAATGGTATATCTAAATTTGATGGCATGGTAGTTATATGTAATGATCGTCCTGTAATTGTTATTAGCTCATCAAGAAAAAATTCTGCTTGGCTGGCATTTATTTTGGCTCATGAGTTAGGTCATATTGCTAATAAACATATACTTAAGGGTATGTTAGTAGATACATCATTTAAAGATGGCGAAACTGATTCTGATGAAGATGAGGCAAATAATTTTGCTTCTAGGTTGTTAGGTGATTTTGATTTGCGTTGGTCTAATAAACTTAGTCCAAACGATCTGTTATTAAAAGCAAAAAAATTAAGTGATGATTACCGAATTGATTCTGGTACTGCTGTACTAAACTATGCTTGGCAGACGAAAGATTGGCGAGGAGCTATGACAGTACTTAAAAAATTAGAGCCAGAAGCTAATGCGCCAGAAAAAATTAATGCCTTTCTCAATCAGTACATTCAGCCACAAAATATTGATGCGGATAGTCGAGATTTTTTGCGGCGCATGAATATTTTAGCTTCATAATCCATTTGTGATTACTCAAAATTCAGCGATTTCTGATTATTTGCACACATGCTCAAGAAACGCCATAACTAGCCCCTTGTCTGCTAATCTGAGAACTGGTATCTACTATACAAAAACTCCATCATGGCCGATCGCCAAATCCTGCTTGACTTTGAAAAGCCTATCGTTGAACTAGAAACCCGTATCGCCCAAATCCGCGAACTCGCGAATGACAACGATGTGGATATGGTTGAGCAGATTCACCTTTTAGAGCAACGAGCCGAGCTTTTGCGGCGGGAAATTTTTTCGGGCTTAGGTGCAATGCAACGGATGCAGATCGCAAGGCATCCCCGCCGACCTAGCACCCTTGACTATGTGCAGGCGATCACCGATGAGTGGATGGAGTTGCATGGCGATCGCCGAGGTAATGATGATCCAGCTTTAGTTGGGGGAATTGCGAGAATTAGCGATCGCCCTGTGGTAATTTTGGGGCATCAAAAGGGACGTGACACTAAGGACAACATGACCCGCAACTTTGGCATGGCTTCCCCAGGGGGATATCGCAAGGCGGCGCGACTGATGGATCATGCTAATCGTTTTAATTTACCAATTATTACCCTCATTGATACCCCTGGGGCATACCCTGGAGTCTCGGCAGAAGAGCAGGGGCAAGGTGAGGCGATCGCTGCTAATTTACGGCAGATGTTTGGCATAAATGTACCAATTATTTGCACGGTAATCGGCGAAGGCGGATCGGGTGGTGCGTTGGGAATCGGCATTGGCGATCACATTATGATGTTTGAAAATTCCGTCTACACAGTGGCTACGCCTGAAGCCTGTGCCGCCATTTTGTGGCGTGATTCGGCAAAAGCAGGTAAGGCTGCTGAAGCTTTAAAGATTACGGCTCCAGATTTAAAACGCTTGGGTATTGTTGATTATGTGATTGATGAGCCTTTGGGTGGAGCGCATCGTTTGCCATTAAAGGCGGCGGAAAATTTAAAAGCGGCGATCGTAAGCAATCTAGATCGCTTACTTAAATTAGGAGCCGATGAGCTAAAAGAACTTCGCTATCAGAAATTTCGCAAGATGGGCGTTTTTCTTGAACCCTAATTGCAGTGTGGGTAGATAAACGAGTTGCACGAACTGGACAGGGTAAAAGTGGAGGTTTTCGGACATTAGTTGCTACAAATAGAGGCGATCGCTGGATTTTTGTATTTGGTTTCGCTTTGGTTTTACCAAGGGCGATCGCGGCAATATCAATAAACAGGAAGAGGAAGCTTTGAAGAAGCTGAGATGGAGGCATTACTTTAAATCATGGATGTCAAACTTTTAGCTCCAGCTAGAGACGAATTGAAACTAGCGATCGAGTTTTATGAGAAAAGTTCTGTGGGATTGGGTTTTCGTTTCTTGAATGAGGTGAAAGCGATGAAGACGTATTAGCCTTTGCGATCGCTGACAACCGTACCGTATTAACGATTAATCGAGGCGACTTCATTCGACTGCATAACTTACAACCCAACCATGCAGGGATTATCGTTTGTACAGAAGGTGATTTTTTATTTTTGAATTAGTATTAATCGCTTACGTCAGGAACTAACATGTTAGTAAAACTCGTCTAAGAATTTACGGCATTTTAGAAATTAAGGATCAAACATCATGTTGCATATTCGACTTAGCTTAATGACGGCGATCGCCAGCCTGATCTGTTGGGGGTGTGGTAATCCAGAATTAACGACCTCTTCACCAGCACCAAATACAACCACCTCGACCAACTCGACGACAACAACTTCAACAACAACTCCCAAAACACCAATAGAATCTCCAAATAATGCTGCCAAAGTGATCGCGATCGGCAATATTAAAGAACTTGAAGATAACAGTGTCTGTGGCAAAGCCAAAGTTACCTATGCCTATGGTGAGACTTCTAACTATCGTGTCTATATTTGCGCCGATGACAAGGAAGCTGATCGCCCTCGCTACTACATCAGCCGCAACAAAGATGGTAGCGGTGGATTGGATATGGAAGCCACTAATTATAATCCTCAGCAAAATGGGGCGATCGAGTTTAAAAACGAAGGTTACATATACACTCTTGAATCACCAACCACCCAAAATCCTGAGCCAGTATTGCGCGTCACTTTACCCAACGGCACATTAAGCAAAGAACAGCTACTTCGATATCTCTCTCGTAGTAGTACCACTAGCACCACTACATCTACGACCAAATCAAGTACAAGTACTAGCTCTGATCCATTGCAGTATGTGCTGCAAAATCGTGAAAGTTTAGGTATTTGTAAAGATAATTTCCAAGCTGAAGCTACTCAAAAAGGCATGGGTTCCAAAGCGTTTCAGATCTCTGACAAGAAATATCTAGTGCAGATTCAATGTTTTCTCGCCGCCTACCAAGGAGCCTTTGAATATGTGCTTTGGAGTGATGACTCTCCAAAACCGAGTGTTGTCGCCTTGGAATTTGATAGTTTTGCAGAATCAAAAGCAGGTGAAAAGCCCAAACGAATTACAAGTAGAACGATCTCTGGTATGCCCAGAGTTAATGTCCAAAAACAAACCATGACCAACTTCACCAAGTTTCGCGGTGTCGGTGACTGCGGTTCATCGGCTCTATATAAACTAGATGGCGATCGCATGGTTTTGCAAGAATATCGTGCTAAGTATGAATGCGATGGCAAATATGTCCAAGACTTTCCAGTAATTTACCCATAGTAAGTAGGCTTAATTAACTGTTAGATAGTGGAACAGGCTTCTAGCCTGTTGACGGGCAAGATGCCCATCTCACAACATCTTAACCAGCTACTTAGTTGTTTTTAATAAAAGCGCCGCTTTGCGGTGCTTTTATTACTTAAATTAATTGTGGGCAGTTGTTCTTAATCAAACAAGGATGATTAGGGTCGCCACTTTCTATTTGTAAAGTTGTATGCTGAATGCCAAAGCGATCGCGTAAATCTTGACTAGTTTGTGCCAAAAATTCATCATGAGGCTGCCCCGTAGTCATAACTAAATGAGCAGTGAGCGCAGTTTCTACAGTACTCATGCTCCAAATATGTAAATCATGAACTTGGGTTACGCCTGATCGTTCAGATAAGTAGGTTCGCACTATTCGCTCATCAATATCATTAGGAACTCCATCGATCGCTAAATTGAATGAATCTTTTAATAGTTCCCAAGTACTAAAAATAATTAAGGCACTAATCACCAAACTGAATGCAGGGTCAAGCCAAAACCATTTGGTGAAAACGATCGCAATCCCAGATAAAACTACCCCCAGTGATACCAAAGCATCGGCAGCCATATGTAGAAATACAGCGCGGATATTCATATCATCTTTATGCCCTGATCCCTTCCGCCCTGATACAAACATCAAAGCAGTTCCCGTATTAATCGCAATCCCGATCGCCGCTACAACGATAATCACGCCGCCCTCAACCACGCTAGAGGGTTCCAACAATCGCTGAATTGCTTCCCAGATAATCCCTCCCGTAACAATTAACAAAAAGATAGCATTTAAAAAAGTAGCTAAAATCGATGACTTACGCCAACCGTAGGTATAGCGGCTAGAGGGTTGGCGGCGGGATACAAAAATAGCTACCCATGAAATGATTAGTCCCAAAACATCGCTCAAATTATGCCCCGCATCAGCGATCAGCGACACTGAATGCGCCAAATACCCAAATATAAATTCTGCAACCACAAACACACTATTCAATAAAAATCCCACCATAAATGCGCGATCGTAGTTAGCTGGTGCATGATCATGGCGATGATGACGATGAGTATTATGCGAATGATTATGGGAATGATTATGCGAATGTTCGGCGTGTTTATGCGAGTGCTGCTGAGCCATTGCTGTCAATCCTCAAAAAACTTTAGAACTTACCCAAAAAGACTTGAAACCCTGATTTTAGGCTAGGGGCAATTCATGAATTGCCCCTAGCCTTTTGCGTAAGTCCTAAACCTGATGAACTAGTAATGAGGATTATTTTTTATCTTAACGTAAAGCCCTCAACGGGATTTGAACCCGTGACCTTTCCCTTACCAAGGGAATGCTCTACCCCTGAGCCATGAGGGCGTTTTTTTTCGCTTAATGATTATTACACAATGATGCGCTATTTTTTACAACTTTAGCAAAATATTTTTATCCGCTAGAATAATCGCTAGCCTATTGACAGCAATATCATTAGTAATCAGTGTGACATCCCTGCAACAAAACAGCCTTGAGAATATTCCCAAGGCTGTAGAAAAGAGAGTGTAATTGGAGAGAGAAGACGTAAGTATTACTGTGGTTTGATCTGATTGCTATCAAGCACCTTTTGAGTTTCGGCTCCAGGTTGATAGGTATAGCCCCAATTCGCATTTTGGCTATCATCAATAATGCGAGGAGTGACAATGATGATTACTTCATTACGGCTATTAGTTGTTACATTACGTCTAAATAAAGAACCAATTATCGGCAAGTCACCTATAATCGGCACTTTGGCAACTTCCTCCCTATCAGAATCTTGAATGATACCAGAAAGGACTAAGGTCTGTGCATCGCGCAGGCGAACTTTACCAGAATTCAAAATCCTCTCAGATAGAAAGCTTATGGTATTGTTTGTACCACCCGAAGCATTGAAATTTGTAGCACCTCCTGAAGGTCTAGAAACATTAGGGGAAACTGACAAACTGATAAACCCATTGTCATCAATCTTATCGATTTGAATGGAAAGACTTAAACCAGCTTTACCAATAATTGGTTCAGTTACGGTTGTCCCATTCGTAGCTGTAGTAGTCCTGATACCAGTAAGTATACCAGTTGTCAAAGCAATTGTGGCTGTTTCTCCTTCTTGAACTGTTAAATTAGGATCAGTTAAAACTTTCGCATTTCCATTCGTAATAGCTGCTGTAATAGTCGCGATGAACGATGTGGGAAGACTAAGAGGTGCGCTACTATTCAACCCAATACCTATAGTTTGACCTCCTGTTCCTGTAATAATAGGATTCCCGTTGATAAAGTTTATACCTCCTGAGCCAACTTGAGAATTGCTTAAATCAACTTCAACTACGCGCACATTAACATTTACTTGTCTTCTTCTCAAATCTAATCTTGCAAGTTGTGCCTCGGCAAATTCAACTTGTCTCGGAGAACCAATCAAAGTTAAGGAGTTACCCCTTTCCTCGGCAATGACCTGTACACCTTTGAGTAATGGAGTTGCACCAGACTCAGCAGTAATCGACACAGTCTCTAAGGTCGGAACAGTTTCTGTCGTAACGTTAACAATTGCCGCCGCTGCCGTGCCAAGAGTTGCAGTCTGTACTCCAGGAATGGCTCGCTGACGGTTGACCACACGCGAAGCCCCTAAACCAATCAAATATGCCGAAGCTTCTCCCGCAGTGATTTGGTTGAGACGATAGTTTTTGGTGATTAAATTTTTGAGAGTCACAGGAAGCTTAGTAGCAACAAAAATTGTGTTCCCAATTCGATTAGCTTCCAGTCCTGTAATTCTCAAAACATTATTAAAAACATCTTGAGCCGTTTCATTCTCAATAGTGAGACTCACTGGTTGACTAATGCTAGTTGCACCTGTGGTTGGCACTGCACCTGCGGCTGCTGCTGGGGCTGTATCTGCGGAAACAACACTTAAACCTGCTACTCGTCCAATTAAAGTCAAAACCTCGATCGCTGGTGCATTACGAAGCGTAATCCGAGGCACACGCTCAGCCGAGCCGAGTTCGACAATATCAGAACGCAACCTTGAAGTAGATGTGGCAATATCGCCCACTGGCGGAGTTTTAAGCGGACGAAACGGCGGTGCAATTCCAGGGACACGTCCTTGCAACTGTGGAGTCACAGGACTTGTCGCCGATGGCGGAGTTGAATTGGGCGCATTGCTTTGAGCTACACGGGTTGTACCATCAGGAGCAGTAATTGTAACTTTAGGCTCAAATAATGGCTTGCCGAGAGAAGAACTGTTGTTAGTGGACTTGATCACATCAGACTCAGGTACATTCGCTGAAGAGATGGAATTAGACTGCATCTCTAAGCTAAACACTAAAGTATTACTAGTATCTTGGCGTTTGATCAAGTCTTTGAAAACTTCAGGGCTAGCGGCTGTGACGCGAATTCTGACCTTATTTGTTTCGTAGGGAGTTGCCTCGATCGCTGTGATTCCAGGGGCAGGATTTGACTTGGTATAGCTAGCATTACCACTGCCTAATTGCAACTGAGCGCCATTTAATACTGCAATCCAATCCTTACCCTGTCGAGCATAGGTAACTTGAGGGCGATCGCTACTCGCAAAATTTAAAGTCAGGTTCAGTCGATCACCTGACACACTCGAATTAATATCGGTGATACGGCTAGCGACAGCGATCGCTTCCGATTTATTAGCTGATACTTGAGTCTGAGCAGCAGCAGGCGAAAAGGCTAATACCTGTGGGTAAGTTGCTGCAATCAGAAACCAGCAAGCCAAATACTTAACTCTTAACCTTCTACTTAATTTTTCGTTCAATTTCGCATTCATACAATTACACTCCTCTAACTCCTGACGGAACCAATACAATCAATCTTTTTGGAACTCTCTCAAAATCCAAATAGATCCTAAAGATGAGAACAACATAACCGTGGCAGAATTGACGCGATTATGGGTTGAGAGTTTACCATAGTCTGTCAATTTAAAATATTAATTTCAAATTAATACTTTACTAAAGTAGCTGGGCGCAATTAAAAACCAGAACCAAAAACTATGGCGCACGCGCACCCTGTGATAAGGCTTTTGGGCTTTTAGTTATTTCTTTGGTGGTGCCGCCGCAGGAGCCGCCGCTTTAAGCTCAGCCTCAGTTAATGGGACAAAAGCTTCAAGGACAAAATCGGCACCAAGTAATGGGGGCAAACTATCTAAAAGTTCTTTTTCTTTGCCAGCAGCGATTGGTTTAGAGAACTTAAACTTATCAATAGGCAAATTCTTTTTAGTCAGCTTTAAGTCCTTGACAACTAATAAAGGTTTGAGACGCTCAATTTTTTGAATTGTATTCAAAATATCGTCAAATTTGCCATCAAATCCAATGGTAAATGAGTAGGTTTTATATTGCGGTCCTGGTACAAAGGGCTTGGGCTGAAAATTCCGCATTGTACCTTCTAATTCATAGGAAAAATCTGGCGGCAGAGCGATCGCGATTGTTTTCGGTATCTGCTCTTGAATATCTCGCATCAGAGTATCTATGTTATCCACATTTGGCAAAAGTGATAGCACAAATTGATTTTGTTTCTTCGCTTCCTCAATTTTGGCTAGGACATTGCCTTTACCCGCAATCTTCTGTTCTAGACCTCCAACAGCAGTTTTTTTGGTAGAGATATTTGTTTGTCCTGATTGCACCTGATCCCAAAGGGGAGTTACATAATTGGTCGCCATGTAAATTGCTAATCCAATACCACCAATCCCCATGATGATTCCTAGAACTTTGGAAGTAAAGGTAAAACCAAATAGGGTTAAACCACCACCTACAACCTCTTCAGTTCCTGAAGCAGCAGCGTTAGTCATTTTATTTAATCACTCCCTGTTGTTTTAATAAATTAACTCTGGCAACTAGCCCTTCTGCACCTCTTTTCTGAAGTTCAGGTAATAGCTCCGCAGGATTTTTAGATGTGATAGCCGTTTCGATTACGAAGTTAACTAGCGTAAAGTTAGAAGTAATTGTGGCTTGTTGCAAATTTGATGATACTAATCTAGTTTTTTCGGCATCTAAAAGCGGAGAAGCCTTGAGCAGTAATATAAAATCATTCAACTCATTATAGTTGGTGACTTTGCCATCTAATTGGATCGACTGCGTAGGATCTGTTGATGAGGGCGATTTTTGGCTGATCGAATTAACTTGTACAGTAATGGGAGTACGATTTCTAATTTCATTAGCGATCGCACTAGTAGGAAAGCTCCCCACAAATAGAGCCGAAATCTTATTGGTTCTATCTTCTACCTCTTTTAACTGATTTTCTTGACCTTCTAAGACCTTAAGTTTCTCATTTAATTGTGATTCTTTAGCGGTCAGGGTAGCAAGCTCCTGTTGAATTCCTTCATTAGCAGCATTCAAAACCACATATGCGCCGCCGACCAGCGCGATCGCTACAACTGCCACTGCACCGCCATAGATTAGAAACTGTGAATCAGCGATCGGTGGACGTACTGCGGCTTGAGCCTCAGCCGCCGCGCGATCGCTTAAAAAATTAATATCAAGGTTATACATATCTTTTTAGACCTCCCTCAACCCTAATCCAAGACAAACAGACATAGCCATCCGTTCATAGATGGGGATATCGACATCAACAGAGACACCCACAGTTGTAAGTGGATCGATTGCATTAGCAGCAATACCAAGTCTTTGACTAAAAAACTCATTCAGCTGACCGATACAAGCTCCAGGTCCCGTAATTAATAGTTGAACAACATCTGATCCGGGGGATTGTCCTGTGTAGAAATCGATAGATCGTCTTAATTCATCGGAAAGATCACCAACAACCCTCAAGATAGCGGCATCTCCTGGAGTACTGCCACCACCAGCCGCTAGACTAGCGGTATCAATCGACTGCACAGGCACAACGGTAGAACTCAACATTTCCATATCGGTGGTGCGGCGTGGCGGCAAATTGATTGCTCTCAATTGGGCATTCTGAATCTGGGCTGTACCAATCGGGAAGGTGCGTGAAAATTGTGGCACACCATCAACAGTGACCGTGATTTCGGTTGCTTCATATTCAATATCAACGATCGCCACTGCTTCCGCTAAGGTGCTAAATCTAGACAGTTCGTTATACATTGAACGAATCAATGCAAAACTACTGACTTCCACAATGTCAACCTGTAACTGAGCGATTTCCAACGCCTGAATATAACTATCAGTTACCTCTTTTGGGGTCGCCACCATGAGGATCTCGATACGCTCAATACCGTCATCATCAAGGGTTGTCCCCAACTTTTGATAATCCACATCCGCATCTTCACGCGGAAATGGCAAATAGAGACTTGCTTCTTGGTTAAGTACCATATCTCGCAGTTCTAGATCGGGAATTTCCGCAGGTAATCGAATTAATCGGCTCACGGTTTCTCGACCTGGAAGAGCCGTCGCGACTTGTTTTACTTTTATTTTCTTCTCTGTTAATAGGCTGCGAACAATTTCTCCCAATGCTACAGGATCGAGAATGCGTCCTTCTTCAACAGTTCCTTCGGGTAGCTCCATACTGCCATAGGTAACTAACCTATAGGAGGATGGTCCCTTACGGCGTAATTGAACGATGTTAACTTTCTCGGAAGTAATTTCTATTCCGATGCCTTTTTTAGACTTTCCGCCAAATTTTAAGCCGAACATAAGCGTGTCTTTACGAGTTTTGTAGCTTTTGTAGCACTGGGCATACTCAACGATGGAGGGATTATAGACTGTAAGTGACCATTGTCAATAGCACAAGTGAAAATAATTATGACCAACAAGTTTAGTGTGTGATTTTGCCTTGTTTCTTATAGACGATTTTGGCGTTTTTAGCAAATAAAAAAAGAGAGTTGCATTGCAACCCTCTTTTGGGCAATTTTTGGGCAACAAGGGACTTAAGCCACTTGTCTTGCTTATTTGCTAATTTATTTGCTACCACGCAATTGCATTTGCTTGGCTTGGATGGTTTTTCTTAGAGATGGGTCTTGCCTTTGCTGACGGGTAATTTGATTAAATTCTTTGTTGGTAAATCCCCGACGATGAATTTCTTGTTCAGTAAAAATGCGTAGCTGACCGCATAAATCCTTCAGAAATTCGGGTGGTTGCGCGAGATCGCAGACTTTAGTTTGTTGTGATTCGGCAAGATTGGCGACATCAATCCAATTGGAGTTATTTTTTGCGGCGCGAAAAATTTCTAACCGCTTGTTTTCGATCGCATTCACAGCCGCCGCGTAGCGAGTCACTTTATCATCACTAAACTCAGTAGCAAATTCATCACCAAATATAGTTTGGTTGAGAATATTATTTAGTTGAACTTTGGTTGGGGAAGTCTGAGCAATCGCCGAGGAGCGATCGCCATTGATTAAAGGCTCAACAATAAATGATATTGCCAGCCCTAAGCTCAAACAGCTTGCCGTAAATAAACCCTTATTTGTAACTAATTTCATAACTAATCGCCAAAAACTCTAGAGACGTAAACTTTGGGTTAAAGATGATGGTTACACGATCGTCAACCCAACCTACATTTAATTCCAACAGCCTTCTTATTGACTTAAACTGGCTGATTTTGTTGCCGCAGGTATGACTGAATGAACGGTTCGAGATCGCCATCCATCACATTTTGAATATTGGTTGTCTCTTCACCTGTTCGCAAATCCTTGACTAATTGGTAAGGATGAAAAACATAATTGCGGATTTGGTTGCCCCAAGCCGCTTCGACTATATCACCACGAATGTCAGCAACTTTTAAGGCGCGTTGCTCTTGAGCAATGATTAATAACTTGGCTTTGAGCAGTCGCATGGCATTTTCTTTGTTTTGTAATTGCGATCGCTCTTGAGTACAGCGCACGGATATACCTGTCGGTAAATGGGTAATTCGCACGGCGGTTTCCACCTTGTTGACGTTTTGACCGCCTTTACCACCTGCTCTGGTGGTGGTGATGTCTAGATCCTTGGGATCAATCTCTAGATCGACATCTTCTTCTAATAATGGCATCACCTCTACCCCCGCAAAGCTAGTTTGCCGCTTGTCGTTAGCATTAAAGGGCGAAATTCTGACAAGGCGATGGGTTCCTTTTTCGGGCATGAGGTAGCCATAGGCATAGCGCCCATGCACCAACAAGGTGACGGATTTAATGCCTGCTTCTTCTCCCTCTGATATTTCCGATATCTCGACTTTGTAGCCTTGGGATTCACAAAAGCGGGTATACATGCGTAACAGCATTTCCGTCCAATCTTGAGAATCTGTGCCGCCAGCGCCTGCATTGATCGTTAATACTGCGTCATATTTATCGTATGTCCCTGACAGTAACTGCTCTAGATCCCAGCGATCTAATTCTTGGAGTAGTTGATTGAGGCTTTGTTTAGCTTCATTGACTAACGATGGATCGTCTTCAAGGGCTAACAACTCAGCGATCGCTTGAAGGTTTTCGATAGTTTGATGCCAACGGGCAAATTTTTCCAGATGGGATTTTAATCCATCGAGTTCGCGCATCGTTTTTTGAGCTTGGTCGCTATTGCCCCAAAATTCTGGCTGGGCGGCGGTTTGTTCTAGATCGCTAATTTTAGCGGCGATCGCAGGTACGTCAAAGATATTCCTGAGCATTGCTCAGGCGCTGAGATAAAATCTGAGTTTCACGGGCGATCTCGGTAAAATCCACTAAAATATTGCTCCTAAAAGTTGAAGGTTGGATTGAAGGTTGGATTGAGGGTTGCTGTTTTTATACAGTAGAGTAGATTGGGATTAGATCAAAAGCGTGAGAGTATCATATACTTTTCGATGGTAAGCGACAGCTACTTTTTTTGGTGCGCTAATGGGCGAAACACAAGTTAGTCACACATTATTAATTACTGATGCTAAGGGGAGTCGGAAACTCTTACTTGATGGCTTAAAGTATACAATTGGGCGCGATGTGAATAATAATATTCAGCTTTATTCACGATTTGTTTCGCGACATCATGCAGTATTGTTGCGAGTGCCTGGGGAAGGTGGTAAGTATTTGTACAAAATTATTGATGGGGATTTGGCGGGGAAGCCGAGTGTGAATGGGGTAATTATTAACCACCACATGAAGATTACTTCTTCCTATGATTTGCGTAACGGTGACGTGATTATTCTTGCGCCCAATGTGGAGTTAACCTATCTGATTACGCAAGCGGTTAGTTAAAGAAGTCGTCTTACGTTTTTTACTGACTTTTTTGACGATTATTTCTAGTTCTTGCCGTTTAGAGTTAGATGTAACAATGCCACTTAGTTCATCCGCAATTTGGCTGAATTGCAGCATACATGGCAATTGTTTTATCAAGTCCCGAAAATATCAACCTCCTATTTTTTTTAGTTAAATTGGCGATCGCCATTGGCGCGATCGCGATTTTGTTTCTGTTGGTATTTTGGTTGCGTCTCAAGAATATTGAGAAACGGATGTATTTTAAGAGAAGATCTCTGACTTCGCATCTCAATTCGTCTATGGCTCCACGATTGAAGCAATCCCAACCGAAAAAACAATCTTTAGTTACGACTCAAGTTAAGACCCAATCTGGATCACAGCGTCAGACTAGCAATTTAGCTGCAAATCATCGGCGATCGCCAATAAAGCCATCTAAACGCAATGATCATAGTCTGTTGCCTTGGTTATTAGCGATCGTGATCGCTAGCGTTACAGGAGTGGCGATTGCGCTCATACAGTTGGGAAATGCTTGGATTAGCCCAGAAATTTCGACATTTATCTGGTTTTTTATTGGTGTGATGCTAATTGTGAGCGCATCTTTATATTAAGGTTGTCTAACTAAAGAACAAGGGCTTAAGCCCCTTGCCTGTCCCTTGCCCCTAAATACACTCGCATCAGCTTTTAAGGTAAAAGTCCTCCAGTACCACCAATTCCGAAACGTTCAGCAACACTAGCCGTAAGCGGTAACAAAGTGATTAGCATCCAAAATAGCGAGACCACGCCCAAGGCTTCGCGATCGCCGTCGAGTTCGGAAAGTTCATTGAGCATCGGACGCTCTAGATCGCGCAGTAGGATCAAAATCAGGCTGCCCCAATAGAGCGCTAGGGGATTAATCACGGTGGCGATAACCAAGAAAATTAATGTTAATACCGTAGTCCAACTGGCGGTACGTCTACCATAGATCGACTGGACAATGCGTCCACCATCTAACTGACCCGCAGGCATCAAATTTAGCGCCGTAATCGCTGAACCGAGCCAACCTAAAACTACTAAAGGATGAATCGAGATAAAGCTATTTTGTAATGCATCACCGAGAAACAATTTGGCTAAGGTTCCCGCTAATACCGATGCTTGGAAAATTTGACTGGGAATGTCGATACTGCCCATCCCGATCGCGGATAAACGTAAGCCAACTATTAGTAAGAGTAATGATAATAAACCACTGGTCACGGCGGGGGCGATCGCGATATCAAATAGGGCAAATCGATTGGGTAATGGTGACAGAATCCGACTAAATGCACCGAAGGAGCCGAGTTGAGATGACGGTAGAAAAAATGGCAAACTCAATGTGACCTGATATTTCTTTGCCATGAGTCGCATCGCTAACTCGCGTAGTCCTAAAATTGCGCCAATCCCAAGGGCAAAAGGTAAACCCACTAAATATTCTGGGGCAGTTTGGATTACAGGAATTCCTGCCACCAGCGCTCCTAGACTTAAAGCTGTATAGCCATTGGCGACAATTAAGATCGCAAGCAGAATTTTTTGGGGAATCGTATTGTTTTCAGCAAAAGCATTGATGCGGGTGGGGAGGACAATGATTACAGGCTTGCGGTCTTGTCCTTCGACTAGAAAAAGATTGTATTTATCACCAAGGCGATCGCGTAGGGATGTGGAGAGGCGATCGTGAACGACATCAGGTTCACCGCGTAGATTTCCTTTTAAAATTACCCCATCTTGATAGGGAATAGTCTCGGTAACATAATAGGTTTCAATGCCAAACATTCCTTGAATTAGCTTTATATCTTCGGGGGGGATCGCCTGAAATAGTTTTAGCTGAGTTTTGCCCTGAGACATGGCAAGGGCGATTGGTGAGTTAACAGGTGGAGTCGTTGCTGAGGTATTGGGGGGATTTTGGCGATCGCCACTGGTCTCTAAATCCTGTAGATTATTTTTTTGCAGATCTTGCTTAAGTTTCTGCTCGATCGCGGATCTTTCCGCAGTAACAACTTTACGCAACTGATTACCGATCGCTACATAGGCGATCGTCGAACTCAACAGTAAAAATAATAGCGCTGTGAAATTAATGAAAACACCTGACACAAACAAGCCAAAGTAAATTAGCCAAGGCGACATCAGCACCACAAATTGCAGCCAAGAAAGTAGTCCTAACTTGCCAAACTGACGGGAGCGCCAATATCCCCATCCTAATAAAGCGATGGTGAGTATAAATACGGCGATCGGAATAAATGGAGTTGATCTCATAAAAATAAATTACATGCCATTACGCGAATTCTCCAAGACAAGTCACTATTCTGGGATTGAAATTCTGGGATTGATGTTCTCGGATTGATATTATAGCAAAGCAATTCTCCATGATAAAATCGAACCAATGTATCTCTCGGAGTTGCTATGCAAACTATTCAAGCACCAATTCAGCATACAGCATCCCCACCTCAAACTGGTTATCTAAATAAGTCCGACCTACCCGATCACAAACAACTGCCAGAATCAGATGGAACTTTTGTGAAAAATTTTCAGGAACACCCGCAAAGTATTATTTTAACCAGTTCAATTGAGCCAGTTTTACAGAAATTACATCCCGATGGACGTTACTGTATTGGTCAAGATAGTGGAATTTATTGGCGACTAATGGAACCTCCTGAAAAAGGATCGGAAGCCCCTGATTGGTTTTATGTTCCGAATGTGTCGCCGCTTCTAGATGGTGAATATCGCCGGTCCTATGTGTTATGGAAAGAATTTATTGCTCCCCTGATTGCGATTGAGTTTGTTTCTCGAAATGGAAACGAAGAGAGAGATACAACCCCACCGAGTGAAACTGAAAAAGCGGGTAAGTTTTGGGTTTATGAGCAAGCGATTCGCATTCCTTTTTACGTCATTTTTGACGCATGGAAAGACCATCTTGAAGCTTATCAATTGGTGAATGGTCGTTATGTAAAGATGGAACCAAATGATCGCGGTCATTTTGAGATCGCCCCGATGGCTGTGGAAATTGGAATGCAACTGCAAGGGACAACTGTATGGTTGCGTTGGTGGGATGATACTGGCAATTTGTTATTGACTGGTGACGAGAGAGCGCTACAGGCTGAAGCGATCGCTAATCAAGCAACCATCGCCCAACAACAGGCGGAAGCGATCGCCAATCAAGCAACCATCGCGAAACAGCAAGCCGAAGCGATCGCTAATCAAGCACTCCAAGAAAAAGACAAGCTAAAAGCCTATTTGCGATCCATCGGTGTTAACCCCGATCATATTTAATTGCTCGCCTAGCTACCTAATATGCGATTATGTTTAATCAACGGTAAATACATAGGTTAACTGTGGATCTGCAAAATCTATACCATAGTTAAAATTCAAGCCAAAATTTGAGGTAAGCGCGACGTGGGCATTGTTGTAGAAAATGTAAATAAGCAGTTTGGCGATTTTGTTGCCCTCGACAATATTAATCTTGAGGTCAAAACTGGCTCCTTAGTGGCGCTATTGGGACCATCTGGCTCAGGTAAATCGACATTATTAAGACTGATTGCTGGTTTAGAAACCGCCGATCGCGGCAAAATTTTTCTGACGGGTAAAGATGCCACCGATCAAGATGTGCGCGATCGCAATATTGGCTTTGTATTTCAGCATTATGCTCTCTTCAAACACATGAACGTGCGCCGAAATATCGGTTTTGGGCTGGAAATTCGCAATCAGTCGAAAGCCAAAATCAGCGATCGCGTGGAGGAGTTGCTAGAGTTAATCCAACTTAAGGGTTTAGGCAATCGCTACCCCTCTCAACTTTCAGGTGGACAGCGCCAAAGGGTAGCCCTCGCTCGCGCTCTTGCTGTTGAGCCGAGTGTATTGCTACTTGATGAACCCTTTGGGGCGCTTGATGCTAAAGTCCGCAAAGATTTACGCGCTTGGTTGCGTCGTCTGCATGATGAAGTGCATGTAACTACGGTATTTGTGACTCACGATCAAGAAGAGGCGATGGAAGTATCCGATCAAATCGTGGTCATGAATAAGGGCAAAATCGAGCAGATTGGCTCACCTGCGGAGGTATACGACAATCCTGCTACGCCTTTTGTGATGAGTTTTATTGGTCCTGTAAATGTCGTTCCTGCCAATCGCGATCGCGCTAGTGAGTTCCATCAAATCCATAAACACAGTAATGGTGAGGATGTTTATATTCGTCCTCGCGATATTTTGATTGAGACGGAAGCAAGCAGTACTTCGATATCGGCACGGATCACTCGACTGATTCATTTGGGTTGGGAGGTGCAAGCTGAGTTGGTGCTAGGTGATGGTCAGGTTTTGACGGCGCATCTGACTCGCGAACGTTTTGATGAGTTGAAGTTGCAACCGCAGCAATATGTGCATATTGAGCCGAAGGATGCGAAATCGTTCCCAATGGATTATTCAATTTAGTTAAGGTGTTGCGGCAATGCAAGAACCAAGTAAAGATCAAGATACTGAAACTGCTGGTTGCTGTCCGACTGAAGCATTTAGTTGTTTGCTGTCGCTGATACTTTTTCCGATTTGTGCAGTTCCATCGATGTGGATTGCTTTTGCGATCGGACCAATGAGTTGTGCTTTTCCGTCACGATGCTCGGCTGGGGAGCAGAATGCTAGAGGGTTCGTGTCAATGGTGGTTGGGCTTGGTGGTGGTTTTGGGATTCCTTTAGCCAGTGGTGTTTTGTTGGCTAAGGCTCTAAAAAGGAAAGATTAGTTTTTATATATCTTTCTATTGCCAATTCCCAAGTTTTAAAATATCTGCAACTGGCAGATTTTCATCAACTTCTATCACAGTGATTTTGGCATTTTCTACGACAGTATTGCCCATAATTGTGTTGTGCATTGCCTCAAATTTCGATTCTGCATCAATAATGCATTCAAAGTTGAGCGTGACATGGTAAAGCTTGTTAATTGCTTCTCCGTCAGCCGATCGCTCTACGGTTAGCATATCTATATTTTGTTGTTCTTCCGCAATCTGGCGATATTTCTCGGCTAACTGTTCCAGAGCGATCGCGATCGCATGTTCTTGTGTTTGACCGTAGCAATTAATGTTGTTTTGGGATGGAGCTGGCAATGGGTTTGATAACTGGCAAAGATAATAACCGTTGTTTTCAAGGGTTACAGTGATAGAAAAGTTTTTGGTTTCAGACATATAGTTTTTGACGTTCTAATTTTTAGGTTTACCAAATATATCGCCAATTTTGCAGCGATCGCCATACTTCTAAATCCATAAATCCTAACTCTCATCGCATGGTAAGTCTCGCAAATAATAAAAGCGATCGCCTTTTCTCCCATAACGCTTAACTCTTCCCAAATATCCCATCAATGGTGAAGTAATCTCTATTTACTGGGACGATTTATACGAATTAGTTGGTTGGTTAGGTCTAGTGTGTTGGTAATTGCCTCATTGATTTGGGTAGCTAGTCTTTGTCGATTGAGGTCTTCTGTACAAACGATAATACCTGCATGGTTGGGTTGTAGGTTATGCAGTCGAATGAAGTCGCCTCGATTAATCGTTAATACGGTACGGTTGTCAGCGATCGCAAAGGCTAATACGTCTTCATCGGGGATTCTTTGGTTGGCTTTTCCTGCTTCTTGGACTGTCAAAATATCATGCCCTAGTTCGCGTAGTAGGTTGGCGACAATTCTGGGGAATTGCTCATCGGCATAAAGACGTGCCATTTTAAGCTGCCTCTTGTCTATGAATGGCTGTTTCTATCTCATCAATGTGAGTTTCGGCGTAGCGCCATGCGTTTGCTAGGTCTGTTGCGGATAAGGTGGGATAGTCTTCGAGGATGTAGGCTTCGGTTGCGCCTTGGTGTTGGAGGCTTACTAGTAGCCATACGGGTATGCGGGTTTGACGAATGCAAGCATCGCCGCCCATGACTCTAGAATTTTTTTCGATGCCTTGCCATGTGTTGCTAAGGCTTTGGACTAGGATTTGGATTGCTTGGGATTTTTCTTCTGGGGTTAGTTCTAGTAGTTGTGGTTGTAGTTCTTTGAGTGTCATGTGATGTCTCCTTATTCTATCGGTAAGTCTCGCAAGTAGTAAAAGCGATCGCCTTTTTCTCCGTTACCCTTAACTCTTCCCAAATATCTTAGGCTAATGAAAGAAAGTCAGTAGCGATCGCTTATTCAATCAACTAGCAAAGGTTCTCTAAATCTGCTAGGTCTTGCAGTCTGCCAGATGCTAATTTGTTTTTTTTGAGGTTATCAAGATCGATGAATTTAACGGCTATATCGTCAAGCATTATTTCTATTTTGGAATCGTAACAGGTTTGGAAGTCAATGCCATCTGGACTGGTGATTAGGTCAATGCGGTTAGGTGGATAGCCAAGTTGAATGATTTGATGTGGTTCTTGAAGGTCTTGGGCAGTCAATCCTAAGCTGCCAAAGCCAAATTCAGTTAATGCGGTAATTATTTTTTGTGAGTTTTCTTCGCTGATTTCGATCCAGATATCAATATCTTTGGTATATCGTGGATGTCCATGTATAGCGACTGCATAGCCGCCAATGACCAGATAGTTAACTTGGTTGTCGTTTAATAATTGTATAAACTCTTTGAAGTCTTGGTTGAGCATTGTATTTATATTGATGATATTCTTGGCGAATTTGTTCGAGGGTTTCTAGGCGTTTTTTGGGTGTTTGTTGTTGCCAGTATTGAAAATCGCTTGTTTGTTGTTTGATGTTAGTTTTGATGATTACTTTTTCCATGTTGTTTCTCTTCGTTTTAGTCTCCTTATTCTATCGGTAAGTCTCGCAAGTAGTAAAAGCGCTCGCCTTTTATCACATCACTTTCAATTCTTCCCAAATTCCCGCCAATGGTGAAGAATTCAGGCTTTAGATTAGGCGGCGTAGCTATAAACAGGTGTTTGAATTACGCGCTTTGGTTTTTGATCGTCCAATATAATTTGTTGTAAAAGTGCCACAGTTGATGGAGCAAAAAATTGTTCTCCTGTTTCTTCGTTTACGCGAGCAGGAACGTTCTCAATGAGGATGAATTTGCCGTTTAGTTCTAATGAGTAGGTTACGCGCTTTTCGACAAGTTGTTCTTGATAATTATTCATTGTTTTTTCTCCTTACGGTGAAGTTGTTATTCCATTTATTTGGATCTGGTTCGTATACTGTAATGATTTTAACCAATGGGCGGCTGGGATAGCTGCTTTGGATATGAATTGTTCTACCAGTTTGGGTTATGCCACAAATGAGACAGCTAGGAGCGTATTTGTCGTTGGGATAGTCTTCGATGATTTGACCGTTAGCGATCGCTTCTACAATTTCATGCAAGCGAATCTGACGAATAATTGATTGATCGACGGCGTGTTTAGAAAGCTCAAATTGTTCGCTGGCAATTTTGGTCTGAATATCTTGAATCATAGGCATGAGTATATATTGAGTAGTTTTTTAAATCGGTAAATCTCGCAGGTAGTAAAAGCGATCGCCTTTTCCCTCATTACTCTTTTCTCTTCCCAAATATCTTAGGCTAATGAGAAAACGTCAATGGTGATCGCCTTTCATGTCAAAAAGAATCATTACGGAGTCGTTCTATAGCATTTTTGAAAGGTTCTATTTCGTTGGAACATAATCGATAGATTTCTTCGGCATCAATACTAAAGTAATTATGAGCCAGTATATTTCTCAATCCC
>JBILGV010000078.1:0-23041 GCA_044350865.1 Pseudanabaena sp. | reverse complement strand
TCTGTTTATTCAAAGGTCATAACCCATGTACCAATGACAGGAGACAAAGATGCAATTCCATCATTCCGCATAACCCGACCATAAAACTTGTAAAAACCACCAACATCTGGGTTTCTAACATAGGATAGAACGACCTGTAATGGCGTTCCTGCGGGAATATCCTCTTTGGGAACGATAGTAAGTACGCGACCTTCTTTATTCCAAGTTGCCGATTTGACTTCTAACTCCCTTCCTCCCTCTTTACATTTATTTGCTACCCTCAACTTGATTTCCGAAGTATCAAAGTTGCCATTGTTCTCATTGAATTTATTGTAATCTCCATTGTAAGTAATGAGGATTTCGGAAATTTTGAACTTTTGGCTTTCCACTTTGAGATAGTAGCGATCGGTACGACCACTCACACCCGAATCTAGGCAATAGTCAAGAACTGTGTCATCTCTGTTGCCAAATAAAACCAACCCCTCAGCATTAACAACGGAGGGAGCAACAACAGCACAGGCTAGAGCTAAACTAGATAGGATACCGAACTTTTTAATCATTTGGATCTTCATAAATATTACGCGATGGGAAGCAAGGGTTTAAGAATATGCTAAGCACTAACCATTCTGACGAAGTTTGACAGCAAATGTATCCCATGAGTGGATGATTTTTCAGGATGAAACTGTACAGCCATCACATTTTCTTTGGCGATCGCCACTGTCACCTTTTGACTGCCGTGAGTTGTGGTCGCCGCAGTTACTGATGTATCAAGGGGTGCAGTGTAATAGGAATGCACGAAATACATCCAAGGGCTAGCCCCTAAGTCTTGCCAAAGGTGGCAATCAGATTGAGTTAGCTCTAGCTGATTCCAACCCATGTGGGGAATAGTCAGATTTGGCTCATGGTGAAACCGTTTGACTTGACCACGGAAAACACCTAAACCTGCTTCTTGCCCTTCCTCGCTGCTTTCAAACAAGATTTGCATCCCTAAGCAAATTCCTAAAAAAGGCTTTCCTGATGCGATCGCTTCGTAAATTGGTTTCTCTAGGTGAGTCGCTCGTAACTTTTGCATGGCAGGATCAAAAGAACCCACCCCAGGCAAAACAATCGCATCGGCGGCGGCTAATTCTTGGGGATTATTGGTGACAATTGGCGTTGCTCCTGCCATCTCTAACCCTTTACAGGCTGAGTGGAGGTTGCCCATGTCATAGTCGATTACTGCCACAACTGGCATAAGTGTCACTGTTGGTTACTCCTGATCCATAGTCCGACAGGGGGAACTTTAAGGTTCCTTTCAGGCTCTTAAGCAATTATAATCTTTTAGGTAGCTAGGCGCAATAAAAGTCATGTTTTTCTTAGCAAGAGGTTCAAAATGGCTACTAGTAAGCTAGTTATTAATCAGTTTTTATTCGCAATACCAACCACCTTATTGGGGGCTTTATTTGGTGTGTTGATGGCGAGTCCCGCCGCGATCGCGGAAGAGGCGATGGTTCTTATACCCCAACAGCCTGTGGAGCCGAGTCTCTGGTGGAAGGAGGAACGCTTAGAACAAGGTTGGGTAGAAAATATTCAGGTTGATACTGACGGGAAACAGGTAATCGTGATTATTAACCCAAGCCGATGGTTAGCTGCTGACTATTTGCAGCGTTTTAGTTTCCTATTTAAGTTGGGTACTGAAGCCCGATCGCAAAACTTCAATTTAATATTACATAATCGCCGTGCAGAAAAAATTGCTGAATATAGCACCAAACAAGAACGTTGGCGCATAGATCCTAAGTCCCTAGGTGCAGAACCTTTTCGTGTAGTCGCTCCCACAATTTTTCAGCAACAGTTTTAGTCTTTTTTGTGAGAGTAGTACGCAGGGTAATACTCTCATAACATTTTGGATTGCTATAGCTGTAGCACAAGATAAATTTTTCCCGTTACTGAGCTAGCCGATCGCCATTTCAAAATTACTTTTTCGAGTTCAGCGATCGCAGTAGCATCTTTTAATGTCGAATTTTGATTTTTGATGGATATATTACTGATGCGATCGCCTGAAATATTTAACTCTAAAGCGATCGTCCCTGAATCAAAGCTCGTAATCCTTTGTGATTGGATATAACGAACTAAATCGGTAGTTATGTGACTAGGTAATTCCGATTGAACTTGTAAAACTTTTATATTAGCGGCTGCTTGCATATCAGAATCTGCCGACCGAGAAGTTGTCGATGGAGCCGCAACTTTTGCCGATGCAGATGAAGGCTTAGATGCTTCAGCAATAGTTCCTACTTGATCAGAATCTTTGCTAACAGGTGCAGGTTCCCTTCTTCTCTGTGGCTGGGTGGGGAAGCTGGTTGGTGAATTCGGTGAATTCATTGATGTCTGACCTGATAAGATACCATCAAACATTGGTGGTTCCTGAACCCTGGTCGTTTTTTGTTCTGTACTAGCACGACCTGTAGTGATTGCTTCAGGTGCGATCGCATCTTGCTCTAATCGCTCACGCCCCTTTGCCACTTGACTCAAACCTTGATCAGCTTGCGAAGTTCTTGCATCAAAATTTCCTTTTGGTTCAGCAGGTTTGACCGAAGATGGAATTTGCCTTGGTGACTTTAGTGAATCTGTATCTTTTAGGTTATGGCTTGAGTCACTTTTGGAGTTATTTTCTAATTTACTATCTAAACTTGTAGATGGCGCGATCGCTGATTTTTGAGGAGCGCTTTCAGTAACTATTTTTGGAGCAATTTCAGGAGCAGATGCGGCGGGAGTAGATGCAAGTTGATAACTGGGTTGTTCACGCGAAATTAGGCGAATTGTGCCGATGCTAACTCCGACGATCGCGATCGCGGCTGCTATAACTTTGAGCCAATTAGGGGTAAGGCGACGCACTTCTAGTAGGACATTAGGCAGAATTACAAACTCATTGGCGCAGAGTTCTAGACTTTCGTAAAGATCAAATAACTGTAAAGTGGAGAGTTTGATTTTCGATAATTGGGGAACGGCGATCGCATGGTCGAGACTATCAAAATCATCTTGGGCAAGCCAGCGATCGCAATAGGTGATCACGGCTTCGATTAAATTAGTGATTTGTTGCTGATTTCCCTTGATAATTTTTTTGTTAGAAAATAATTGCAGCCGAAACCGTAAATTTTGCGCCACGATTTGTGTTTGCCACTCAGACAATGGCGATCGCTCTGTCCAGACTTCTAATAGACAGGTTGGTAATTCGTAGCGGCGGCTTACTTTAGTTGACAAGTGGGTAAGTTTTTTCAGTTAAAAATTTTGCTTTCGCACAAACTTCAATCAATTATATCAAATTGTCATACGCAGCAGATCTTCACCAAAGCTAAATCAAGCATTAAAGTTAGTGTTAAAATCCAAAGCGTTGGATATACAAGAGATGACAGCCATGTTAGCCACAGAAACTTCTACTCAAAGCGATGTAAGGCGATCGCTAATCGAAGAAATCGAACAAACTTCAGATTATGTTCTAAGTGAAGTTTTAGATTTTCTTCTGTTTGTGAGGGCAAAACGTTCCCAAGACGGTTTAAATATAAGCGCTGGTAATTATGAAACTGATGAAGATTATGAAGATATTGCAGATGCTAAAGCTGCCCTAGTATCTATTGATTCTGAAGGTACTATCTCTTGGGAAAGTCTAAAGGCTGAGATTGGACTATGAGATATCGCATTGAGTTTGTTAAACAATCCGCCAAACAGCTAAAATATCTATCTACCGAAGAACAACAAAAGATCAAGATTAAGATTGATGCTTTAGCCGATGTCCCACGTCCTGATGGTGTGGTCAAGCTGACGGGTGAAGATAATCTCTATCGGATCAGGGTTGGGAACTATCGCATTATCTACTCTATTCAAGATAATCAGCTACTCGTTTTAGTCCTAAAAATAGGGCATCGGAGAGATGTTTACCAGTAATTAACAGAGGTGATTTAATTGCTTTAGCGAAGATAACCTTTACTGACTGCACTCGAATAGGGCGACCCAGAGGCGACGCGATCCGATTTGAGAACTGTAAAATAAGAGGTCTATTAATAATTTTAACGCTAATTTTTGAATTGCGTCAGGTTGGGCTTGATCTTCTTCAGCCATGCGTTCTTGATAAAGCTGGTTAAAGCGATCCAGATAATCACCCAAAATTGGTTCGCGGTAGGGGGGACGCTTGAGAGCCGTACTTTTTTCTAATTGGGCTACGGCATTGCGGATCGCAAATTGTTGCTGAGCGGCGAGGGTACAACTAATTAGGGTCATCGCTCGCGCCTCATCCACATCCAGTTTTTTCCGTCCCTTGCCCTTGCGTAATGGGCTAGCCTGTCGTAAGCGCCAAAGAGTAATGCGATCGCTCAAAAGTTCTTCTAAACCCAACTTTTCGGCAACTGCCAACATTTCGTCTGAACCAATCCCCGTTAATGCTTCTAGAGCCAGCAGCACTAAATCCAAATGCGCTTTAATCGCCTGCAATTGGGGCAGATCAGGGTTATCAAAAGAAGTAGCAGGCTGATTCATAATTCTGCATTATTCTCCATTTGATTTAACTTGTGGCAACGGTAACGGTGGCAGTGGTAGAGGTTGCTGCTTACTTCTCACTTTTTCAACTATTTCTCCACTTGAAGCACTTCGCGCTCGACCTTGGACAGCCCATGATTGCATAAAACTAATCTGTTCTCTAGCAGTACTAGCTAATGGATAAGTTTCTTTAATCGCGCCGATAATATCATCGGTAACTACATCTCGTTGCTCATGGAAAGCCCGATACATTCCTTCCACGATCGCCTGTTCTATTTCCGCGCCACTAAACTCCTTAGATATTTCCGCCATTTTCTCAATATCAAAACTGCGTAACTCCATTGGGCGAAAGCGTTTAAGATGTAATAAAAATATTTCTTTGCGCTCTTTATAAGTGGGTAAATTAATAAAAAACAATTCATCAAATCGCCCTTTTCGCAATAGTTCAGGTGGCAAAGCATGAATATTATTCGCGGTAGCCACCACAAACACAGGGCTAGATTTTTCCTGCATCCATGTTAATAAAGTCCCCAATACGCGCTGACTAGTTCCCGAATCACCGATACTATTCGCGATACCACCAAACGCCTTATCAATTTCATCGATCCAGAGGATGCAAGGCGCAAGGGCTTCGGCTAATTGAATTGTCTGGCGAGTACGGCTTTCCGACTGCCCGACTAAACTGCCAAATAAACGCCCCACATCTAATCGCAATAATGGTAAACGCCAAAGATTCGCGATCGCCTTAGCACAGAGACTTTTACCCGTACCTTGAATTCCCAGCAGTAATACGCCGCGTGGATTTGGCAACCCAAACGCTCTTGCTTCGTCGGAAAAGGCTTGCTGACGCTGCATCAACCAGAGTTTAAAATTATCTAAACCGCCAATACTATCGAGAGTTTCGCTAGGGGTGAAAAATTCCAAAAACTCGGTTTGCCGAATTCTCTTTTGTTTTTCGATTAAGACGCGATCAATATCCGATTCATTCAGATAATGCTTCTGTACCATCGATTTGGACAGCGTATGACAAATGCGATCACGGGTCATGCCCATACAAGCTTTAATCAGTTGTTCAAGGCTATTCCCCCCCATCCGCAACTGTTCCGATGGAACCATTTGTTCGATGATATTCCGAATTTCCAATGTTTCAGGCAATGGAAAATAGAGAACCGAAATCTGCTCTTCCAGTTCTGTCGGCATCTCTAGTAATGGACTTAACAAAACTAAGGTTTTGCGCGAATTCCGAAAACTCCGATAGAGATTTCTAAGTTGCCGCACTAAAATTTCATCCAGACGCTGCGACGCTAAGCGGCGATGCAGATCTCTAAATACATAAATCGTGGGAGTTTGGCGATCGCTATTTTCGACAATTTGCAACGCTTGCAATAAATTATTTTTAGCTTCTTGATTATGCTCAAACCCCTTTACCATATCGTAATAAAGGACTTGACGCGGCGGACCACATTCCTGTGCAACTTGAGCGATCGCCTTTTCTGCACGTTCTTCCTCCCATGTCACAACATAGATAATCGGACATTTGGATCGGATCAGTAAACTAAGTTCTTCTTGAAAATTAAGAGATTTCATTATGGTTTAAATTGGTCTAAGTTAATGATTCCCGTCCTTAAACCCTCCATAATGATGTAGGGTGGCATCATGGCATTAGTAAAGCGAAATCGATAATGTCGTTCAACCCCTTTTTTTTCAAGAATCCTACCTCTAGCTTCCTCACAAAATTGATTAAGCTGTCGATTAAAAGCGGAAGTTGTCGTATAGTCCTTACCGACAATTCTTGATAACGGATCTCTAACATCTACCGCTCGAAAGCAGCCCGTTTCATCTTTTTGAGCTAAAGCACAGGCTAGCAAGACTTTTGGATAAATAGTCTCTTGTCTAGAACTAAAAATCGAAGTCGAATAAGTACTCATAATACTATGTTGAGCATTTTCGCAAGCCTGTTTAATTGCTTTAGATAAATGATTTACATTAACATTTGAACTATTTTCCCGTATTGCCGACTGAACAGCATATAAAGATAATAAGTGAACATAATTTGGTAAGCCTTGAGCAAGAAAAACGATCGCTTGGATTACAGTCTGCTCCATTGTCATCGATAGAAGTTCTAGCCCTTTCCGAATAATTTCCGTTAACTCATCAGGTGACATTCTAGGCATTTGAATCTGAATCAATGCTCTTTCGATGGATAAATGTTCGGCGATTAAATCTTCTACAGCAT
The DNA here is from genome assembly GCA_044350865.1 of Pseudanabaena sp. GTDB lineage: Bacteria > Cyanobacteriota > Cyanobacteriia > Pseudanabaenales > Pseudanabaenaceae > Pseudanabaena. The sequence continues at coordinate 16,320 of JBILGV010000078.1, read as the reverse complement.
TAGCAACTCCTACTAATATAATCGTTACATTTATCGAATGATCCGAGAGCGTCTTAATCGTATCAGCCATAAAAGCTGTGAAGTAGGGATCGCGATTCAGTCTATCCATCTCATCGACAATAATGATTGCTGAACCAACTATTTGGCGCTGTAGACGAACGCGAATGAACTCTGGATTGATTTGATGCGGTTCAAAATCCAAGGTCTGGGTATTTTCAAGCTCTAAAAAAATCTTGTACCAAAGTTGATCAAATCGATCTTCCGTATCACAATTGACGATAACCGACCTGAATTGATCTTGAAATCCCCTTAATCTTTTCAGTAACACATTGGCAAGGGAGGTTTTGCCCACGCCTCTTTCGCCAAACAAGATTGCGTGCTGTCCACGCTGACTAACAGCACCAATAATTCGATTAAGTTGATTAACCCTTCCCGCAAATAAAGCTTGATTGTCAATCGGGGCGCTCGGAGTAAAAACCTGCCCTGACTGCATAAATCGCACCATCATATCTGGTGTTTCTGGTGTTTCTGAGCTTCCCATTGACTAGATCCCTGATCTCTAAAACTTATTTTGTTTAGGATATACTATTTCTGAACATAGTTTAACTTTTTAAGTGAGAGCTCGATTAATTTTTAGGAATGGTGGTACGTTCTTGCCTACAGCGCGAAATGTTGCAAATAACTGTAATTATTCGTAAAGTAATCATGTCAATTGCTTTTATTTTATGTCTTGGCATAAGATAATTGGATTATAATATTATAAGATTATTGAGAGCTTCTAAAGGGTAGATGGATGACTTACAAATTATTTGAAATCCCCTCTGAGAGCGGTAGTCATGCAGATATCGTCTGGCTTGGCGGCATGAATGACGATGCCTATACCCATTTGGCTTATGCGATCGAAACAACTGACAGCGAAGATAGCGTAATAAGTCGGCGTGGTATCCGTTGCAAAAACTTACGCGACTGGCATCAAATCAAAGATAAGTTTCCCGTTGTATTGTCACGAATAAAAGAAAAAAACACTTACTATGTGGGCGAAAGTGTCCTTGAATCTAGTTATCTAAATCCTAACCACCATGTTCAAACTATTTTGAGACTTGGGGCGTTAGAACTACTAACAAATATTTATTCTGGTCGTATCACTGCAAGTGATAAAGATCCATTTCCCCATCAATTAGCATTGCAGCAATATCTCAAAAATCATGAGTCTCGCGTTAAGCGGATTCTAATCGCTGATGAAGTTGGTTTAGGTAAAACCATTGAGGTTGGGTTGATTCTTAGAGACAAACTAATCACGCAAAAAGATGATCTTCGTTGTCTTTATTTAACATCGGGAGGATTGACAGAAGATGTTAAAGAAAAATTGCGTAGTGTGATTAAAGTTAGTGCTGGAGATGAGAGCATTATTAGTGTTGTGGAATCTTTTAAGGAATATGGCGATCGCATCAGTCAAAAAGGCATTCGGATTGCTAGTATGGACGCTGCTAGACGCTGTATTGAAAGTAGTGACAAGAAGTATTTACCGAGTCACATTAGACCTAATATCATCATCATTGATGAATGTCATCACTGCTCAAGCGATGCTGACCTAAACGGAGAATTTCCAGAATTAGCAGCCTATACAACACAGGCTTACAAAGCTGCATATCAAATGATTTCAGGTAAATTTTGGCGAGATTCTGAACCGCCAGAGTTAGTTATTTTGATGAGTGCTACACCTTTCCGTTCCGCGAATCGATTTACAAACTTATTGCGATTGTTAGCACACAAAACTGCTTTAAAAGATGCTTATGCAAAAGATGTTGATCAGAAACGCCTTTTAGAAGAAATATCTAAAGAAGATTCACCAATCTCATTAATTTGGCGACAGCAGGATGAAATTCGTAACTGGTCAGACAAGCGGCTATTTCCGAAATTAACTATAGTTCGTCCTCACCGTGAAGATGATCCAAACCTTCGTGAAGACGAGCCTCACCTTGAAAAGAGTAATGAGGACTATCTGTCAACACTAAAAAAAATTATCAGGACAGTGCAGCGCATTCATCGAGATCACGGTGAAAGTTTTGGCGGCTTCGCTAGCGCTCATCTTGAAACTCGTTTAACAAGTAGTTCTTTAGCGGGTGCTTGTTGGTTATTTCGCTGGTGTGTTCGTCATCATTCTAAATGGCAAAATGACAAAATCTACTCAGCAGATAATTCAGCTAGTACAGAGATGCTAAGAACCTTGATTCGTGAAATTTCTAGATGTTTATCAATATTTGACGAAAATAGAGAGCCTGAAGCTTATGCAAAAGAAGTAGATTTTCCTTCTGATGGGTTCTCTTTTTCGTCTGGAAACTTAAAAGACGGAAAACCAGAAGAAAAAAACAGTATTCCAGCTATTTGTAGATTTCAGAAGAAATTGTTGGAAAATGTTAAGCCCAAAAAAGATAAAGATGATGACGAAGAAGACACAGATTTAGAAGCATTACCTGAAGAAATCCTAGAACTAGCAGAGCTAGCTTTAGATTTGCTGAGATCGCCTAATAGTGTAGAGAATGCCAAGATAAATTGGTTAAAAGATATGCTTAAAGCGCATCCAAATTCTCGTTTTTTAGTTTTCACAGAGGTTTTACAAACTACTGCTATTATTACCGCAGCTTTCGACAAACAAAGTCTTGCCTTGACTGGCTCCATGAGTACTGAGGAGCGTAAAGACCAAGTCAAGAAATTTTATGACAGAAAGAACAACTACCGCATCCTTGTCGCAACATCTGCTGCTGATGAAGGCTTAGATTTTCAAGTAGCAAATAAAGTCGTGCATTGGGATCTCAGTCCTGACCCTGCGGTTTTAATGCAACGTAATGGACGAGTTGCTCGATTGGGGCAAATTTCTGATGTCACTGCTTACTATCTTATTTTGGAAGGAACATTAGCTGAAAGAAGAGATACTTTTTTAGTAGATCGTTTAATAGAAGCAGGTTTTACAGAGCCTCAGATGCAGTTGAAAATTCTGGGACAACTTGATAGTAAACAACAGGAAAAAATTAGAATTGCTATTGAGACTAGCGATTTTAACACTGTAGATAAATCGATAGAGGTTGCAAAACAAAATGGACAAGCCATGAAAAAAGTTTTTAGCGATTTGAATGCCAAGCTAAAACTTGATTCAGTTCTAGATCGTAATGATTTACTCAAACGGCTCAAGGTTTGGCACGACTTGAGCGTTACTCAATACGACTCCTACAAACACAAGTTGGCTTTTGAAACAAAAGAGTGGCAACGTCCTGTTTTTGGAGAGGAAAAAACAGAGATGGAGTCTGCTGTTTCAGATATTATTGCGATCACTCACTCTAAAAACAGAAAAACCAGATTTAATTTTGATCCAGAGTTTGCGCTTTTTAGTCAGGAGAAAAATTCCAATGGACTCGCGGGTTTAATGCCTTGGTGCGTGGGAGAACGACATATACAGGAAAGCGATCAAGTAATTAGACAGCATCAACCTCTTCGTGAGAGTGATCCTATTGGAAATTTAGCCCAGTCGCTTGCTAGACAAAAACAAGCAGATTTTGTAGCTATTTCTGCACAAAAACTATGTGAGCGTTTCCCAAATCTTAACGGATGCTCTTATTTGATGTTTGCCACGCATCCACTACGCGAACTAGAGAAAAATAAATCATCAGACTCAGCTAAATATTTGACTTACTATACTTTTGCTACTGATCTCAGTCAGCCAGAAAATTCTAATGGTGCTTCTGCCAATGATGTACACGAAATGATCACATTTTTAGAAGAACAAGCTGTTCAAGGTGGGCTATCTCCATCATCTGAAGTAATTACTCAATCAAAGTCAGCAGGGAGACAAATCTCAGAATGGGTGCAAAATTCTTTCAGTCTGGGCGGTGATGAATTTCTAGATGAAGAATCAAGTTATTTTGTACCTGTACCCGTTGCTTTAATTGCAATTGTTGATGATCCTGATACAGCAATTCTAGAAAATGAAGAAAATGAGATCCAAGAAAAGTTTCATGAACTTGCTGATCAATGGACTCAAGATGTAGAAGGTATGTCATCAACTGTTGAAATGTCTAAACATCCCATTTATCAGGAAATTATTAATATGGGGAAATCTGTGATCCCCTTCCTGCTCCAAGATTTAACCCAAAATCCCCTATATTGGCTAACAGCACTACGTCAAATTACCCAAGAAAACCCCGTGCAACCAGAACATAAAGGTAAAATCAAACTTATGGCAGAAGATTGGCTGAATTGGGGCAAAAAACAAGGATATGTGGCTTAATTTTTGATGACTAAAGCAATTCATTTAGAGCTACGTTACCCCAATCTAGCCAAGACCGACTATGACGTTACCAGTCCAAAATCTCAAGAATACAATTGCTTTGCTTGGGCAGCAGGAGATCAAGAGCGTTGGTGGCAACCCACTCCAGAAGATGAATTTTACTGGGTTGAAGGTGTACCAATGGAAGAAACACTATCAGCTTATATACAGGCTTATCAAACATTGGGTTATACGCCTTGTGAAAAGAAAACACTAGAGTTAGGTTATACAAAAATTGCATTATACGTTAACGAAGATGGTGTACCTATTCATGCTGCTAGACAATTGTCAACGGGCAAATGGACTAGCAAACTGGGAGCGCTTGAAGATATTGAGCATGAGTTAGAAGGTTTGACTGGAGATCGCTATGGCAAGATCGGACAAATCCTGAAAAAACAAATCTAAAATATTGACAAACAATACAATTCTTTGCGATGATTAGTGATTGTGAGATTTTATTGATTGAGCATATAGACCCTTGGCTAATGTAATTGTTATTGGGGCGCAGTGGGGTGATGAAGGTAAAGGTAAAATTACCGACTTGCTGAGCCGCTCCGCAGATGTTGTTGTTCGCTATCAAGGCGGCAATAATGCAGGACATACGGTCGTCGTTGGCGATCGCACCTTTAAGCTACACCTGATTCCTTCAGGAATCCTGTATCCCAAAACGGAATGCATCATTGCCAATGGCACGGTGATCGATCCGAAGGTGCTTCTGCAAGAAGTGGATCGACTTACCGAACTAGGTATATCGACAGACAACTTATTCATCGCCCAGACTGCCCATGTCACCATGCCCTACCATTGTGTGCTAGATCGCGCCGCCGAAGAGCAGCGAGCCGAGCATAAAATTGGCACTACAGGGCGTGGTATTGGTCCGACCTACGCTGACAAAGCTGAGCGGGTCGGCATTCGGATTATGGATTTAGTTGATGCCAAACGGATGCCGAAAAAGCTACGTTGGGTGATCGAGCAGAAAAACATTGTTTTACAAAAGCTCTATAATTTAGAACCGCTTGATGTCGATGCGATCATCGAAGAGTATCGCGGCTATGCCGATCGCTTACGACCCTATGTAGTTGATGCTTCACTGAAAATTGACGCAGCCATTCGCGAACGGCGCAATATTTTGTTTGAAGGCGCACAGGGAACCTTGCTCGATCTCGATCATGGCACATACCCCTATGTTACCTCATCCAATCCTGTTGCTGGCGGTGCTTGCATCGGCGCGGGTGTGGGACCAACCTGCATCGATCGCGTGATTGGTGTTGCCAAGGCATATACAACCCGTGTTGGGGAAGGTCCCTTTCCCACCGAGTTACATGATGACATTGGTAATCACATTGGTGATCGCGGTGCAGAATTTGGCACAACTACAGGACGGAAACGCCGTTGTGGTTGGTTTGATGGCGTGATCGGTCGTTATGCAGTTCGTATTAATGGGCTTGATTGCCTCGCTGTCACCAAACTCGATGTACTCGATGATCTCGCAGAAATCAAGGTTTGTACCGCTTACGAACTTGATGGTCAAGTCGTGCGCGATTTCCCTAGCGATGCTCGCGCCTTTGCCAGAGCCGTGCCGATCTACGAAACCCTCGCAGGTTGGCAACAATCCACTAGCGAGTGTAAAAACGTTGAAGATTTACCTGAAGCCGCAAAGACCTATCTCAAGTTTCTTGCTGATCTGATGGAAATTCCGATCGCGATTATCTCTCTAGGCGCAAGTCGAGGACAAACGATCATCGTGGAAGACCCAATTCATGGACCAAAACGTGGTTTGTTGAGAAATTAGATTTCTATGTTTAAGTGTTCGTTTTTTACAAAGAACTAACACTTAAATGTAACTGCCAATTACTAAAATTAAAACTAAAACTAAAACCATAATGCAACTACAAATCAACGCTACTACTCGTCCCCCAGCTAATAATCGCGCCCTTCGTCGTGGCGGTCAAGTTCCTGCAACCGTATATGGACATAAAGGTGCAGAGTCAATTTCGATTACTTTAGATGGTAAAGAAGCAACAACTTTGCTACGTCAAGCCACGATCAATAACACAATGATCGAAGTAAATGTAACTGACGGCGATTTCAAAGGCAAAACACTATTGCGTGAAGTCCAAAATCATCCTTACAAAAAGGAAATTTATCACCTCAGCTTTTTTGCGATTGAGTCACAATCGAAGATCGAAGTAGACATTCCTCTGCACTTTGTTGGCGTACCTGTCGGCGTAAAGGTCGGTGGCGGCTCAATCGACACAATCAAGAACTATGTGCGTGTATCCTGCGCTCCTAGCGATATTCCTGAAAGCTTTGAGATTGACATTACTGGATTGGATATCGGTAAGGGTGTCCATGTTAGCGAGATTAACTACCCTGAAGGTGTGAAGCCCGTAACCGAAACTACTGCTCTCGTTATCACGATTCTGAAGAAATAAAAAACATAAAAAAAGGGACGCTTTGCGCCCCTTTTTTTATACCAGAATTATATGCCGATCGCGATCAACTTTGAGCCAGCCTTCATCTTGTAATAGCTTCATGGCTCTAGTGACGGTGACACGGGTACTGCTAATCGCGCTAGCCAAATGCTGATGGGTGAGGCGCACCGTTAATCTTGTACCACCTTCGACAGGAAGCCCAACTTCTTGTTTAAGCAGGAGTAAAATTTGGCGAAGTCGTTCTTCAACTCGTTTATTACTCACTAAAGCTAGTAAAGCTTCAGTTTGCTGAAGACGGCGATTGAGATGTTGTAAAATGCCTTGATAGAGGGCTGGAGACTGCTCTAGCTCGATAATTGTGAACCGCATCAAGTCCACATCAGACAAGGCGATCGCCTGATATGGTTCCAGACTAGTTAGGGGCAAGCCAAAGGGCATTGCTTGCACAGCAAACCCGACCAAAACTTCATCGCCTGACGGATGCAATGTATTTAGTTGCACCACACCACGACAAACAACCCACACTTCATGGGGATACATGGGGATGATTTGTCCACTTTTGTGAGTGTGCATGGTTCGACCGCGATAAACTTCTTCGAGCGATCGCCGCCAGTCGGTTATCGAAGTTGATGAATTAAGAGCAAAACTTGAAAAGGTATATGTCATATCAGCGTGAGGTACACATTGATGATCCTATGTGTTTCTCGACACTATCAGGTTAAGCTCAGTTTATTAAATCAATAAATTCTTCTTAAATCTGATTAAATCCGAATTTACGCACCGTCAAATCATCTTCTCCCTGTGAATCTATTAACAAACATTGTTCTAAATGAGCAATATCTAGATCTGGCAGCCAGACACTAGTTTTAATTTGCACCTTCTAACTGAGATTGCCAAAATTCAAAGCGCGATCGCCTAAAATATTTTAAATATATCTGAGGTTTACAATGTCTCATTCCTACCGAATTAGCGCTGTTATTGAACATGACGAATATGGTTACTATGCTTACTGCCCTAATCTCAAAGGATGTCAGAGCGAAGGCGAATCCTTTGTTGAAGCACAAACAAATATTCAAGAAGCGATCGCTTTATATTTAGAAACTTTATCTTTAGAAGAACAATTGCTAGTACTAGCCAAAGAAATTACTGCATTATCTTTGGAGGTTAAAGTTGCCTAAACTACCTCGGTTAACCGCAAAAGAAGCAGAAGCTCTGTTACTTAAATCAGGTTTTGTTTTAATGCGTAGCAAAGGCAGTCATCACATTTTCTTCAAAGAAAATATTCGTGTGGTTATACCTTTTCATTCAGGTAAGATTTTACATCCCAAAACTGTCCAACAAGTTTTTCAAGCGATTTCTAACGAAGACGATAAATCATGAATCCAAAAAACGATCGCTACGCCGAGTTTATCCAACCATTGGATCAATATAATCGCGATTTGATTGCGAATGTGCATCCCCTTGATTGGATTAATCCCCAACCTGCGAAGATATATGACCTTGTAGTAATTGGGGCAGGAACGGCGGGTTTAGTTGTGACGGCAGGAGCGGCGGGTTTAGGATTGGGATTAAAAGTTGCCCTGATTGAGAAGAACTTGATGGGAGGAGATTGCCTAAATGTTGGTTGCGTTCCTTCCAAATGTGTGATTCGTTCAGCGAGAGTAGTTGCCGATATGCGCGATGCGGCTATTTTGGGGATTAATCCACCAAGTCAGATTGATATTGACTTCGGTGCAGTAATGGAACGGATGCGAAAGATTCGGGCGGGGATTAGTCACCATGACTCGGCGGTGCGATTTCGGAATCTTGGGGTGGATGTATTTTTCGGTTCCGCACAGTTTATTAATGAGAATGCGATCGCCGTTAACGAGCAGAAATTACATTTTAAAAAAGCGGTGATTGCCACAGGCGCAAGAGCAGCGACTCCTGAAATTACGGGGCTTGCCGAAGCGGGATATTTAACCAATGAGACGGTGTTTTCCCTGAGCGATCGCCCTAATCGACTAGCAGTAATTGGTGGTGGACCGATTGGCTGTGAATTAGCACAAGCTTTTCAGCGTTTAGGCTGTGCGGTGACATTATTTCATAAAAATTCCCATTTACTTGATCGCGAAGATCCTGAAGCAGCCGAAATTGTGCAGCAGGGTTTGCAGAATGAGGGAATCAATTTGATTTTGAATTCGACGATTATCCAAGTCGAAACAACGAATACTGGCAAAATTATCCATTATCAACAAAATGGAACTATATCTCAAATAGAAGTTGATGAGATTTTGATCGGCGCAGGGCGATCGCCTAATGTCGAAGGATTGAATCTGGAATCTGTGGGTGTTGCCTATGACAAGCATCGTGGAGTATTCGTCAATGATTATCTTCAGACCACAAATCCGCGTATTTTTGCCGCAGGGGATATTTGCATGGATTGGAAGTTTACCCACGCCGCCGATGCCGCCGCCAGAATCGTGATTAAAAATACCCTGTTCTCTCCCTTTGGTTTCGGAAAGAGTAAATTAAGCGATTTGGTGATGCCTTGGGTGACATATACCGATCCTGAAATTGCCCATGTGGGTTTATATGCGAAAGAAGCTCAGGCTCAAGGACTAGAAACTAGCGAAATCAAGATTCCCTTCTCTTCAGTCGATCGCGCTATTTATGATGGTGAAACCGATGGCTTTGTCAAAATTTTGCATCAAAAGGGTAGCGATCGCATTTTGGGCGCGACCATCGTGGCACGTCATGCTGGCGAAATGGTTAGCGAAATTACCTTGGCGATCGCCACAAAACAGGGATTAAATAAACTTTCTGGCGTAATTCATTCCTATCCCACTCAAGCTGATGCAATTAAAAAAGCCGCCGATGCCTATCGTAAAACGTTATTGACACCGCGCACACAGGCGTTTTTAAAATTTTTAGCCAAGTTTAGTTAGTTAGTTCCTAAAGTAATGAAATGGACTTATTCACAGGGACTTGAGACCGTTATTCTAACGTAGGGGCAATTCATGAATTGCCCCTACGTTTTTAATTCGCAATTTTTATCTTAATTTTTGGAGAACAGATCTTGTAGAGACAATATGGCGGTCTAAACCGAGAACATGGGGATCGATTCCGATCGCTAAACCAATTAGTTGTGGTAAATGCAAAATGGGAATGCCAAGTTTTTGACCAATTACCTGTTCGACTTCGGGTTGACGGGAATCGAGATTGAGATGACAGAGTGGACAGGGCGTAACAATACAGTCTGCTCCTGCGGCGATCGCGGCGGTGAGATGTCTGCCTGCCATCGAAAAAGATTCTTTGGGCGCGTAGCTAGAAATCGGCCAGCCGCAGCACTGCACACGACCTTCGTAATAAACGGGCGTTGCGCCAACTGTGCGAAAGATATTTTCTAAGGATTCAGGCTTAAAAGGATCGTCAAAGCGGGTGACTGTTTGCGATCGCAATAAATAGCAACCATAAAAGGCAGCGCATTTGAGATTGGCTAGGGAGCGATTTACTTTAGTCGCTAATTTTTCCAATCCATAATCACGAATTAAAATCCAAAGCAGATGTAATACTTCCGTAGAACCTTGAAAATTATGCCCTTGGGTATGCAGTAAGGCATTAACTTCATCTTTGCGAGTGGAATCAGAACTTTTAAGTTTATCGTTGACTCGACCGAGAACACCCTGACAGGTACTGCATTGAGTCATTACGGGGAGATTTAATTCTTCGGCAAGGGAAATATTGCGGGCATTGATAACATCCTCCATTAGTTCATCAGTTTCCTTGAAGGTTCCCGATCCGCAACAGGTCGCCTTGTGCAGTTCCACTAATTCTATACCTAATGCTTGAGCGATCGCCGTTGTGGACGCATGAAGTTCTTTGCAAGCTCCTTTTGCCACACAACCTGAATAATAGGCATATTTCAATGCGGTTGATTCTGTCATTTATTTTCTGTCAATTACTGGTCAGTTATATTAAAGCTTGAGCTTGATTTGACGCTAGTTGCCATTATATCGGGTGGCAACCTCCTCACTATTTAAGAATTCATCTGTTCATTACTCAGATTAGACTCCTGAGAAGCATCTTGCTTGATTCCGTAAATACTAGAGGCAAGATGAAAAATTTCTTCAAAATAGCTCTTGCTTTGCATCGACAAAATACCAAGGCTTAATAATTGAACCGCTAAAATCAAACTAATTCCACCAATAAAAAATGTGTGCGGAGCTTGACTATAGGCTAGAGCGATCGCATCTGTGAAATCTGGATAGGACTGATTGATCGCCAGTTGTTGAAAATTTGTCCAACTTCTCACAACAGCCCAAAATGCAGCATAGAGAGATAGTAAAAACAAGATCAGGCTGGGAATAAGAAAAAACATAACAGGTCTAAACAAAAAACCTGATAGAAGAATTGCTGATGTGTGTCTAGCAATTTTCATGCTGGAAGTGCGTTTAACTTCCTTTGTTTTTTGAGGGAGCCAATGAAGGTGAGCAGGAATTTCTTCAATATGCGCCCCTAATAATCTTGCTTTATGGATAATTTCAGGATTGATCTCCATTCCCTTCGCTCTAAGATCAATCTTCTTTAAAAATTTAACATCGTAGGCTCTAACCATCCCCGTTAATGTGGCAAGACTACGTTTATCTGTGAAAGATAGAAATTTATTTGCCCAAATACTTAGGGTTTTTCGCAACCAAGGGACATTGGAAATAGACCCACCACGCATATAAGGGGAAGCAACAACTATTTTGGCGTGGGTTTTAGAAATGCAATCCAACATTTCACCAATATGCTCAACGGAGTAGCTCAAATCAAGATCGACGACCACCATATAATCACTTTGACAATGCTGAAATCCAGTCCTTAATGCTTGTCCAAGCCCATAATTAACCCGATGATTAAGAACTGAAATATTCTGATGGCTTTTGGCAAATTCTATGGCTTGTTGATAGGTTTGATCTCTACTTCCATCATTGACAATGATCATTTCCCATTCATAATCAGATTCTAGCGATCGCATATAATTACAGAGAATTTCCAGATTATTCTCAATAATCGATGATTCGTTGTAGGCTGGGACAAGAAGCGAAACGGAAGGTTTAGATGACTGATTCGCTGATTTCTGCTCTAATTCTTGAACTGGGCTACTAAAACCTGAATTTACCGAGTCGATTTTAAGATTTAAAGACGATTGTTCTGTTGCGACGATCTTAGATGAATCCATAAACCCATGCACCAAAATATGTTCAGAAATGCTCTCTCGCATAATATTACAAAACTAGGATTTACGCAAAACCGACTTAAAAAACTTATTTTAAAGTAGGGGCTATTCATGAGTTGCCCTTACATTGCGTCATTTATTATGTCATTTTTGGTTAGTCCTAATTTTGTCGCGAATTTCTGCTAATAATTAAATTTCAAGTAATAATAAATAAAAATATTTATGATTGCAATTCGGTTTGGAGAACTACGTCAAAAATCTCAAAGATTATCTAAAGTTTTTTTGCTGACTGCGATCGCTTCATGCACGACTTTCCTATTGGTGAATAGCAGTCAAGCCAGCAATCAAGTCAGTAATCAAACCAATAATCAAACTAGCAATCAAGTCAAAAGCTATATCAATCGGTGGACTTGTCCTGCGGATTTTACCAGTTTGAGCCAAGCCCTTGCGAAAGATTTACCCGACTATCTGAATCGTTCCTATAGCCGTCTAAAAATTAAGCGCGAGATAATGGCGATTAGTCAGCCAGAACTGGAGCCGTTACCTCTTGCCCCTGATCAATCAAGCGATCGCCTGACCCAGCAAATTTTTTTATCGGTTCTAGAACGTCAAACTGGCAAGACAGAAACTTCACAGAGAGCTTATTGGTTATTTCTCGTTCCCACAAATAACGGCTGGCGCTTGGCTATGGCTTTTATGCGAATTGGTCAAGCGCCACCTGTAGATGTCAGTGATGCAGCGATCGCTGAGGCAACCAATAAATGGTTACGCGACTATTGCGATCGGCGATACCAATAAAACAAAAAATCCTTGCTTTGCAAGGATTTTTTGTAATTACATACGACCGCGCAACATTTGAGCGATCTCGTTTGGTTTTGGTGAATTTTCGACCGCAGTTTCTTCGGTAATTCGACCATCTTCATAGAGCTTATAGAGCGATTGATTCATATTTACCATTCCCTCATAGGTACACTTAGGAATGATCGCCTCAATCTCATCTACTTCGCCCCGCTTAATATAATCTCGCACCGCATCAGTATTGATCATGATCTCATGGGCGGCTGCGCGTTTGCCATCGGTCGTTCTCACCAATGACTGAGCAATAACACCCACCAATGATTCAGCTACCTGAATTCTCATTGGCGCTTGTTGTTCAGGTTCATAGAGATTGAGAATCCGCTCAATTGTTTTTACAGCGCTGTTAGTGTGCAATGTACCAAAGACTAAGTGTCCCGTTTGAGCAGCCTTCAATGCGGTATTGACCGTCTCCTTGTCGCGCATTTCCCCAATCAGAATGATATCGGGATCTTCGCGCAAAGCAGCCTTGAGCGCATTATCAAACTTGAGGGTATGAATGCCCACTTCCCGTTGCTTGATCAGCGCTTTTTTGCTTTGATGCACAAATTCAATCGGGTCTTCAATGGAAATTAAGTGCTTCTGCATTTCCGAGTTGATAAAGTCCACCATCGCCGCCAAAGTCGTGGATTTACCTGATCCCGTGGGTCCTGTGACAAGGATTAAGCCCTTATGGGTGTAACAAAGCTCACGAAATACTTCGGGTAAGCCAAGCTGCTCAATGGACAATATTTTTAAAGGAATTAATCGCAGAACCATCGCGGGACCGCGCAAGGAATCAAATACATTGATTCGACATCTTGCAAATTCGTATTGAGTCGCACCGTCAAATTCTAGGGTGTCTCGAAATTGCTGGATTTGTTTATCATCCATAATTTCCGTCAACCAAGTATCAAAGGTGGGCTTGTCGGGGATAGGATACTGCTCCTGTGTCACCATCAAACCACGACTCCGAAATCGCACAGGCTCATTTACACCTGCATGAATATCGGAACAGCCCTGTTCATGGGCATCCTTTACGATTTGAGCCAGAGTTGGCTGTCCAGAACTACGTTGCAAAAGTGAAGGTACACCCAGCCCTGGTAAATTTGGCGGTGGACCTGGACGAATGGGAGGGCGGGGATTGGGCGGTGGCGGTACGCTGGTAATCTGTGTGTCAGTAGGAATTGACATCTGCGCTTGTCGAGCCTGCGCCTGCATTTGCGCTTGTCGAGCAGCGATCGCTTGTTGTTGTTGCTCTGGCGTAAGTCCGCTCCGAGCTTGAGCGGCTTGAGCATTTGGCGGTGCTTGAGGGTTTGGAGGAATACGCTGCTGGGCCGAGGGCGGCGCGGCTGGATTTGTCCGTGGCTGTGGGGGCATACCACTAGGTGGTGGTATGGGAGGCATCCCAGATTGTGTCATATTTGAATCTCTTTCTTAATCAGTTTTAGTTGAAAATAACCAATCCTGTCACCTCATAGGCTAAAAATATATTAGCCCCTGTAAATACTATCCTCCAATTAATTAATGAAAATTCTCAGCGCTCTGCGTCAAAAATCCACCGCAGACAACAAAAAAGCTTCTCAACAAGCCACTCCTAAGCAAACCAAGGGCATTGAAATCAAGTCCCAGCGTGAACTGGACTATATGCGTGAGTCATCTCGAATCGTAGCAACTGTCCTCAAAGAAATTTCGCAAATAATTGCCCCTGGTCTGACAACCAAAGATCTTGATGTTTATGCCGAGAAACGAATCCGCGAGATGGGTGCTGTCCCCAGCTTTAAGGGATACTGTGGGTTTAATGCTAGCCTTTGCACCAGTATTAATAACGAGGTGGTACATGGCATTCCTAGCGCCAAAAAGGTAATTAAACTAGGCGATCTAGTTAAAGTCGATACGGGCGCTTTTAAAAATGGTTTTCATGGCGACTCTTGTATCACAGTTGGTGTTGGTTCGATTAGCGAAAAGGCTGCCAAATTGATGCGTGTTGCCGAAGAAGCTCTATTTAAAGGGATTGAACAGGTGAAGCCAGGTAACTGTATGCTGGATTTAGCTGGTGCGATCGAGGATCACGTTAAGGCAAATGGCTTTGTGGTTGTCGAAGATTTCACGGGGCATGGTGTGGGGAGAAATTTGCATGAAGAACCCTCAGTCTTTAATTTCCGTACCCATGAGTTACCTAATGTGCGTTTCCGCCCAGGGATGACTTTAGCGATCGAGCCTATCTTAAATGCGGGTACAAAGCGCGTGCGGATCTTGGCTGATAAATGGACAGCAGTGACAGTTGATAATCAACTCTCGGCTCAGTTTGAACATACAGTTTTGGTAACGGAAACTGGCTATGAGATCTTTACCGATCGCTCGAAAGTCTAAATCTCATTCGCAAATAGGGGCTAAAGCGGCAAATTAGCTTTCACATTACATTCTCAGGTGTGATGGCTAACTACCGCTATGCATGAGTTTCCATGTAATCTTCGATCCAATTACGGCTTAGTCCCATGAGATGGTCTAAATTGAAATCCCAGAGAATCACATTGCCGTTTGCCCCTGACGAGGCAAGCGTGTTGCTGTCTGGACTGAAGCGGACACATTTCACTCTAGATTGATTTCCCTGTAAAGTGAGGAGTTCTTTCCCGTCGAGACTCCAGATCTTTACCGTGCGATCGCTGCTACCCGAAGCCAAGGTATAACCATCTGGACTAAAGCAAACCGATCTTACTTCCGCAGTATGTTGGGTAAGGCTTTTTAATAATTTGCCATCAAGATTCCATAATTTTACAGTGGTATCCTTGCCACTGCTAGCAATAGTTTGATTATCGGGACTAAAGCAAACCCCATAGACTTCTCCCGTATGCCCACTTAAAGTTTGTAACAAAGTGCCATCCCAATGCCAAATTTTTACAGTTTTATCTTGACTAGCTGACGCTAACATATTGCCGTCTGGACTAAAACAGACTTGATAAACAGCGCTGCCATGACCACTTAATGTATGAATCCAATCCCCGTCTTTATTCCATAGCCTGATCGTACCGTCACCACTTGCTGTCGCAAATACTTCACCATCACCGCGATAGATGACACTGTGAATAGTAAGTTCATGTTCGTTATAAATGGTTTTGATTAAATTTCCTTTGGCATCCCAGATTTTGATCGCCCGATCGCCTCCAACAGACAATAAGAACTGATTATTTGGGCTAAAACAGACACTATTAACACTTTCTTTATGCCCCAATAATGAACTAATTAATTTGCCATTACTATGCCAAATCTTGATCATGCAATCATTACTTGCGGTAGCAATAAACCGATGATCAGAACTAAAGGCAATACAATTAACTTCATCGGAGTGACCAATTAACCAAGAAAGAGAGTTGCCGTTAACTCGCCAAAATTTCATAATGGCATCTTGACTGCCCGTGATGACCGTATCTCCATTGATGTTAAAACAAACACTATGCACACCGCCTTTATGTCCGTACAGAGTCTTTAGTAAGTTTCCTTTAGTATCCCAAACCTTAACAGTGCGA
>JBILGV010000194.1:0-2592 GCA_044350865.1 Pseudanabaena sp. | reverse complement strand
ACAGCGATCGGCTTCGCTAAAAACACCGAGAACATTGTGGACAAGGCTAAGGGCATATTGATCAAAGCCATTCGCAACACAACTAACCAACTCAAACGAGTTGCTATTTGAGGTTCTACCCATAAGAGTTCTTTTGTGCCAACTAAGCGATGGATTTCGTTTAATGCATTCTGCTCCGTCATCTCTATATATTCTGCTGGTAGAAGATCCAGTGTTGCCCGACTGAGCGTAAATTCTTGCAACTTATCCTGATGTGTTTGCCATAATTGGGGAATCGCCAGAAACCCTAAATTTTGGGTCAGGATCATCTCAGGATTAGGCAAGCTGAATACACCCATCGATTTGATGTTGACCGTATACAAATAACCACCATCATCAAAAAAACTAGCTAAAGATATATTAATCGGCGGCATCCATCCCCCACTATGCTGTGAAATTGCGACCCCAGCATATACTTTCTGTTGATGGTGATAGAGAAGTACACCCCAATCTAATGTCTCTTCATTAATGTTGACTCTTTCAATTTGATAATAGTCAATATCCGTAAACCCAAGTTCTTCTAGCTCGGCGATCGCACCTTTCAATGAATCGATGACATATTCTGGCGGTTCGGCGATGGCTGGATTCCCATGGCGCACAGCCCGAAATTTTGATTGTGACAAATTCCAGCACGACAGGAAAAAGGGTAATGCTGCCACAACAAGGATTGCCAGTAGGATTGCCAGAATTGCATAGATCCAAGAGGTCATAATTATTAGGTATTTTGATTTTTGTGCTGGGGTAGTTTCAGGTAAATGTAATATTAACAAACGGTTTCGTATCTGTAAGCTTGGCGAGCAACTAAACTGAATATCTAAGTTTAAGTAGTACAGAGTCGGAAAACCATCACCTTGATGCTTTATCGTCTTGACTGCACTATAAAAATCTGTGCAAAACCTCTGCGGTTGCTTGTCCAGTTTTTTCCCAACTAAATTGAGTAGCCCTTTGCAAACCAAGTTGTGAAAGGTGCGATCGCAGTCCTACATCATGAGCGATCGCCTGCATCGCATCTGTAATTTCTTCAACTCGATAAGGATCAATCAAAATTGCCGCATCTCCTGCAACTTCTGGTAAAGATGAAAGGTTAGAAGTAATTACGGGTGTACCACAAGCCATTGCTTCGAGTACAGGCAGCCCAAATCCTTCCCACAGCGATGGAAATACTAAAGCGATCGCCCTACTAATAATTTTCGGCAAATCATCGTAAGGTACATAATCCAAAAATTTAACGCGATCGGCAATATCTAACTCTTGAACTTGTTTTTTTAAAACTGGTGTATAGCGTTTATCTGAGGGACCTGCTAACCAAAGTTGGTATTCGTGATTTGATGGTAAATTTGCGAAGGCGAAAATTAGGCGGCTAATATTTTTGTAAGGATCATGTCTGCCAATGTATAGAAAATATGGTGAATGATTAGGCGAGCTATATTCTGAATAATCTTTAATTTCTGGTCGGAAATGATTAGAGTCATAAGCCAATGCGATCGGCATAATTTTGTTAGCAGAAATATTACAAAATCGCAGAATGTCCCTAGCCGTAGACTGTGAATTGCAAATAATATGCTCAGATTGATTTAGAACTTCTGGCACATAATATTTATGATAAGGAGTGAGTGGTGAAAGTCGTTTTGGAAAACGTAATGGGATGAAATCGTGAACCATTACCACATTACGACATTGAGAATATAAGGGAGCTTCTGTGATGGGAGAAAATAAAAGGTTTGATTTAAGTTTTTTGTAAATTTTAGACAGTTGAAACTGAGTCCAAATCAGACGATTTAAATGTCCTTTTAAACCTTGTTCTGATGACTGATTTTTAGGAGTAGCATAGCAATCGTAGTTCGGGAAAATTTGCGAAGTTAATAATAGTGGGTTTAGATGATGTAAATACTTTAGTAAATTAACCGCGTATGTAGTCGTACCCGTAGATTTTTTGAGTATAAAAGCAAGATTAAGTAATAATTTGTTAGTCATGTAACTGAGTTGGATTTTTATGAAAATCAAGTCCAGCTTTCCAGCCTAAACGAATACCATCAAAAGATTCTTTAACGTATTGCCAAATAAGTTTATTCGTTAGATTGTGTGTAAATTTAAGACGGATAATCCTTAAGAAGCAACGACAAGTCAATAGAAAAGCTAGACGTATACAAAGGATTGGTAATGGTATTTTATTTAAGGCGTGTTTTAATGCAAAGTAGGTAGTATTTTTCCCTAGAGAATACCAACAAGTAAGGTGCTTTTGATCTTGCCGATTATGACTAGGTTGAGGGTAGTGATCAACAACTACATCACTGTAATGGATTTCATAACCCGCTTGGATAATGCGGAGACAAATATCTGTTTCATCTAAAAAATATTCAAAAAATTCATCATATCCATTTATTTCTTCCAATGCTTTTCTACGATAGGATGAGTTTGCTCCCATTAGACAGTTGTACCACCATCCTTGTGGATTATTATAGCTATTAGAAGTATCGGGGCGAATAGGAATAGTATCACTTATAACATTACTAATTCCTCGATTGTATTGCAGTGGATATCCCATTTTTGTCA
>JBILGV010000077.1:0-23519 GCA_044350865.1 Pseudanabaena sp. | reverse complement strand
GTAAAATGTTGCGAGATCTCACCCCGATGACTTCTTAAATGGTTTCTAAGGTTTCCACTTTCTCCTAAAGTTAAGCGCTTCTGCACATATTCCATAATAATCTCGGCTGGCAAATCAGGAAAAGATAAACTCTTGTCTATTAGTTGATACTCTCCATTCTTTAAAGCTAAAAACTCCAACCAATAGCCATCATAGCGCCAGACTTCAGGTACACCCAGCAAGGCATATATCGGTAAACGGCGATCGCTAGGATTAGTAATATCTACTTCTAAAACTAGATCGGGTGGTGGATCTTGTCCCACAATCACATTCTCTTGAGCGCGAATCCTTAACTCATTTTTGAGATAATAACAAGAGTCTGGTTCACCACCTATTTTTAATTCAGGTATTTTCATCAGTAAAGAACCTAGACAGCGCATATCAATTTCTAGTTCATCCACAAAAACTGTTAGTAATCTATCAAAAAAACGACTGCTACCTTCATGAAGTGAGAGCGGAGACATAATTTCTAAAGTGGCATTGAGGTAATGAAATAGAGTTTTGCGGCGATCGCCTAGATCGGCAAGTAAGCTTTCAAAGGTTTGCCAACTAACGTTATGCAAGATCACGCGATCTTCGGCGATCGGTCTAACTTGCTCACGCACAGAAGTAATAATAGGTTTGCTTAGTGTGGTGGCAGTCATTATGATTTCCTCTATTATTAATAAGATCGGCGATCTTGATTTAGTAATTTACTGCTAGTCAGATAATTTTAGCATTTTGAAACTTTGTGGTTAAAGCGATCTCGGTGGAGTTCCTTGCTGAACTGCTGGCATTAGGTCATTTAGCTCCTCAATTCTCAACATCCGAATGTCTCTAACCGATCCTGCAAACCACGGTAGCGATCGCGACAAGTCGATCGCCGCAAGAACACAGGTGACAGCATTAATATTTTCATTACCAAAATAAACGCTACCTTGTTGTCTGACAAAACCATTGCGCTGTAAAACTTTACCAATCTCGGTATAAGCGTTGTTATAGGGGTCGCCATAGTTTAGTCTCAAGGCTTCAATGTCCATATCAAAAGCGATCGCGTACACTCTTTCTCCTTTCTGTTTTGCCTGTGTTTGTGTTTGCTGAGCAACTATTTTAGTTACTTGCGGTTTTAAAATTGTTTGCATAAACACCTAATTTTTTGTGAAATTAATAGTATGATTGCCGAACTTACCTTGATTATATGCAAGATAAAGAAAACCTTGAAACAGTTTTAGAGATTTACAGAGAAGTATTATGAGTAAAGCGCTAGGCATTGATTTAGGGACAACGAACTCAGTCGGAGCATTTAGCGAAGTTGGGGTAGAAATTGTTACAGGGACTGACAATACCTCTCCTGATCGTAAATTAACTAGATCAATTGTTAGCTGTATAGACAATCAAATCAAGGTGGGAGAACCTGCGTATAACAATCTGGGGCATAGCCCAGAAAATACGATTAATTCGATCAAGCGACTAATCGGGCGTGGTTTTGCTGATCCGAAGGTTCAAGAGCATAAATCGAAATGTGCTTACAAGGTTACAGCGCCCAGTGATGGTACTGAGAATAGTATTGGCGTTTGGATGGGCGGCAAGGAATATTCACCCGAAGATATTTCCGCAGAAATTCTTAAAAAAGTTGTGAGTAATGCTATTGCTTATCGCCGCGATCGCCTTGGCAAACAAAATGAAGTGATTAATCAGGCGGTAATTACAATTCCTGCTTATTTTAATGACAAACAAAAGAATGCAACGAGATCGGCTGCTTACAAAGCAGGATTAACACCTCTAGAGCTGCTTTCAGAACCAACGGCGGCGGCGATTTCCTATGGATTTAAGCCAGATAGTGATGATGTCAAAACAATTTTAGTTTTTGACTTTGGGGGTGGGACATTTGATGCTTCATTAATTGTGGCGGCGGGTACTCAGTTTATTGAGCAAGGCAAGGCGGGGGATCTTTGGCTCGGTGGTGATGATGTGGATCTCAAGTTGACTCAATTTGTGAAAGAACAAGTTGCCAAGCAAGAAGGTATTAGAGATATCGATCGCTTAATTGACAAAATGCCTCACTATGAGAAATTACGGTTCATTGCCGATCTCAAGTTGGCTTGTGAAAAAGCGAAGGTAGAGTTGAGTAAATCCGCAACTACAACAATTGCACCTTCTACTCCACTCAAAGATGATTTAGGGATTGGGATTCCTGTAGAAGTCGAGATTTCGCGATCGCAGTTTGAGCAGATGATTAAGCCATTGGTGGCGCGAACAATTCAGATTTGTCATGAGGCTTTGCAATTATCAGAATACACGCCTGATTTAGTAGATGTAGTGCTTTTGGTGGGCGGTTCATCTCAAATTCCCTATGTGCAGTCACAGGTAAAATCTGCATTTGGTAATGAGAAAGTAGTTATCCATCCACGCCCGATGTATGCGATCGCCGAAGGTGCAGCAATTGTTGCGGCGGGGCGAATTGACAAGGTGGGTACTGTGTCGCGGGATTATTGCATTAAGTTGGTTGATGATCCGCGCTATCTCATTATTCGACGTGGTGATGTTCTACCAATCAAAACTTCGCATACTTTCAAATTAGTTGATGATGGACAAAGGCTAATTCGTTTTCAATTCTTTAGCCCTGATGAAGTTAGCAAGGATCTTGATGGCAAAAGCAACGATGAGAGTATTGGAGAAGTCTGGCTGTCTTTGGAGCAGGACTATCCAAAGGGAACAGAGATTCAGACTTTTTTAGAATTGGATGAAAAAGATAGTCCGCTAAAGGTTGATGCTCATTTAAAGAATGATCCCAGCGTGAGTGTATCCTGCCAGTTTTCACGAGGCAAATCTGATGAAGAGGTTCTTAAGGAGACGAAGCAAGTAATTCAAGAATTGAATGAACTTGGCTTAACTAAGTTAGGAGTTGCCGCCGCTACAGAGAAAATCTCTGCTGTTATCAAAGCCGCTAATCGTATTGTTGACAAAAATACAGATAAAATTCGTCCTGATATGCTTCAGACAGCACAGAAAAAGCTTGAGGAACTCAAGGTAATGATGTCGAAGGAAAGGCTAGAAGCTGAGTCATACATTAATGAGTTTGAGCGGATAACTAATATCTGTGGTGATCTAATTCCTGCGGCGCAGAAGCAAAGAATACAGAAGTTGTCACGCGAATTGCAAGAAGCAATTGATAAAAACAATATTTCTGGAATGCAGGTGAGCATTGAACGTGCAGAACAGGAAATGGAGAATCTGCCCGATCGCGTAAGCCTAATTATGCTTTGTGTGTCGGGAGTGCGGAGGGCAAGTCAAATCAATCCATCAGAGAGTCAAGTTATGGCAGGGAAGCTAGACAGGCTGATTACTGCTATGAAAAACAATCTAGACATGGAAGTTTCCAGACTTGCACAGGAACTATTTCCAATGGTGGAACGCTATGTTGATACGCCAATGCCTTCTGCCGCAATCAGTACAGGTTTGTCTCGCTAGTTTTATTCAATTCTATTTTTGTAAGAGTTCAAATGACTGAATCTATAAAACTTAATTGTCCTGTCTGTGGTTATCAAGACCTACAGAAAAATATCTGTCCCAATTGTGATACGGATGTGTCTTTGTTGCGATCGCTTTTAGAGTTACCGATTTTGCAAGTTCCAGAGAATACAGCTAGTGAGAACATTCAAACTATTCCCAAGGAATCAAATTTCCCAAAAACTTGGCTATTAGTTTTGCTTGGTATAGCAATTGGTTTTGCGATCGGAGGCTGGACTGGGTACTCCCTATTCCAATCAAATTTAATATCTCGAATTCCTGAAAAAGTTGCACAGCCAAATCCACCCGCAATTACTTCTAGTCCAGTCGTCACACCTTCGCCAAAAATATCATCGACTCAAACTTATACCGTGCAGACAGGTGATGCGTTAGAGGCTCTAGCAATTCGTTTTTGTGGAAGTGATTTAGCATGGCGCGATTGGGTAAATGCTAATCCTTCTTTGGTTGGAAGACAAAATGAACTAGAAGTAGGTGAGAAATTAAAGATTCCAGATAATTGCAAAGGGAAGTAAGCACCTATGGTAATGGGATTAATCAATTCATTGACAAGAGTTTGCTGTGGTGTTGGTGTCATCGACATTCGCGATCGCGCCAATCAGACGAAAGACCTCATCATCAAATCAGAGGAACGGGCTAGAACAAGGAGACTCAAAGAAGCGATTCAACTTGCTAAAAGTGGAACACGCCTTTGGAGCCTGAATCCTAATTTTTGGGAGAAATTATTTCGGAAGTGGTTTCTTCGCGATCTCCTGATCAAGATAGAAGAATCTGCCAAGAAATGGAGTGGGCAGATGCAATATGCTCAACGCTTAATTCAAGAAGGAAATAATTTACTTGCCTTAGTTTCTGATGATCCTAAAGAATATGAAAATTTAGAAAAAGCGCTTCATTGCTTACAAAGAGCTAAAAATTTACTGTTCGATCCCAAAGTCAATGAACAAGTAAAATCCTATAGTGATGAGCTAAAACAGCGTAAACATTGGTTAGAACTTTTTGAAGATGCACAAGCAAATGCTTTAGCTAAATATTTTCAGAAAGCTTTACCAATTTATGAAGAAGCTCAAAATCTTTACCCCACAGATGAACTAAATAATCTAATTTCAGTTTGCAATTCAGGCGTAATTGCTGAAAAACAATATTGCCGAGAACTAAAAAATGCTAAATCTTTCTGTCAGCAAGCTGATTTTCCAAAAGCTTTTAAAGCTGCAAGAATGGCGATCGCCTCTTTCCCCCGTGAGGATGGACAAAAGTTTTTACGCAGTCTTGAGCGCATTCTCGAATCTAAGACAATTTTCCAGAAAGGGTTGCAGCATGAACAATCTAGGGAACTAGATCTAGCTTTAGATTGCTATACCAAAGCTTATAAGCTAATGCCAGATCTACTAGAATGTCGCTTTCGCCAAGTCATTGCTGCCTGTAAACAGGAAAATTGGGAACAAGCATTGATTTTTCTAGATGGTTTGAATGGTGATCGCGTCAGTTACTTGCGTGGGTTTATATTTGCCAAGAACCAAAATTATGATGAAACTGAGAGAGAATGGCAAAATATTCGCTCGTCCGAATTAGATACTCAACGCTCAAAGTTGAAGATTATCAAGCAAAAAGCTTATCTTTTGGACTTGCAAGCAATCGAGAAATTTGTCGATCAAGGTGATCTTGAGAAAGCAGCTAATATCAGCAACAAAGCCCTAGAGCGTCATCCTCAAGCTGAAGTCATTCGCAAAAATTTAGATACGCATATTCTCCCGCGACTAGATTCGGAAGCGTGGAAACAGACTGAAATCAACTGGAATATTTTGTTTGAAAAAACTCGCTCTATTTGGTTAGAACGTCCTAGCTTGCAAAGTTTACATAATTGGGCTGTCGCTGCTTATTACTGTGCGATGAATACAGAGTATCCAAATCTCGACTTGATTATGGAATTTAATGCCAGTTGGGGAACAGCGATCGCTAATCTGCCAGATGATCCATCATTAAGTAATTTACCTTGGTTGGGTAATACAAACCCTGACCGCACTCAACTCAAACAAAAACTCGAAGAACTCTGGGATCGTGTATTGGATCGGGTCAAAGAACAGAATCTCAATAATTATATGCAATTACGAGATTGGCAACGCCTTGATCTATATACGTTAAATATTCTTACAATTCGGGCTGAACAAAGCATTAAGTTAGGCTTAGTTTGCATCTTACCTAGTGCCATAGATTTTTTACAACAACTTGAGAAGTTAGATAATAATTTGACAAAATTTATGCTGGATCTACAATATCAATATCAACATAAATTCTTACAGAAATCTTCTCAACTATCACTTTTGTATTCTTCATTAGGATTAGCGATCGCCGCTTGTCTTGATGGTGATGTTGAACGAGGTTTACAACTAAAAAATCAGAATTCAGGATATCTGAATCACAAAGAGCATTTTGATAATGCCCAAGCAATGCTCTGTTATTTTGAAGCCTGTCACTTACTGAAAAAGAATCAATGGCGAGAGGCTTTTCGAGCAATTCGTCAATCTTCACGACTAATCCAAACAAATTCCGAATGGCTTAGTGAAATAGATCGTCTATGCGAGTCAATAGTGAGCGGATTGGATGAAAAAGAGCAAATAACATTTGCTAAATCATGGCTAGAAACCACATCTAGTGAAGCAGCCCGAAACTATTACACTGAGTGTAAAACCGAAGAAATTCGGATACAGCTTGCCAATGAAAAAATTACTCCTAGACAAGGTTTGTCAAAACTACGAGAGTTAACTGACATTGATACCAGTAACCCTGTCTATCGAGATATCATTAATCGCATTGAGGTAATACTTGTAAATGAAGAGGTTTTTCAATTTCTGAAAAGAGGTGAAACTGAGAATGCATTTAACCGCGCTATGAGATCTGGTAATCCTGAAGTCAAACAGACATTAGCTGAAGTGTTATTCAGCATCTTGCAAGAAGCCGATAGAACAGGCAGGATTAGTCAATGGGAGAGAATGCAAGTAGTTGGTTGGATTACCAACTTAGTCCCCGATCTAGTAAATTAGTAATATGAAAATCGGCAAAGTTAAAAAAACCTTATGGAAAGAAACCCTTACGATATTTTAGGCTTGACATCAGCATCATCGAAAGCTGAAATCACGAAAGCAATGGCAACAGCCATGAAGCAAAAAGCCTATCCGATTGATGCGATCGCTAAAGCTCAAAAATCTCTCATGAAACCAGAGGAGCGATTAGTTGCTGATTTCTTACGCCCGATCTTACCAACACTGCAACGTTTTCAGCGCTCAGATTTATCAGCTTTACAAGAGGAATTACCTACTCTAGAAATTCTGACAGAATTTGAAGGACTACGCGATACAATTCGCACTAGCAAAAATGTTTCTGAACTTGACATTCAGATTGGGAAAGCCTTAGCAGACTCACTTACTTTAGATTTTGAGGAATAAATAATGAGTAATCAAAATGTGAACTTGGTTATAAAAGCAGAATTACGCGATCGCCTTGTGCAAAAAATTGGGGACTTCCAAAAAGAAAATGCAGGATTAAAACAAAATATTCGTAATAGCAGAAATGATATTGAAGCTGAAAAAGATGCTTTTTTTCTAGAACTGTTAGAGGTTATTGATACTCTCGATAATTTGACAACATCTTTAGAAAACAGCATTGAATCTCTACCAGAAAGCCATCAACGTTTACCCCGTGCGATTGGCTCCATTCAACGTAAACTTTTGACAACATTACAAAAACGAGATGTTTATCCAATTGTCATTCCTGAAAGCGAAGCTGTTGATGTAAACCTATGTCGCATTATTGAGTCCGAAAATCGTGATGATTTACCAGAGCGATCGCTTGTAAAAACTCTTAAAACTGGTTATATGAATGGGGATAAAGTTTTGCGATCGGCAGAGGTTATTGTGGCTAAATCTACAAATTAGCCCGCACCCATTTCCGAAATTCCCTTAAAGTTCCACTTTCTCCTAAAGTTAAACGCTTCCTTACATATTCCACAATAATTTCGGCTGGCAAATCAGGAAAAGCTAAACTCTTAGCGATCGCAATATACTCGCCATCTTGTAAGGCTAAAAATTCCAAACTATAGCCATCATAGCGCCAGACTTCAGGCACACCCAGCAAAGCATATATCGGTAAACGGCGATCGCTAGGGTTGGTAATATCTACTTCTAAAACTAGATCGGGTGGTGGATCGTGGTGGATCTTGTCCGACAATAATTACTTCTTTACCACGAATTACTGGTTCATTTTGGATGTAATAACAAGAATCTGGCTCTGCTCCTAGTTTTAACGATGGAATCTTCATCAACTAACGTTATGCAATATCACGCGATCTTCGGCAATCGGTCTTATTTGCTCAGCGATCGAAGATGAAGTAATGGGTTTGCTTAGTGTTGTAGCAGTCATGGTAATTTCCTATGGGCTTCATTTTCTTGTTTTTGTCAGTAATTCAAGATCCTCTTATTGCCAAAAGCTTCTGGAAACACAAACGGAAACTCCTCAGCATCAAAGGTTGCTTCCGCTAATCTAGAAACCGCTTCTTCAATTTCGACTACATTCAATTTCAAATCTCCATATTAGTATTCGTAAAATCGGCATCAGCTAACACCGCATCACTAAAATTCACGCCCCGCAAATTTGCCCCCGTAAAATTCACACCACCCAAATTCGCAGCCGTGAAATTTGCACCTTCCAGATCCGCACCACTGAGATCCGCGCCAAGTAACAATGCATCCGTAAAATTTGCCTTTTGCAAACAAGCCTCACTAATAATCGCCCCAGCCAGATTTGCGCCGACAAACTTAGTCTCGATCGCTGATAACTCACATAAATCCGCCAACATTAATTTGGCATTAGTAAAGTCAGCACCACTCAAATTTGCACCATTGAGTTTAGCACTCACCAAATTCATCAGCCTAAAGTTGCGCTTACCCACCGAATACAGATATAAAACCTCCTGACTGCGATTACTAAAGAGATTACCAAGGTTAGGGCGATCGCCTTGATTTGATTCTAAAGCCACAGCATCGGTAGCTTCACTCATGAGATTGAGTAGAGGATTTTGGGTTAGCTCAGAGCTACTAAAGTCGTGATCGGGGAGGGATTCAGCAATGCGATCGAGGCGCTGCGAAACATTTTGACGTTGGGTCATCAGTTCCTGAATTTGCAGATCGAGTTTACTGAGATGTTGCAGCACCATTTGTTTAAAAGTGGCATAGGGAATGGTTTGGGCTGCTTGCAAATCTAGTAACTGTTTGATTTCATCGAGGGATAGTCCAAAGGCTTTGGCACTTTGAATAAATAAGAGGCGCTCTAGGGCATCGGCGGTGTAGAGACGATAACCCTGTGGCGATCGCCTTGGCGCGAGCAGCAAACCTAAGCGTTCGTAATAGCGAATTGTGGGCGCGGGGATCTCGACTAAACGGCTTAGTTCGCCGATTAGCCAACCACGGGCGCTATTTTGAACGGGTTCGCTGGCTTCCATGAAATGATTGATAAGTTTTTTTAATAGGATATTTGATTTTAAGGATCTTGACCTTAAAGCTAGCTGCAATCCCTAATCTATGTGTCATGGGATGAGACATCGCCTAAAGCGATAGAAAGCAGCCTAAAGAAATCAATAAAAAACAAGTAACCAATAAGTAATTAAGTTAAGGATAAGCAATCATGGCACTACAAGCAACATCACAACAGGGAACATTCATCGTTGGGGCAACAGGTAAATTAAGCTTTGATTTTCTATTTGATGGTGGAAAGTTTCAAGGTGAACTCGCCATATTTAGCTTAAAGGGAATGGAAAGTTTAGAAGTCGGTTCGGCTGCCTTTGAACAAGAAGCTGCTCGCCGCGCTCTAACAAACTCAACTCAAGGAAGAATTCTTGTTTCTGATAGTTCTGAAGGTGCAAAATTTAGTGCTGAACTAGATTGGGAAGCTAACTTTAATAGCGGTGCTTACAAAGGAATCAAAAATTTCTCCATGCAAGCAGGCGATCGCGTTGCCTTCATGCTGATTTCTAATGGAACAGTTAGCCAAACTTTTAATACCCTAGCTAGTGGCTTAGATCTAGGACTTGATAAACAACCTTTATTTTCTATCAGTGCTGCTAACCCCGATCTCAGCAATCAGTTCGCTCAAGTTGAAGATATTGCTGGTAAAGGTAATCTTTTTGCAATGGAAGATGTTCGCCTTAAGGGTGGCTCTGATTATGACTATAACGATGTCGTATTTCAATTAACGGGAGCCGAAGGTAATGACATCCCTGCGGTTAGTGATGTCGGCGCATCGACTAAAGATTGGGTAGATACGGCGATCGGTAAGCAAATCACAGATTATGCCAGCCGTTCTACCTTCGATTCGGGTGTATTTCGCGTTGATGCATCGGGACAAGTTGGTGTGGACTATCTCTTCGATGGCGGCTGGTATCAAGGGGAAATGGCAATCTTTAGCCTTAAGGGAATGGAAGGCTTACAGGTTGACTCCAATGAATTTGTGCAAGAAGCGACCCGCCGCGCTCTGAGTGGCTCTACTCAAGGTCATATCGTGATTAAAGATCGCACGGAAAGCGCAAAATATACCGCTAAATTTGCATGGGAAGATGGATTTAACGGCGGAGCTTATCAAGGTGTAAAAACCTACGCCATGAATGCAGGTGAAGACTTTGCGGTAATGCTCATCCAAAACAGCACGGTACAAGAACTTGCCAATGATGTCACCAAAATGTGGTCTGGCAATCGCTTACCCATCTTCTCCATCCCCCAAGCGAATATCGGCTCACCCAGCAGCATTCGTCAAATCGTTGATGTCACGGGCAAGGGCGACACCTTTGGCATGGAAGATGTGCGTACTGACTGGGGAACCATGTCCGACAAGGATTACAACGATATGGTTTTTCGGTTTACGGGAGCAAATGGTGTCGCACCTTTGATGGATGCTAATGTGAACCGCGATCGCGATTGGCGTAATTCTTCCGTCGGTCAAGAGTTGGTGCAGTATGCCACTCGTCCTAAATATAGCGGCGGCATCTTTGACTCAGGTGAAACAGGACAAGTCCGCATTGACTTTCTCCATGATGGTGGTTGGTATCAGAGCGAATTAGCGATCTTCAGTCTTGATGGTATGGAAAATTTCCAAGCTGGATCGACAGAATTCGTTCAAGAAGCAGCCCGCCGTGCTTTAACTCAATCCAATCTCGGTTATGTCGTCACCAAAGATCAGGCTGATGCAGCGAAATTTTCAGACACAGTGGCATGGGAAGCGGACTTTAACTCTGGCGCATACAAGGGCGCTCAAACCTTTAATATGGCTCCCCGTGGACACTTTGCCTTCATGTTGGTACAGAACAA
The DNA here is from genome assembly GCA_044350865.1 of Pseudanabaena sp. Lineage (GTDB taxonomy): Bacteria > Cyanobacteriota > Cyanobacteriia > Pseudanabaenales > Pseudanabaenaceae > Pseudanabaena. The sequence goes on along the minus strand of JBILGV010000077.1, from coordinate 12,624 downwards.
TACCGTAGCCGCGATCGCCAATGACATCAGCATCATTAATCAAACTGGCAACTTACCGATGTTCTCGATTCCCGAAGCGAATCCCTTTGGCACAGCGATCGGGCAGATGGTTAATGTCGATGGCAAAAACACCTATGCCTTTGAAGATAATCGTGTAGACCTGCCGAACATTTCCGATCGCGACTACAACGACATCGTGATTCAAGTCAAGGGCGCGACTAGTGATGTGCCTCTGATGAATGCCTTAGTTAACCCTGAACGCAACTGGCGCAGTTCTACTGCTGGACAACAGCTACTCAGCTATTCCAATCGGGCTGAATATGACAAAGGTGTAATTAGCTCTGGACAATCTGGTACGCTCGAAGTGGAATTTCTCTACGATGGTGGCTACTACAAGGGCGATGTCGGTATTTTCAGTCTTGATGGCATGGACTCATATACTGCTGGTTCCGCCGCTTTCATCGCTGAAGCTGCTCGCCGTGTAGCTAGCAACTCGACTCAAGGTTATGTATTACTAAGCGATGCCACCGATGCTGCCAAGTTTACCAGTGGTTTAGATTGGGAATCTAATTTTAATTCGGGAACCTACAAAGGAACGAAAACCCTCAATCTTGCTCCCAATACTTCCTACGGTGTCATCCAAGTTCCCAATGGCACAATTAATGAAGTCATCGCCAACCCTGCGATCGATGGAACTAAACGTCCTTTGTTCTCCATGCTAGATAACAATCCTAGCCGCAGCTTTCAAATGGGTAAAACCGATGTCGGGAATGGTTCGTTTGTGGTTTCCCTTGAAGATCAACGCCTCGATGGAGTTAGCGATCGCGATTACAACGATATTATCTTCCGCGTTAAAGGTGATGCTTCTATCAGTGCAGATACCCTCGATCGCGTGATGGCTGCTAACAAAGATTGGCGATCGACCGACATGGGGCAAGCCTTGATTAACTATACCAGCAACCCCGCCGCCGCGACAACTTCCCAATCAATCTTCGGTTTTAGTTGGAGCGACACCGTGCAGGGAACTGACGCGAGTGAATTTATTTCCAGTGGTGCAGGTAATGACATCCTGATCGGCGGCAAGGGTAATGATGTTCTTGTCGGTGGGGCAGGTAACGATACTTTCCAGTTTAACAATATCAACGAAGCTGGTGATACGATTCTCGACTTCGGGACTGGCGATGCGATTAAACTTGGAGGTGTATTTAGCTCGATTAATTACACAGGTACTAATGCGATCGCTGATGGTATTGTCCGTTTCCAACAACTCGGCACAAACACAGTTCTTCAAGTTTCTCCCGATGGTTTAGGCAATGCCAATAATCTGGTTAATTTACTAACAGTAAACAACGCTAGCATTGCTTCTGTTAGCAGCACCATCATTTTCTAAGACGCGATTTTCGGTTGAATTCAGCACAAAAAATGTAGGGGTAATTCATGAATTACCCCTACATTCAAATTTTTAATTTTTCACTAAAACCATAATCCGATTTACTACATCTTGTACAAATGCTTTGAGAAATTCATCACGGCGATTTAACTGAAACTGACGCTGCACAACTTCCGCAAGTGGAATTGAGGCAACGGAAAAATTATCGAAATCGCCAAATTCCAAAATCATCGTTTTGGGTAATGGGCAAAATACTTTTTACTTTTTACTTGGCAACAGCAGACTCTCTTCAATCGCTTGTCTCGTCTCACGGCGTACATAACAGTCACTCTTCAGACATTCGACTAAAAGCTGATTCGCTTCGTAATACCGCTCCAATTTTTCGCGTTGCTCATCGGTAAATTGCCAATCATGACAGATATTGCGATGTTCGATTAGCACTTGACGATATTCGGCAATCCATTCCTTTCCATTCTGTCTCCACCATTCTTGAAAAGCGTTTCTATCTCGATTTGAATCGGGAAACCGATCTTTTAGGACTTGCAGGTATTGATATAATCTCTCGCCACCGATTTCCTTAGCGAAGTCGATGGCGCGGTCGAGGGTGAAGTCATAGTTGTTGTCGATGGCGCGGTCAAGGGGACGGGCAAGGGCGCGGTCGAGGGCGAGGTCGCTGTCGAGGGCGCGGTCGCTGTCGAGGTCGCTGTCGAAGTCGAGGAGGTTGCTGTCACTGTCGAAGTCGCGATTGAAGGCACTGGCGAGGGCGCGGTTGAAGGCGCTGGCGAGGGTGCGGGAGAGGGAGCGGGAGAGGGAGAGGTCGAGGGCGCGGGAGAGGGAGAGGTCGCTGGTGGGGGCAAAGTGGCGGCGGCGGTCGCGGTCGCGGACGAAGTAGTAAGCTCTGACGGCAACAAGTTTATAAGAGACATTTACCGATCTCGATTTCTCATCTGCCCATGCTAAAAATCTCTGTAACTTCTCATCCCCTTCTAATAAACTATCAATTTTCCTTTTCATCAAAAGAAATAAATCATCCGCTTCCCTAGCCATTCCCACCGATAGCAAAATCACCTCTCGCCAGCGCTTGTCGGTAATATGAGTTACTAGATTTTGCAAAGTAGTTTCTAATTTACTAGGGCTAGTGGATACCACAATCTGTCGTGCCGCAAAATATTCATGAAAGGGCAAATGGGAAAAAGAATAAATTCCTCTAGCCCGTTCTACAAATAGCCCATGCTGCGCCTCAATGGATTTCAGCACGGCTTCGCTATCTAAATACAATTCTTCATCATTAGTTTTCGCATTGGCTGTATTGCGAATATAGTCACAAATATAGTCCTCAAGTTGCCTTTGCTTCACGAAATAGTCACCCTTCTCAAAGGTAGTCAAAGCAATTTGCGAGAGCATATCCTCCTTTTTCTGCACCGACAAATCCTTGTATACACTATCTCGCCTAATCCCTCTTTTTGAGTCCCATTTCCGTAATAACGCATCCAATCCTTCCTTATAGAGTTCTGAACGATTTGTAGGAAAACTACCCGACTCCTCGAAAGCCAAGCACAATAAAGTCAACAGTAGAGGGCTTGTTGCTAATTCCTGAACTCGATTATTTTTCTTAAGTTCTGCTAAAAAATCATCAGCTTTAATTTCTTTATTACGAAACCAATTTCCAGCAAAAGTAGCAATCTGTTGCTCATCAAAATCTGCAACCTCTACCTCAGTAAATTGCTCAAAAATGTATTGCTTTGCAGCAATTCGACAAGTCACCAAAATCTGACTTTGATTATAACGTTCAGAAAATTCCCGAATCTCGCGCAAAACCCGATCATCATATTCTTCTCGAACTTCATCTAATCCATCTAACAAGACCAAAGCCCTACCAGATTTTAAAATTGGTTCAATTTCAACACCTAATTGACCAAACTCTTCCGTCAAAAATTGCAGCAACCTCGGACGATTTTCCCGATCTGCAAAATCCTTTAAAGTTACGAAAATAGGAACCAAATCTGCAAATGCTTTCCGATTAATACAGGATATCGCCAAAAATTTTAAAAACGTAGTTTTCCCTGCCCCTGGTTTACCCAAAATCATCAACTTGCTGTGATTCCTAACCGCTTCGATTCCCTCAACCCGCTTTTGTTTAATTCCTGATAAGCCCCACCGATCAAAATCCTCAAATCCACATACAGCCCTTAATTCTTCGAGTTCCTTTCTTTGATTGCGAGTTATCTTCTCCAAAATATTAACATCCGTATAAATATCACTCAAAGCAACACGCTGCTCCATATCCAACACCCGCATCGTCCCGCACCGCTTCCGAATATCCTCCGCACATTGCTCCCGCGCTACCCTTACCAAAGCCTCAATGTCGATTCCCTCACCCTCAGACCCTTTCCCAGACTGCGATGGAAGTTGTCCAGATATTTCTTGCCAATTAAGCTTATCAAGTGCATCACAAATACTGACAAACATTTGACGATCTACAGGTTTACCAGCAAAGAAATTGGAAACTGTAGATCGCGTTATCCCCAGATCATTTGCAAGCTTTTCCTGCGTTAACTTCTTAGTAGTCAAAGCATTCTTCGCAATTTGGATACCTGCTGCTGTTGCCTTTAAAGATCGATCGCTCACAACCCAAAATCCTCACGAAACCCTTACCAAATTTATTTTAACCAAATTAATCGAAACACCAATAAAAACATAAGTCAGACGTAACGCAGCCAGAACTCAGACATTGCACAAACATAGCTCAGGTAGATGTTTTCAGAGATCGCACCTAAGCTAACTACATCAAATTCAAACCAAAGCAATGAAAAACACCCAAACGACCGCAACCGCAACCAGCGCTAACCCCAACCTCGATATCACCCCTCTCATTATGCCCATCAGTTACTCTCTAGCTACAGTAATTGTCCTTGCTGGTTTAGGTGCATTTCTCCGCCAACTATTTCATCTTGGTAAATAGCCATGAGCGTCATTGCGATCGCTTATTGGTTAAACGCATAGGCGATCGCGATATCTTACATTTGTTGCTTCACCAAAACCATAATCCGATTCACCGCATCCTGTACAAAGGCTTTGAGAAAATCATCACGGCGATTTAACTGAAACTGACGCTGCACTACTTCCGCAATACCACCATCCCCCCAATCGCGATCGCGACTGAAATATTCAATAAAACTCTTACCCGCAATCCGAGTCAGATAAGCAGCCGTCACTGATTGAATCGTTGCTTTGAGAACCAAACCCACTACCGTTACCGAAATTACCGTGGTAATAATTTGGACTACACCCTTGACGATGCCAAGACTAACCAAAGTGCGCGTGAGAGAATTCGCTAACTCTTTACCGCGATCGATATTAATTTCACAACCATAAACCTTGCCAATTTCTACCACCATTTGAGCATTAATCGCAGCAGTCGCTAACATATCGACAACGGGTAAAGGCGTAGCAAAGACAACTCCCACAACTAGCCATTGGAACTTCTCCACAACCTTTTCCGCTTCCATTTGTTGCTGTTGGGAGAGCGCTTCGCGGGTTTCTTCAGTCAGACGTTGCGATCGCAATAACACATTATCCGCCACCAGTTCATCGCCTTCATAGCTGAGAATATCGAGAATACGCGCTAGTAATGGCTGAATTTTTGGTTTAGGATTAATCACTTCACCTGAATCTAGCGTTATCGGTGCAGGGCTAGCGGCGATCGCTACGACATCTGCGGGAGCGATAAAATCTAATACTCTTGAGCGCAAACTGGTTTGAATTATTTCGCGATCGCTTTTAGTCAAACGATCAATTTTATTGAAAGCAAGAATCGTGCGTTTACCGATTTCGGTGAGAGCCTTAAGCACTTCATACTCAGAACGCCGTAAATCATCATCGACTACAAACACAATCAAATCCGCTTCTGTGGCAATTTGTCGCGCCTCTTGTTCGCGATCGCTCCCTAAAGCACTTGCTTCTAATATGCCAGGACAATCAGTAATTTGCATCGGCACATCTAAGTTCGCAAATCTAACGGGGGCATACACTTTACCGATTTGAGTTGTTCCCATCGTTGCACCGACTTCTCCTCTAGTCTCGACCTCTTGCAGTGACAGATCTAATAATCCATTTACCAAAGAAGTTTTACCTGCGGAACCTACTCCAAATACAACTACGCGCAATTCTTGACGAATAAAATTCTGTTTAAGTTGTTCCGTTTGCTCAGCCAGCGATCGGCGCATTACCTCATCTTGGATCTGCTCAACTTGTTTTTCTAAAGCTTCCAGACTATCTTGAGCAGCTTCAATTTTATCGGTAGGAGCTTCAGGAATTGGACGTGGCTTGGATGGTTCTGCTTGAAATAGGCGCAAATATCGCCAGAGGATAAAAAATAATCCCGCCAATAGACCAATCACCAATAGCACCACAAATCCACCCAAAATTGGCGAAGATGTGGCGACAAGTTGATAGATTTGAATAATGCGATCGAGTAAGGGAACGATAAACGAAATTGCTAGCCCTGTACAGCCTAAAACAAGTAGCGATCGCAACCAAGGAAATCGATTTCTCATCGGTTTACGAGGGATATTTTATGGAATGGGTTTAAGAGCAGCAAAGTGTATATAGGGTGAATTTAAGATTCTAACGTAGGGGCAATTCATGAATTGCCCCTACGTTTCGTTCTTTACGAATCTATCATGTACTAACAAAATTTTGGAGTCAATAAGGCTTTGTCGCAATTTCACTTAATTATCTGGTTCTTGGCTCAGCACAAATCACTACATGAACTTGCCATTAGCTGAGTAAGGCATGTTAAACAGTGTTATACAATACTGAAAGCTTTTTGAATGGTCGAGTTTGATCTATGCAAGTTTGGGTATTGCTGTTTAACGCGAACACCGATAACGAGGGTATCTACACTCTAGAAATTGAGGGCGACAATATTATTGTTGCCTTTGAGCAAGAAGATGATGCCATTCGTTATGCTGGGCTGCTTGAAGCCCAAGATTTTTTGTCGCCTACCGTTGAACGCATCGACAAGGAAGACTTAGAAGAATTTTGTCGTGACGCAAACTATGACTTAAACATTGTGCCAACCGAGGCACTCCTAGTCCCCCCTGAAAAAAATGTTGATAAAACTACTTGGGATAGCGATCGCGACAAAAGCAGTAACAAGAATAATTTCGAGCCAGAGGATGAAATTGCAGTCGAAGATCCCGTAATTGCCATGATGCGCCGTCGGCTAGAAAATTTACTGTAATCAAAAATAGAATGGCGGCGCTGAGCGCCGCTACTCTATCCCCTAACAAGTTTGAGTTTATTTGAGGGACTATAAAAATGACGGATTTACCTTCTAATACTTTGTCCAGCGAAATTACCAAGTTTGAACCAACCAATGAAAATCAAGACGATGGCTGGTTTAACTACCCCGTCCATGTTTATCCTCACCACACCGACTATTCAGGCGTTGTTTGGCATGGCACTTATTTAACATGGATGGAAGCAGCTAGGGTCGAATGTCTGCGATCGGTAGGCATGAGCTTTGAAGAGTTAATTGGCGCGGGTGTGGACTTACCTGTGGCGGAGATGTCCCTGCGCTATCACCGTTCGGCGAGGATGGGCGATGATGTGCTGGTGATGACCAAACTTGTGCCAGACAAAGTTCGTTTGAACTGGGAATATCAAATTCGTACCGAAACAGATCTATGTGTAACAGCAGTTGTCACTCTCGTGGCTGTAGATTTTGAAAAACGTAAGTTGTTGCGATCGCTACCTAGCTCGTTAGAAGGGGCGATCGCCAAATTAACTGGCATTTAAAACTAAGCTGGGACGGCGCGAAGCGCTGCCCCATAGCAAATTTATTGAGGAACCAAAAACATCATGGCAGATTGGCAGGTAATTACAGGCGGCGTGACCGCCGCAAAAGGCTATAAAGCCGCAGGAATGACCGCAGGACTAAAACCATCTGGCGCACCCGACCTAACTTTAATCGCATCCGATGTACCAGCGATCGCCGCAGGTGTATTCACCAAGTCCTGTGTCAGAGCCGCTTGCGTAGACTTTAACCGCGAAGTTTTGGCAAAAGGTGGCTATATCAGCACGATTCTCTGTAATGCAGGGCAAGCCAATGCCAGTACTGGAGCCGAAGGTTGGCGCAACGCGGTGGAATGTGCGGAACTAGTCAAAAAAGCTTTAAATACGGAAGATGGAGTTTTAGTCGCATCCACTGGTGTAATTGGCAAACAGTTGCTGATGGACAAAATGCGTGCAGGAATAGCCAAAATTGCCACGCTGATTTCTGCTGACGGTGGGGAAGATGCTTCGAGATCGATTATGACCACCGATACTGTTCCCAAAAGTATTGCCTTAGAAACGGTAATTGATGGAAAACCCGTCAGAATTGGTGGTATTTGCAAAGGTTCGGGGATGATTCATCCGAATATGGCGACAATGCTCGGTTTTGTCACCTGTGATGCTGCCGTGGAGCCGAAACTTTGGCAGAAAATGCTATCCAGTTCCATTGACGCGAGTTTCAATCAAGTGACTGTCGATGGCGATACCAGCACCAATGACATGGTATTGGCTCTCTGTAATGGACAATCAGGCGTAAGCATTGATGATGAAAGCTCACCTGCGGCGATCGCTTTACAATCGATGTTAAAAGAAGTTTGCATGAGTCTCGCTAAGGCGATCGCCCGTGATGGTGAAGGCGCAACCTGCATGATCGAAGTCAATGTGACTGGCGCATCTAGTACCGAGGCAGCGCGTCAAATTGCCAAAACCATTGTTGGCTCATCACTCGTAAAATCCGCAGTATTTGGTAACGATCCTAACTGGGGTAGAATTGCCGCCGCCGCAGGGCGATCGGGTGTTGATTTTAATCAAGATATCTTGAATATTCAACTTGGCGATTTTGTAATGATGAAAGAAGGCACACCACAGGAATATGATCGCGCCGCCGCCAGTGACTATCTGAAAAATGACACCGTAATCATCAATGTTGGTGTCGGTGACGGTGTTGGTGATGGCACGGCGTGGGGCTGTGACCTTAGCTACGATTACGTCAAGATCAACGCTGAGTACACTACATAAAATCCAAGAACTATAGAGGTTATGCATAGCGCTGCCTCTATAGTTTCAATTCACTCTTGTCGAGGTTCAAATACTCAACCAACTACCGAAACAATCCTCGCTGCTTTCAAAGAATTTATCGGAAAAATGGGTTTAAAACCCCGTGCTTTCAGCGCGGCTTTGTATTAGAATACCAAGTGATTTACAGGTTGAAACACCGCCAGCATAAGCCCGACAAATTTGGCTCGACTAGGAAAGATGTTACGGTAGCCACTTAACAGGCTGGAAAATAGAAAACTCAACAGGGTAACGAACTCCTGTATAAACATAGTGCAGTAACCGTCAAAGCGGCAAATGAAAAAACAAAAAAAGCTTCTAGTCGTAAGACAGGGCTACCCAAACCTCTCCTCAAATGGAGAAACGCTCTTGAGAGCCATCCAGTAAAAGGGTAACTAGATGATAAGGAATATTCTAGTAAGCTCGGATGGGACATAGGGATTAAATCTTTATACTAGAATGAACTCTAGAGATTTTATTTTCTAATCGTCTTACTAAACTTGCTCTAATTCTTTGATACTAATCGAATCTCTATTACTGCAATTTCTGGCGATCGCGATCGGAGCCTGTATTGGGAGCTTCTTGAACGTGGTCATTTATCGCGTACCTGCGGGTTTATCCATTCTCTATCCGCCTTCCCGTTGTCCCCATTGTTTGCGAAAACTTGCACCGCGTGACAATATTCCGATTATTGGCTGGTTTTTGATTAGGGGTAAATGTCGTTATTGTCATACGCCTGTGTCGTGGCGATATCCTGCGATCGAGGCTTTGACAGCATTCTTGTTTTGGTGTGTTGTAGCTTATTTTGGAACATCACAGCCAATTATAATTTTGGGCTTTTATGCTGCCTTTTTGAGTTGGTTATTGGCGCTATCGATGATTGATATTGATACGCAGACATTACCAAATTCGCTTACTCAGTCAGGTTTGGTCTTAGGTCTGGTTTATCAAGGTAGTTTGGCTTTTACTAATACTGGCGATCGCACTAACTTTGCAGGAAATCAATTAGCAGAAAATTTAATTAACGGAATTATTGGCGCGGTAGTCGCAATTTGGCTACTGGAACTGATCAGAGTTGGTGGTCGAATTTGGTTACAAAAAGAAGCGATGGGCGGTGGTGATCCCAAACTAGCAGCGATGCTGGGGATGTGGTTAGGTTGGCAAAATATTTTACTTACAGTTTTAGTTGCTTCTGCGATCGGAACTCTGATTGGAGCGATCGCATTTGCAACGAAAATTTTAGGCAAACAACAACCAGTTCCTTTTGGTCCGTTTTTAGCTTTAGGTGGCGCACTTTCCTTGTTTTTTGGAAAGCAAATTATTTCAACTTATCTAACATGGTTTGGATTGAGCTAAATAAACAATTGTTGTCATAAACCTTGTTTGTATTGTTTTATTCAACCCCTTCATATCGCCATGCCACAGGATCGATCGCCTCACCATTAACATATAAACCCCAATGCAGATGGGGACCTGTCACCGCACCTGTTGCCCCGATCGCCCCAATTGGTTGACCAGCAGTGACAAAATCGCCTTCTTTGACATAGATTTTACTGAGATGTAAATAGATACTTACTACGCCTTGACCATGATCTAGTCCCACCGTGTTGCCATGTAAACGGAACCCTTGATCCACCGTCCCCACTACCCGCACATAGCCATTGGCAGGCGCAATCACAGGAGAGCCATAACCACCCGCATAGTCCACACCACGATGGTAATAGTCCTCAGCAAATTCACCATTGTAATAGCGGCGCACCCCATACACACTACTAACTTCGCCATCATTTGGTCTCAAGAAAGCACCTTTCCAAAGCTTTTGCGGCGTAACTAATTTTTTGAAAGCGGAAACCTTATCCCATTCATAATCCGTCGGCTCCGAACCACCGCCTGTATCATCAATCCAAATTCTCTGCGTAGGAAACTGGCGATCGCCTACGACCATAGGCAAAGTTTGCTGAAAGCCTTCACCCGTCACGATCACCTGTCTCAAACCTGCTTTTTCAAGAGGAGTTGTGGGAATAAAGGCTCGCCAACGATTGGAAGACATGGGAAAAACTGGGAACTGCTGGCGATCTACTGATACCGTTGGTGCGATCGCAGCTTGGTTTGTGGAAATCCAGACGGATACTGTGTCGCCTAGTTTTGGGGCATTGGGTTTGAGCATCGCTTGTAATGCGTCCGCCTTGCCGACATTAAAAATCATGGAGGCGATCGCTGTCAGACAAACTAGTAATGGCAGTTTGAACGATGATTTAAAAGAGAGTTTAGAGGGGCGAAGAAACATAGACATTTCTGGTAGAGCGTTATGTCTTGATCATAAAGCTAAAACTCTAATAATTTTGTAGCCAAATAGCCACGCTTAATCTTAATCCTTTCGCAGCGCCCCCCTATTTCTTCGCTTTCTTAATGTTATTTGACGATGATCCCGAAGAAATTGCTAAAAAATTACAAACAATAGCACTGCAATTTAGAAATTAGATGCAATATAGATGATACATAGCAATTTTTCTACCGCTTAAGAATGAGCGCTCAGCTCCTATTGACTCAGATCCACTGATTCAGATCCACTGATTCAGATTAACTTCGCAGGAGCAGAAAGATAGGGAAACCTAAATCATGAGAAAAAACAACTTAATTTCCATCGTCGTCATTATTGGGCTAATCGTTGCAGCCAGCATCTGGTATGGTCGCAACAATGGATTACTGCCTGTTGCCGCAGGTGATGAAGCGTTGCTGTATGACGGGCTATTCAATACGATCTTGGCGATCGCCGCAGGATTTTTCTTCGTCGTTGAGGGAGTCTTGATTTACTCGATCATCAAGTTTCGCCGCCGTAAAGGTGATGAAGCTGATGGTCCTGCCATCCACGAAAATCTTAGCCTCGAAATTGCTTGGACAGCGATCCCCACTGTGATTGTGATGTGGGTAGCGATCTATAGCTTTGATGTGTACACGGCTATGCAGGGTACGCAAGACATGAGTGGCATGGCTCACGGGGGTATGCATCAAACAGTCGCTAAAGCCGAGAGAGGAGGAAGTCCTATCTCCAAGGCAACGATCGCATCTGCTAATACTGACGGTACTTTGGTCGCGGGTACGCTGCCTGCGGGTAGTGATGATGTCGTGGCGATCAATGTTAGCGCGATGCAATTTGCATGGATTTTTAACTATACCGATGAGATTGCAACTGCTGAACTCCATGTTCCTGTCGGTAAAAAAGTCCGCCTGAATATGAATGCTGTTGATGTGCTTCATGCTTTCTGGGTTCCGCAGTTACGCATCAAACAGGATCTGATTCCAGGACGAGAAACTTACTTGGAATTTACCCCTCGCGTGGTTGGTGAATATCCGATAGTCTGTGCGGAGTTATGCGGCTCTTATCACGGTGGTATGCGTACCACGATGGTCATCGATACTCCCGAAGACTATGCAACATGGTTAAAAGAGCAGCAAGAAATTGCTAGTAATGATCCCGATGCGATCGTCGCTTATCGCCCTGTAGCGCCATCAGTAATGCAGATGTCTGAGCAAGAATACCTTGCTGGTAAAGTCGCTCAAGCTGGTGGCGATATGCACATGATGCATATGAGTCATTAGTTATCAATTACGAATTACGAATTATCAATTACGAATTATCAATTAGGATATGACCCAAACTCTCACGCCACCTCAAAGTTCGGGCGCAATGGGCGCAGAACCCCAAAAGACGCTTTGGTGGGAATTTTTCACCTTTAGTGTTGACCATAAGATCATCGGGATTCAGTATCTCGTCACTTCGTTTGTTTTTTATTTAGTGGGTGGCCTACTTGCTTCCATCGTCCGTGCTGAACTGGCTACTCCTGATTCCGATTTGGTTGATCCCGCCTTTTACAACAGCCTATTTACCATGCATGGCACGGTGATGATCTTTTTATGGATCGTACCTGCGGTGACGGGAGGGTTTGGCAACTATTTAGTGCCACTGATGATCGGGGCGCGAGATATGGCTTTCCCGCGTTTAAATGCGATCGCCTTTTGGTTGACGATTCCTGCGGGGATGTTGCTGATGAGCAGTTTCTTTTTTGGACCTGCATCCACAGGCTGGACAGCCTATCCCCCTCTGAGTATTTTGACTAATG
>JBILGV010000076.1:0-23531 GCA_044350865.1 Pseudanabaena sp. | reverse complement strand
GGCATCAGGGTAGGTATAGTTTTTGGTTGCAACAATATTAATCTTGATGTCAGAATTGCCTGCTATGCAACTGCTATTTTCTAAATGATGATCAAACATGGCAGTAAGTCTGATGGCAAGACGACCATGATTAACGCTACCGCCGCTCATAGCGTAAACTTGACCGTTAATCAGTTCGTGTTTTTCTAGTTGCTTTTCTTCCCAAGCAAAGTATTCTTCTGGGGTAAGTTTTGGGAAGTTTTCTTTAATGGCAATCATTTTTTGTAATGGGTAATAGGGAATGGGTAATGGTTTTATTCTATTACCTATTCCCCATTAATGTGAGTCGTGATTTTTAGGCGATCTCTTCAACGATGTATTTTCTATAGGTTTGCTGAAAGCGATCGCTTGCCTTTATTGCGAACTTTAGCCTGCTTTGCCTTGGGATTTGCCTCTTGCCCGTCAACAGGCTAGAAGCCTGTTCCACGACCCAAGAAAATTTGTAACTCAACTAACGCGATCGCCCTAAGGTGGTGATATACAGTACGGCTTCATCATTGGGAATACCGAGAACTTCATTAACTAGATCGTCAAAGAATCCTGCAATTCCACTTACTCCCAAACCTAGAGCGATCGCTGCTAAATTCAATCTCTGTCCTAGATGTCCAGCATCCATGTGCAAATAACGATAAGCGCGATCGCCAACCGCTTTTTGCAGATCGGCAGTATGGAAAACGACGGCTCCTGCATCACGTCCTAACTCTTGACCGAGGCAGAGATAATGCAATTCATCACGGAAGTTCTTAAAGCGGATTTGGCGCAACTCTTGAGTTTTGGGAGCGTAATAATAACAGCCTTCTTCTAAATCTTCGACACCTGTAACCGCCACAAAAGTCTCAATCAAATTTGCTATTGCCTCAAGGTAATTACACAACACAACTTTACAGTACTAAATTTTGGCAATTACTTCTATCATAGATAGGGAAGGTAATAGATGCAGTTTGAGAGTCTCACTGGGTTTTACTAGAAAAGATGGAGAGGTCATCGCGGTTATTTGTCCCCAAGAGCGCGATCGCTTCTCTATCTCGCCTAATGGTCCCGTTGTCAGCATCAGCATATCATCTAATAACAGATCAAACCAAGTGCAAATGCCATGAATCCGCCCCTCGGCAACAACGGGAATCTCAATCATTTGTTCAGTTAGTTCCATCTGTCCACCACCAAAATCAAGTTGGGCAAAGCAATAAGGAGCAGACAATGGGCGATAGACATGTTGATCAACCTGTCCCATAAAAGCAGGACGAGCATATTGAAAGTTATTAAAACCACTAAGATCAAACCCCATCGAATCATCTACCCAATAGCGTTGGTGTAATTCCGAACATTCGATCGCCATTAAGTAGAGATTCGCTCCTGATGGAATTACTTTGGCGTTCGGTTTGAGTAAATGGGTGACAGCATGGGAGATCGCCTCAAAAGCCCCCTCTGAAGGCAACCAAGCGCCAAATATTTCTGTAATCAAAATATCCGCAGGTTCTGGCAAGTCATCAGGAATCACTAAATCATAGGACAGTTTATGCAGTACCTGAATTTGTGATTGAAAACCATTATCTGTGATGATTTGTCTTGCCTGAGTCGCGATCAAATCTTCAGATTCACAGGTAATCACCTGCTTTGCACCAGCTTTTGCTGCCATCATCGCCAGTAGTCCCGAACCTGTGCCAATTTCTAGGACAAGAGTCTCTTGGGTGACATGGCGAGAGATCGCTTCTTGATAGGGGCGATTACGAGCCATATCATTCATCATCCAGTAATGCCAACTCTGGATATTTTCTTGATACAACAAAATCATCCCTTCGCGAGCAGGCATATAGTCAGGATCGATTTTTAAGGCTAGTTGAAAGGATTGCACAGCATCACTTAACTGCCCTGCACAGCGATAAGCGATCGCCAAATTGTGATAAATCTCCGCCGATTCTCCTCCTACGGATAAACAATCTCGATAAGCCAAAATCGCTTCTGGATAAAGCCCCACACTATGCAAAACTGCTCCTAACTGTTGGTGAGCTAGGGGGAATTGAGGCTCTAAGGCGATCGCTTGCCGAAAATCAGCAAGCGACAGATCGATTTGTTGTTGAGCAAAGTAAGTGCAACCACGATTGTAATATGCGGCGACTAACTGAGGTTCCAGTTGTAAAGCTTGATTAAAATCAATCAGCGCCTGATCAAATTTCCCCTGTTGTAAATAAGCTGCGCCCCTTGCCATATAGGCTTCAACATAGCGAGGATTAATCCATAGCGCTTGCTCATAACTCTGTTCAGCCGCTTGCCAATCACCTGCGGCGGCTCTTTCTAAACCCCATTGCAAAAAGTTCTGTATTTGTATAGCCATATTAAAGCGATCGCCCTAATGTGGTGATATACAGAACTGCTTCATCATTGGGAATACCGAGAACTTCGTTAACTAGATCGTCAAAGAATCCCGCAATTCCACTTACTCCCAAACCTAGCCCGATCGCCGCTAAGTTCAATCTTTGTCCTAGATGTCCAGCATCCATGTGCAAATAACGATAAGCGCGATCGCCATATTTCTCGACCGCTTTTTGCAGATCGGCAGTATGGAAAACTACGGCTCCTGCATCACGACCCAGCTCTTGACCGAGGCAGAGATAATGCAATTCATCACGGAAATTTTTAAAGCGAATTTGGCGCAACTCTTGAGTTTTGGGAGCGTAATAATAACAGCCTTCTTCTAGATCTTCCACGCCTGTGACTGCGACAAAAGTTTCGATTAAGCTCAGATCAAAATAATCAGGTTGACTATCTAAGCCCTGATCAGTATAGTTTTGCGGCTGATAGGTGAAATCTAGAATTGCTTTAAGTTCGGCAAGTTCCAACTTCCATCCACTATATTGACGGGTAGATCGCCGTTGCAGGATTGTATTCTCTAACAGGGCAAGATCGTCACCCCAATGGATACTCGGTGTTGTGGTATTAACTTTAGTGCAGAAAGGAAAGTTGTATTTATCAAGATCTTTGCTAGTCTCAGGCTCAGGTTTTTCTAAGAGATTGCTATCCGATGTTTTACCCGCTTTCTGGAGAGTAGGATTTTCTTTAATCTGGGTAGATTGATGTAAATATTCCAATAAAGCGCCATCAGGTAATTTTGGATAACTCGTTACTGTTCCTGAAGGTAAAGCCGTCAGTAATCCTCTGGGGAAATTTGGTGAATGCTGTTTGATAGTTTCCCGCAATGGCGATCGCGATTCCTGTCCCCGCCCAGTCCTTTCCTCATCTTGTAAATCTATAATTGGCACGATCGCGATCACGCCTTCCACTTCTTTATCTAAAAATAGCAGTTCATTCACCGCTTCATCGGCAAAACCGCCAATTAGGGATGCTTGATAATCTTCGATCGCACTTGCCAGATCGATATTGCCCAATAAATGCCCCGTGTCTAGAAAAATTCTGCGATAGGCACGATCTTGATAACGCCATGCTGATCGCTGAAATACGGCGGTAATGGCGATCGCTAGCCGCGTATTTTGCAAAGCAGGATGACCAAAACAAGCCTGTTGTAACCCTGCCCACACCTGATTATCTTGCCAGAAATTAATCAAGCTATGGTTTCGCGCCTGATAGTTATAAATCCCTGCCGACAACAGTGGTGTCCCCGCCGAAATCACATATAACTCCGCAGGATATAATCCCCCCGCCGATGGCGCAGCCCGTAAATAAAAATCTTCACCCGTAATCGTGGGGACTCGCGCCGTCAAACCATAGCTACAAAATAACAACCGTGACAGCCGCCGCCACCGACTTGCCAACAATCCATCGCGATCGGACTGAATATCCTCGGTGAGATAGGGCTTAAGATCGTACACCGTGCCAATTTTATAATCTTTGTAAGGTGATGGTTGGGTACTCCAATCCAAACCCTGACTTTTGCTAGCAAGGGTGGCTGGGGAATATTTAGTACGTTCGTGATAATGTTCGGCAAAAGAAGTTCGGGCTGGGGACATAGCGATCGCAAATAGGCATTGTTGATATGATGTTACAGCATCATGTAAGATAGAGAGATTGTCAAAAATTTTCTAACTTAAAATCGGAAAATTATCATATTAGTACAGAGATAACATCATGGCAGTACCCAAGAAACGCACATCTAAGTCCAAGCGCGATATCCGTAAAGCAGTATGGAAGCAAAAAGCCGCCGTTCATGCTCAAAAAGCCATTTCGTTAGGTAAGTCAATCCTCACTGGTAAAAATGATGGCTTTGTCTATCCATTAGCGGAAGAAGAAGCGGAAGAAGAATAAAAAAAGGTGGGCTATGCCCACTTTTTTTATGTAATTCACAATTGCTTAGCCAAGCTTTCTTTGATGCAAGCACCAATTTGCGTGTCAATTCTCAAAATATGGCTAATTAACCAATCGCAAAGTTCATCATAGATTTTACGAGCAACCTCTTCGCTAGAATCACTCTGGCGATATTGGTCGTGCAGCTTGCCAAAGGTTTCAATAAATTTTTTGTGAGCTTCTTGATTGACACCTGCCATAGGACAGCTATGTTTCGCCGCACAGGTTTCTTCATTACCAAAATGCCACTCCGCATAAAATTTCAGAAATACCAATAGTTTTTTGATTGCGTTTGCGCCGTTGCCCCTGTCGATCGCCTCACCAATCTCGTTAGTCGCCGCAATTAATTCTTTGTGTTGAGTGTCGATCATGGGGACACCCGTACTCAAAGAGTCACTCCATTCAAATTTTTGCATATGCATCTCCATTGAGCTAAATCAATTGTCTCACTAAACTATCTGACTAAATTTGTAATTAAGACCTTCGCTTAACAAAAGTCAAAAATACAAGAAAAATAATCAGCTTAAGGACTCGGCAGCCCAACGCCATAATTGATAACCCAGCCCCAAGCCTAGTAAACAGGGAATAGTGAGTATGAGAATTACCATAAAAAATTTTCGTTTTTGCTTAAGTAAAGACTCACCAACAAAGGCGATCGTGACAATTCCTATCCATAAAATAATCGCTACAGCCAAGAAGAAAGATCGCACATTAGCGTAGTGAAATAGTCCCCCGACAATCAACAAACCACTAAGTAAATATCCCCATTTCATCAATGCATAGTCAGCAAAAGCGGTAACCGTTGGTAATAGGGCAGCGATCGCAAAACCAGCGATCGCCAGATTTTTTCGTGATGGCATGGTTAGCAATACTGAAAGAAAGTAACCCATGCAGACATAGCTAATCAAAATTATCAGTAGCCATAACCATAAAAAATTTCTTGCTTTTGGCGATGATTTGGGTTTGCCTGAACCAAATTTTGGAAAACTAAAATTCGGTTTAAAATTAGGTAGCCTAAACCCTTTTTTAGGCTTGGGCGAATCTGATGATGGCGCGGGATTACCATCATCCTGAGCGATCGCTGTTTTCGGACTGTCCGATTTATCAATCTCATCAGCCATAGATTGTACTAATGGGCTTCAAGGGTAAGGGGAGTGAAAGAAACTCTCTGTCAAGGAAACTCTCTGTCTACGTTTCAGGTTGTCCAAGTTGTGGTCTTAATACCATCTCTTCTACTACGGTATATTGGCTTAATTCGTAACAGTTATAAACTGCTTTGGCAATATCTTCAGCTTTCATAAATCGTTCTTTGGGCAAATCCACGCCATTCCAAGAAGGAGTTAAAGTAGCCCCAGGCAAAATAGCGGTAACACGAATGCCATTTTCTTTAAGTTCTTCCCGCAATACTTTAGTATATCCCAATAAAGCAAATTTACTAACACTATAAGCACTATACGGAATAATACTAGCAATCGAGCAAATATTTATAATATGTCCTTGTTGTTGCGTTAAAAAAGTATCTAATACACTATTGGTCATATAATAAGCACTATATAAATTAGTATCCATCATGGTTACAAATTTATCTTCATAGCTAGGTTCTATTACCGTACAAGGTATAAATACTCCTGCATTGTTTATGAGTACATCAATACTTTTCCAATATTCTTTTATATAGTTGCCAAAAGCTACTACGTCTTCTTTTTTGGACATATCAGCAGCTTTGTATAAGACTTTTATATTGGGATATTGAGTTTTTAATTCTTGTGCTAATAACTCTAAATCCTTAGTAGAGCGTGCGCAAATAGCTAAATTAAATCCATTGGCTGCAAATATATCTACCAATGCTCGCCCAATACCTTTAGTAGCTCCTGTGATAATGATGTTTTTCATGTTTTTGAAAGGGAAAAATAAAAAGGAAAAGGTTTATTGTAAATTAAAAAAAGTAAGTAAAAAGGTATAAATTGAGAGCTAAATTGGTTATATAAATATTAATTCATTACCTTTTCCCTCTTTTTTTTACTTCTCACCTAAATAAAACTACGACCTACTTCTACCAATATACCTACAATTCTACGCACCATTTTCCATTTGCTCTTATTATCTTCGATTATTGAGTTCTTGAAACAGCCCTGCTTTAAAAAAGGGGGAAGAAGAAAATTTCATTAATTCTCCCCCCTTTACAAGGGGGGCTGGGGGGAATCTATACCCTGAAACGTAGACAGAGAAATTGTGTGTACACCGTAGCCTTTTTAAGGGAGATTGAGAGGGAGCATTAGTAACTAATAGCATAGCCAACCAATTCTCAAATACCCAATCTTTGATAGATCTGGTCGAGATTTTTGAGGTGTTTCTTGGGATCGAAGCAAGCCTCTAGCTCCTCATCGGTAAGAATCGATCGCGCCGTTTCATCTTCACCAATCAACTTACGGAAATCACCGTCAGGTTTATTCCATGCAAGATGCGCGGCTTTCTGCACGATCGCATAGCTATCTTCACGGCTCAAACCCTTAGTAACCAGCGTTAGCAAAACCTGCTGACTGAAAACTACACCGCCATAACAGTAGAGATTGCGCTCCATGTTGTGGGTATGGACTAGCAAATTTTTCACTAAGTCAGTGATTTCTACGAGCATAAAATGCGTGAGAATGCAGCTATCAGGCAGTAGTACTCGTTCAGCCGCACTGTGGGAAATATCGCGCTCATGCCAAAGAGCGACATTTTCTAAGGCTGTAGTCGCATATCCGCGCAATAATCTCGCCATACCCGTTAGACGCTCCGAACGGATCGGATTGCGTTTGTGAGGCATTGCTGAGGAGCCTTTTTGTCCCTTCGTAAAATGTTCTTCCACTTCGAGGACATCAGTACGTTGCAAATTGCGAATTTCCACTGCAAATCGCTCAATTGATGCGCCGATTAAAGCTAGAACTTGGGAATATTCCGCATGGCGATCGCGAGAAATTACCTGAGTTGATGCACAATCAGGCTGAAGTCCTAACTTCTGACAGGCGATCGCCTCAATGCGGGGATCAACATTGGCATAAGTCCCGACCGCACCTGAAATTTTACCCACAGCAATATTTTTGCTCAAGGTTAATAGGCGATCGCGATGGCGTAACATTTCCGCTAGCCAGCCAGCCAGTTTAAAGCCAAAAGTAATCGGCTCCGCATGAATGCCGTGGGTACGCCCAGACATAATTGTGTAGCGGTGTTGCTGCGCTTGATAACGAATAGCTTGGATTGCTTCTTCTAGTTGGGCTTGGATAATTTGCAGACTATCGACTAGCTGCACCGCCAGCGCGGTGTCCAACACATCGGAACTGGTCAAACCAAGGTGAATGTAGCGACCTGCATCGCCAACATATTCATTTACATTGGTCAAAAACGCGATCATGTCGTGTTTGACCGTTAACTCAATTTCATTGACGCGATCGGTATCAAAGTTTGCTTTCGCCTTTATTTCTTCAACGGCTTCAGCAGGAATATATCCTAATTCCGCCTGTGCTTCGCAAACGGCGACCTCAACTTGCAACCAAGTTTGGTATTTATGCCGATCTGTCCATAACCGACCCATTTCGGGTAACGTATAGCGTTCTATCAAGATTTACGCTCTTGGAATAATCACAATTTTTAATTATAGCAAGTTTTTCTAAATAAATAAATGTTTTAGCGTCGGGGCGCGTCGGGGTGTAGAGGCAATTCATGAATTGCCCCTACATTTAGGGCTTTTGCGTAAGTTTTATGTTTAATGAATGTCGTAACCAAATAAATTTGGATCGGCAGCATCAAGCTTAAGATCAGCTAAACCATACTCCGCCCAACGGCTTGTTACCATCGCTTCGATTTCAGGATCACTTTCTAAGGGATCACCCCAATCGCGATCAGTTTCAGGATAAATCTTGGTAGTCGCATCAATCCCCATCCTTCCGCCCAAACCTTCCTTCTCACAGGCAAAGTCGAGGGAGTCGAAGGGATTATCAGGCAGGATAAATACATCGCGAGTCGGGTCAACCTTGGAACTGAGCGCCCAAACGACTAAACGCGGATCGCGAATATTAATCGTGTGGTCAACGACAATCACAAATTTGGTATAGGTAAACTGAGGCAATGCACTCCAAAAGGCAAGCGCCGCTCGTCTTGCTTGTCCTGGATAGGATTTTTTAATAGAGATAATCGCCGCCTTATAGGACAAAGCTTCCATTGGTAAGAAGAAATCGGTAATTTCAGAAACCTGTTGACGCAGGATGGGGGTATAAATCCGATTTAAGGCGATCGCAATCATTGCTTCTTCTTTGGGAGGTAAGCCGCTAAAGGTAGTCAAGTAAATGGGATCTTTACGATGGGTCATGCAATGGAATCTTAGCAACGGTGCTTGGTCATTAATCCCGCCGTAATAGCCCATGTGATCGCCAAAAGGTCCATCGGTTCCCACTTCGTTAGGCGTAATCGTTCCTTCTAAAATATATTCCGCACAGGCGGGAACTTCCAAATCAAGGGTTTTACATTTAGTAAGCTGTACGCCCTCATTACCATAGAGTCCCGCAAAAATCCATTCCGAAAGATCAATGGGAATTGGAGTCGCGGCTGCCATGATTAAGACTGGATCAACACCGATCGCGATCGCTATTTCTAACTTTTTTCCTGCTTCTGTAGCTTTGCGTAAATGTCTCGCCCCGCCGCGTACCGAGAGCCATTGCACCGTCATCGTGTTTTTGGACTGTTGCTGCAAGCGATAGACACCAACATTAGGAATCCCATTCTCGACATCCTTGGTGATTACCAGCGCCAGTGTTACTGCACGTCCGCCATCTTTAGGATAGGGGCGCAAAATCGGAATCTGATCAAGATCGACTTCATCACCCTGTAAAACTATTTCCTGACAAGGTGCATTACCAAAGAGAACTTTTTGGGGACGCGACTTGACGACATCAAAAAGAATCTTGCCAAACTCGATCGCCTGAGAGATTTTCTTCGGCGGCTTCGGACTTTGTAATTTCCCTAATTTCACCCCAAGGGCTTCTAATTCTGATTGTTCCTTCATGCCCATCGCCCAGCAGACCCGCTCCACTGTCCCCAACAAATTCACCGCTACAGGTGTTTTGTACCCCTTGACATTCTCGAATAGCAGCGCTGGTCCCCCCACTTGTAACAGGCGATTACTAATCTCGGCAATTTCTAATTCAGAATCAACTTGGGCTTTAACACGATGGAGTTGGTTGCGCTCTTCGAGCAGTTTGAGAAACGATCGCAGGTCACGGGTCATAGGGATTTAGTAGCGCTTACGCAGTCAGAAATTTGTAAAATGTTAATTTAACTTCCATGATCGTACACTTTAAAGGCTCTATCTAGCCATACGATCTGAGCTTTTGAAGTTGCTATTTAACAAGCTGAGTCTCAAAATAACCTTTCATCAATGAGTGGCTTATCTCTTCGTTGATGGGAGTTGCTTTCCAAGGTGGCTCTGTATGGGTAAAGCGCATCAGTGTTGGAGCCGTATATTGTCCATAAACTTCATAAACTTCATCTAATAGTTCTCGCGTTTCTGGATCATATTGCTCTATATCGAAATCATCAGGATGTGGGATTGCATTTGTTCCATATTTCTTGTAGTTGTAATAAACTTCTGGCACTACGGGACCATATTGCCAAGCCTTGATTGGTTCACCAAATAAGGGCTTTTCGCATAGAGCGAGATGGAAACCCTGTGCGTAGTAAAGCAATTTCTGAAGTTTCAAATTGGTAATAATATCTTCTTCTTCAGGAGAAGCAGTTTTTATAAAGTATTTAGCTATGCCCAAAGCGTTGTACATGGCTTAATCTCATCTCTCATTGTAAACTTTCTATTGTATCAGCTAAATATCATGATGTGATATTCATCCTAATTATAATCCTAAACTTTTAGCATAGGCACAATCAGCATTTGCCCCTTCAGCGTCCCCAAGCTTTGCTATGTCTATAAATATCAAGCGATCTCAAACAATTAATTTCTGCGTTTAAGTACTTGCATAGGGGTTAAACGTCCTCGCTCAGTCTTATCAAAATCTTTGTCAAAACTCACAATAGTAGCTTTTTCAAGCTCGGCAGCAACATATTGGTAAGCGTCATCAAAATCCATCCCAAAGCGATCCATTATTTCTACTACTCTCTTCATTTTGTTGGCTGGAATGCTGACTAGTAGAACATCGGAATCAATCAAAACGTCACCTACAAATCTGACAAAAGTATCTCTTTGATTCAACCGATTACAGATTACCCCGATAGAGTGTAAAGTAAAATCGGTCATGCACATATCAGACGGCGAGAGATTATCAAGCAACTCAGCAACAACTTCTGCCTGTCTTTGTCCTAATAAGCGTTCTAGCCAAACATTTGTATCCAGAAGAAACACTAGACATTTCTCCATTCAACCGCAAGATGCTGTAACTCAATTGATGTGTAATCGGTTTTAAGCGTCCCTGCCCAGTCTTGACGAAGTTTACGACTTACGGGTTTATGAGATTTACTCAATAGCGACTCTACAAAAGCTTGTACTTCAATCTTTAATTGGGGTGATAATTCTCTCACCAGTTCTTCTAGTGGTTTTGCTGATGTACTCATGGAATCTACCAATTTGAATTTTTGTAGTAGTTGACAAATGCTCACGCCAGCAGTCTAGCACAATACAATTACAGCTTTACCAATCACTTGATAGACTTCACTTTCCAATTATAATGCTCTCAAAGTGCATTAGACGCTTGACTTGTCGTAAGTGGCATGAGAGTATTCGCTGAGTGTCCCTGCTCGCTAGGGGGGAAGCAATTTTTGAAAAACCAAAAGAATTCAGGATAATTCATGAAGAAATTAGCTACATTTTTGGCTGTGGTTCTTAGCTTTGTTTTGTGTCTAGGTGGGGTAAACCCAGCCTTTGCACAACAAGCTACCCAGCCTCCAACTCGTGGGATTACCACTTTTTACATCACTCCCGAACAACAGGCTCAAGGAGTTGAGGTATATCGCGATATCTTGAAATATGATGTGGCGATTCCCAATCTCGACCTTAGCGCGGTTCTCCCTGAGAATTTAACAGATTTTCCAGCCGCTTATAAGCAAGTACTCGAAACAAGTCGGCAGAAAAATGGTGTTAATGGCTCGTTTACTGAGGGTTGGTTTGACTTCCAAGCTGCAAGCGCTGTAGAGCCAAGAACTAACACGCTTTTCACCATTAACGCTCCTTCTAGAGGCAGAATCTACAGTGTTGTTGCGGGTCTGCCTTCATCTGAATGCCTTGTCACAATCGCAAAGACCGAGATGGCTTTCTTTGATGATGTTAAAGATGCTGAATCCAAGGCAAGTGAATTAGATGCTCAGGGATATTTGGTTTATGTTTCTCCTGTAGACGATCTGACCATCAAGGCATTTTCGCAAATTTTTTACGATCAAACTACTGGTAAGAAGAAGACTGATTCAAACTGCTTCTTAGTTTCTGGAGCCACTGAAAACGTTAAAACCGATTTCACGAAGATCTTTGATTTGCTTCCTCCACAATTACAGCGACCCTCAAGACAACAACCATTTGAGTTCAATCCTAGATTTGGAAATTCGATTTTTCTTGTCAATGCAAGAAAGGATCTGACTCGTCCAACTAGAAATTAAAAAACTAAAAGCTAGTGCTGCCTCTTGCAATTTAGAAGTTGCAAGCGTAGCACTGGATCTGGTCTTATTTTTTAAACTATACGATTTACTTATTTATTATTTACTTGAAAATTCTGGAATGGAATTAATTTTTTGCAGGAGAGCAACGAAATCAGGTCTTTTATGAAATTTCAACCTATTGCTCATAGCTGGGTGGCTCTACATCCAAACTTCCAGCCCTAGAGGTTTACCCCAATCGAGTTCTTTAACCTCATAGTTAGAAGGTAGTTTAGCGACTAAATCTTCAATTTTGTACTTACCTCGAATTTTGTTAGTATCTTGACTATTTGGATATTTTTTAGGTTTGTTAATCATGATTTAAATCTAACCTTATAACCCTAAACTTTTAGCATAAGCACAATCAGCATTTGCCCCTTCACCATCCCCAAGCTTTGCTTTGGCTAACCCCCGATTGAAATAGGCAGGTGCAGCATCAGGAGCAAGCTCAATTACCTTGGTATAGTCAGCGATCGCGCCCTGATAATCTCGAATTTCTGAGCGATCGTAGGCACGGTTGTAATAGGCTTCAGCATAATTTGGATCAAGTTCAATCGCGGCGGTGTAATCAGCGATCGCCCCAGCAAGATCATCGTTTTCAGCACGTTCCATACCACGCTCGTTATAGGCGATCGCCGAATCTAATTTCTCCATCATGGGCTTTTGCTGGTATTTGCAAGTTTTGACTATGTTTTTTTTAAGAATAGCAGGATCGGAAATCCAATTCGTCTTTCAGTAAAAGAATTTAAAGCGATCGCCTATGGCAAAATGTGAAAGTAGCGATCGGGATATTGGTAAAGGGAAATTAATGAACGAGATCATGTTTGTTATCGAAGATGCAGATGAAGGCGGATATATAGCCCGTGCTTTAGGAGCATCTATTTTTACAGAAGCAGACTCTTTGGATGAACTCTATGAACTAATCCGCGATGCAGTACGCTGCCATTTTGATGAAGCGATTTTGCCAAGAATAATTCGTTTGCACTTTATTCGTGAAGAAGTTATTGCCGTATGAGAATACCTCGCGATATTTCAGGTGCAGATTTAGTGAAATTGCTGCAAAAATTTGGTTATGAAAACACCCGCCAAACTGGTAGCCATATGCGTTTAACTACTCAACAAAATGGCGAACATAACGTTACGATTCCCTATCACAATCCTTTACGAGTTGGCACATTATCAGCAATCTTGTCAGATATAGCTAGTCATTTGGGTTTGAGCAAAGATGAGCTAATAAGGCAATTATTTTGAGCATTAAGCGATCGGGCTATTATTCAGACAAAGCTAAGGGGATTGGTATAAAATAGACTGGCAAAGATACGGGTAATTTGTGCCACTGGATATTAATCGCTTACAGCAAGCCTTGAGTATTGAGGCAGAAAAGGGCTTTTCCAATTTACAGGGAAAGCAATTTTTGTTTGCGGATTTTTTAACCGTGAGTTTACGCAACGATCTGCCTGAAGACTGGGAAATGAGCGATCGCCTCCAAGCCAACACCCTCGCCAATCAATATGCTCAATATAACGATCTGCCGATCGCGCGAAGACAGCATTTAGTTGCCGAGACTCGCCGACTGCTTTATGAAGTCCGCCGCCGTGAGATTGCCGAAACTAATGCCGCGCCGAAGCCCAAGAAACCCAAAACTGAAGCGATCGCCGCTACGGAACCCAAGGCGACTAAAAAAATAACGCCTGATACAGTACTAGCGCAGGTTGAAGGTGTTGGATCGTTCATGGCGCAAAGATTTCTGCGGTTAGACTTGCAGACCGTGCGCGATGTTCTCAATTACTATCCCCGCGATCACATTGACTATGCCCGTCAAATTCCCATTCGCGATCTCAAGGATGGCGATACCGTTACAGTAATTGGCACGATTAAAAAATTTGGATGCTTTACCAGTCCCAAAAATCCCAATCTCACCATTGTAGAAATTATTCTCCGCGATCATACGGGACAGATTAAACTTAGTCGCTTCTGGACAGGCAAACGCTATTCCAATCATGGCTGGCAAGAATCCCAGAAAAAGCTTTATCCTCAAGGTTGCACCGTTGCTGCTTCGGGTGTCGTCAAACAGAGCAAGTATGGCTTAACTTTAGAGAATTATGAAGTAGAAGTTCTCGAACATACGCAAGATACGATTCAATCGAAAACCGTTGGGCGAGTCGTGCCAGTTTATCCACTCACAGAAGGAATTACTCCTGAAGCCATTCGCCGCCTTGTCACTCAGTGTTTGCCCGCAGTTTCCCAAATCGTCGATCCCATGCCCGATCGCTTTTTGCGTGATTATCAAATGATGCCCTTGCCAGAAGCGATCGCTCAAGCCCATTATCCTGATACCAGTGAAACTCTAGAGCAAGCTGTAATTCGTCTCACCTTTGATAAATATTTCTATCGCCGCCTAGTTTCTCTCTATCGTCGTCAGCAACAAAAAGCAATTCAGTTTGTCCCCCAAAGTCAAGCGATCGCCCAATTAGAAAAACTCCTTCCCTTTGAATTAACCAATGCTCAAAAGCGAGTGGTTGCCGAAATTCGGGCTGATTTGCAAGGACAAACACCGATGAATCGCTTGGTACAGGGTGATGTTGGTTCAGGTAAAACGATTGTGGCTGTATATGCGCTTTTGACAGCGATCGAGGCGGGTTATCAAACAGCGCTGATGGCTCCTACGGAAGTACTCACCGAGCAGCATTATCGCAAGATTGTGGAATGGTTTATGCAGCTAAATTTGCCTGTCGAAATCTTAACGGGTTCCACAAAAACTGCTAAACGCCGCGAAACTTTGCGGCAACTGGAAACAGGAGAACTTCCCTTAGTAATTGGAACCCATGCTTTGATTCAAGATGGTGTCAACTTCGCAAAATTAGGATTAGCGGTAATCGATGAACAACATCGTTTTGGTCGTGATCAGCGATCGCGTTTATTGCAAAAAGGCAATGATCCCCATGTACTAATCATGACCGCTACGCCCATTCCCCGCACTTTATACCTAACTAATTCCGAAATCGAAGTTAGCATCATTGACGAACTTCCCCCAGGACGGAAGCCGATTCAAACGGTTTTGCTTAAACCTTCACAGCGAAAGGATGCTTACGAGCTAATTCGCCGTGAAATCGCACAGGAGCGACAGGTTTATATTGTTTTCCCATTAGTGGAAGAGTCTGAGAAAATGGAAGATATCAAAGCGGCGACCCAAGAACGTGAACATTTGCAAAATGTCGTTTTTCCCCACTTCCAAATTGGTTTGCTGCATGGTCAAATGTCTTCGGCAGAAAAAGATGAAGCGATCAATACTTTCCGTAGAGGCGAAACTCAGATTCTTGTCGCTACAACCGTAATTGAAGTTGGTGTGGATATTCCCAATGCATCGGTGATGCTGATCGAACATGCCGATCGCTTTGGCTTAGCTCAACTTCACCAATTGCGCGGTCGAGTCGGACGCGGCGCGGCACAGTCCTATTGTCTATTATTAAGTGGTTCTAAATCGCAAACCTCTCAAGAGCGCTTACAGGTTCTCGAACAGTCACAAGATGGATTTTTTATTGCGGAACGTGATTTCCAAATGCGCGGCAAAGGTAAGGATGAGGGGACGGAACAATCAGGACATGCGGGATTCTCTATTGAGGATCGTTTATCCGATGAGGCAGCGCGTCAGGAGATTTTCCAAATAGCTCGTCAAGCGGCGGAACGGATTATCAAGAAAGATACTACGTTGGAAACTTTTCCACTTTTAAAAGCGGAGTTTGAGCTTCATTATCAACGCTTGCAAGGAGGCGCAATTTTCACCTAAAACAAGTGTAAGGGCAATTCATGAATTGCCCTTACGTTTCTATCCAGTAGTTTATGGAAATTTTCGTAAATATCCTTTTCGAGTTGTTTCTTCAAAATGCTCGATCGCATAACGCAGCATTGTGCGCGGCATTTGTTGATGATAAATATCCAAAAACTCGACTAAAACCTGACGATCTTGTTTACCGACTTCGCGCAACATCCAGCCCACAGCCTTATGAATGAGATCATGACGATGATCCAAAAGCGCGATCGCTATCTTGAGCGTGTCTTCAAATTGTTCGTGTTTGATAAATTCTAAAGTAGAAACAATCGCGATTCTTTGTTCCCATAGACTTGGCGATCGCGCAAGTTCATAGAGAATACTGCGATCGCGATGAAGTAAATATACGCCTAAAATCTGACGACAGGTGACATCAACTAAATCCCAGTTATTTATCCATTTAGTATGATTGAGATAGAAATCAACGATTTCTTCGCGCCTGACAGGATCGGCTTTAGAGAATTGATAGGTGAGAATTAATAAAGTCGTGAGTCGATATTCATGAATATCTGTTTGCAACAATTGATCTAAATCTTCAAAACTAAGACTTACAAACGCTTTCGCTAGTTTTCGCTGTTCTGGTACAGTGATTCCTAAAAAGCGATCGCCTTCTCCATACTCACCTTTACCTGTTTTAAAAAATCTGGAAAGTGCGATCGCTTTGGTGGGGCTAGCGAGAGAATCTAATGCATTCTTGAGATCTAGTAATTGGACAACACTATTAACCTTTGTCATGTTGCTAATTCCAAGATTGTTTTTGCTTGTCCGACACCTGCGATCGCCTTGTCCAAGAAAGTAAGGGTAATTCATGAATTACCCTTACACAAAATTTATGCTGATTCGTGTTTGGGAATTGATGCAGGATGTTGCAATATCTCCGCTGTTGATAGTTTCTCAACCATGTCGCGGGTAATCAAACATTTAGTGACATCCTTGCGCGATGGCAACTCATACATCATGTCCAACATCAACTGCTCAACGATACCCCGCAAAGCCCGCGCCCCTGTTTTCCGACGATACGCTTCCTTGGCGATCGCCTGTACCGCATCAGCCTGAAACTCAAGTTGGACATTATCCATCTTCAATAGCTTTTGGTATTGCTTAATCAAAGCGCTGCGCGGCTCGGTCAAAATTGCAGTCAGAGTTTTTTCATCCAGAGGATCGACAACCGCCATTACAGGCACACGACCGATAAATTCGGGAATCATCCCAAACTTGACCAGATCATCGGGCTGCACATTTTTGAGAATTTCCGCAGTGCGCTTCTCGCGGGGCATGATTTCACCCTGCTGCACAAAGCCCATCGATTTTTTACCAATGCGCTGCTCGATCGATTTTTCTAGTCCCCCAAATGCGCCCCCGCAGATGAACAAAATATTTTTGGTGTCGATCTGGATACAATCCTGATAGGGATGCTTACGACCACCTTGGGGCGGCACGTTGGCGATCGTGCCTTCAAGCATTTTTAGCAGCGCTTGCTGTACACCTTCACCCGACACATCGCGGGTAATCGAAGTATTTTCACCCTTACGCGCAATTTTATCGATTTCATCAATATAAATAATGCCGCGCTGCGCCTCTTCCACATCGAGATCGGCAACTTGTAATAGCCGCAGTAATATGTTCTCTACATCTTCACCGACATAGCCCGCCTCAGTCAGTGTGGTCGCATCAGCAACCGCAAACGGCACATCTAGCATTTCGGCTAGGGTTTGCGCCAAAAGGGTCTTACCACAACCCGTAGGACCAATCAGCAAAATGTTCGATTTCTGAAGTTCAATCCCATCTTCCACCTGACCCTTGCCAACCGACTCGATAAAACTCAGTCGCTTGTAATGGTTATAGACCGCCACCGACAAAACCTTTTTAGCTTCATCCTGTCCCACCACATTTTCATCAAGATACCGCTTAATATCGCGGGGCTTGGGAATCTGGTTAAGATTGAGATTTGCCGCAGTTTTACTTTTCCGCTTCTCATTGGCTGGATCTTTGCGCTGGACGGCTTGGGGAGGAGCGCTGTTAAACAACTCCTCATCGAGGATTTCGTTACATAAATCCACGCACTCATCACAAATGTATACCCCTGGTCCCGCAATTAACTTGCGTACCTGCTCCTGTGATTTCCCACAGAAGGAACATTTCAGATGAGAGTCATATTTACTGGGCATAAGCTATCTCAAGATGGTGTGATGCGAGTGCTTCTTCGCAATGGCTGGTGGCTAGATCAAGGCTAGACTATTGACAGAGCAGGTGTCTGAAGACTGTTGGGATTGGTTAAGACGCGATCAATTAAACCATACTGTTGAGCTTCGACAGGCGACATAAAGAAATCGCGCTCGGTGTCTTCTTCAATTTGCTCAATCGGTTTACCTGTTTGCTCGGCTAACATTTCATTTAGCGATCGCTTGATGTACAGGATTTCCCGCGCCTGAATCTCAATATCAACCGCTTGCCCCTGAGCGCCACCGAGAGGTTGGTGAATCATGATCCTCGCATTAGGCAAAGACATGCGTTTACCCTTGGCTCCAGCCGACAACAGAAATGCACCCATGCTAGCCGCCAACCCCATACAAATGGTGCAGACATCAGGACGCACATGGTTCATGGTATCGAGGATCGCCATACCCGCGTAGACCGATCCCCCTGGGGAATTGATATAAAGATAAATGTCTTTTTCGGGATCTTCCGCTTCTAAGAATAAAAGCTGCGACATGATCAGGTTAGAGGTGGTGTCGTCTACTTGCGAACCCAAGAATACAATCCGCTCTCGCAGTAACCGCGAGAAGATATCAAATGCTCTCTCGCCTTTACCTGATTGCTCGACTACCATTGGTACGACTTGGTTTTGAATACTACTTTGAATAATATTCTGCGTGCCGTAGGTCGAGGCGATCGCCAATTGATTTGAGATTAGTTGATTAGATAAAGGGTACATGAGTTTTAATCCACCATGATTTTGAGGCTTGAGCCTTAGTGTGATTGGTTTAGTGAGATTGGTATTGAATAAGCGATCTCGAACTATACCGATCCATATCGATCCAAGACTTATTATGCATTAAAAATCGTAGTGGTATACCGCCATACTCTTTTCGCAATCTAAAATTCTTATAAGCCAAGGATCAAAAAGGGGCGCACTGCGCCCCTTTCTCTGATTTAAGCTTCTTCGGCTGTGGCTTCGATGGTTATCGTCTCACCAGCGATCGACTGAGTGACAGTCTCAGTCACAATCTCATCAAGGGCAACCTCATCAAGAGTGAAAGCCTCTGGTGCAGGTTGGAGTGAACCTTGCTCAACTAGCTCAATTTCCGAATGCTCGATCAACCAAGCTAAGGATTTCTCGGTCAACATTTCCTCACGCATGACATTACGCAATCTTGCAGGATCGATATTTTGATCTTTGAGCGCAATAAGTGTTTCCGCCACTCTTTCCTTGAGTTCCGCTTCATCGATCGCGATATTTTCCTGTTTAGCGATCGCATCAAGAGCCAGCTTGCGTTTGATCCGCTTAAGCGCTTCAGGAAGATTAAGACGGCGCATTTCGCCGATCAATTCCTTGGTAAAAAGTTGCTTTACCATCGAGGGATCGACACGTTCTTGCAAGTAGTTAGCCTGTTGTCTGACCAAAAACTCCAGTTCTTGCTCGATTAAACTTGCAGGTAACTCAACCTCAAGCTCAGCAGTGAGGGCATCCAGCACTACTGTTTCCTTGTTGGCTTGAGTCTTAGCCGCAGCTTCATCGATCGCCCGTTTTTCTAACATTTCACGCAATTCAGCGATCGTTTGTTTGTCGCTAATCGACTGAGCGAATTCGTCATCAAGAGCAGGTAACTCGCGACCCTTGATCGATTTGACCGTGACTACATACTTGATTTCCTTGCCGACATATTCTTCGGGATAATATTCTTCAGGGAAAATTGATTCGACTTCGACGACTTGATCGATCGCCGCACCGACCAGCGCTCTGACAACTTCAGGAATAAAGGCTTTTTCGTCAACATCAAGCTGAAAATCTTCTTCACCCGCTTCGGGCAGTACTTCACCTGTGGCGCGATCGAGGACTTGCAGATCAACGGTGATTACATCACCGAGTTCGACACCACGATCTTCGACAGGCACAAGGGTAGATTTGCGGACTTGAAACTCATGAAACGTGTTATCAACTCCAGTGATGTCTGGTTTAATTTCTTCGACTTGGACGCTAAAGCCTTGATATTTGGCAAGGGTTACTTCTGGCTCCACATCGATCGCCGCTTTAAAAGATAATTCTTGACCTGGGGTGAAGGCTTGGACAAGGGACTCCATATCTGTCACCAACTGAAAGCCGCCCAAAGCTTTGTCTTTGACTTCTTTGTTTTCTGCAAGGGCTTCGTTTAAAGTTTTTTCGAGTAATTCTTCGAGGACATTAACTTTGAGTCGCTGACTGCCAACTTGTCTTAATACTAGTTGCGTGGGCGCTTTACCTTTACGAAAACCAGGGACTTGCATCGTCTTTGTCAAATCTTTGACAACGCGATCGTATATTGCTTGAGACTTTGCCCCTTCTACTTGAATGTCAAAACCAATTTGACTAGCGGGAAGTTTCTCTAGAGTGACCTTCATTATTAAATATGCCTAGATTAAATATGCCAACTTAAATATGCCAACTTAAATACGCCAATGGCAACAGCGAGTGTTAAATCATGCCAAGCCTATAATAATACGATATTAGCGATCGCAATTAGCGATCGCACGTTGAAATTATCTTATTTGCAAATTAATAGCGCTTCGCACTATTTCGCACTATTAATTTGCATCGTGGCTTATTTGTGAGCCATAAAGGTTGGGCGACCATCTGCAAGCTTTTCGGGATTTAGTGGCTTCTCGCTAACTTCACGCGGTGAAGGGGTGAGAGATTCAGCGCCGTCTATCAAAATCTGAATTTTGGGTCCGGTGGCGGCAAGACGAATAACCATACCATTGTGAATCCGTTCTTTGTCAATTTGTTGCTCCTCAACAAATGTACCGTTTGCGCCAATATTCATCACTTCCCAACATAGGGGCTGCCGATGTAGCTCAACGTGGTAGCGGGATACAACCGAGCTATACAGGATGACATGATTGTCCCCAGAGCGCCCAATCCGAATTAATGACTCAGATTCAAACTTCCACGTTTGAATTGGCACAGCTTCGATGGGATGCAGCAAGTTGAGCGTAATCACAGATTTAATATAGGTATTTTATAAAATTAAGAATTTTTTGGCTGTAAACGACTGCAAATACTTAAGTAGGAAGGCTTAAGTATTTGTAGGATGCGTTAGTGCAACGTAATGCATCAATTGGTTAGAGGTGATACGTTACGCTATCGCTAACACATCCTACGTTTAATTCCAACTCATTGCAAAAGTTTAGCATTATCAAGGATTTAGCGTAGAAATAACATTGGTTCCCGTCACTTGGACGGTTTGTAATTCCAGATTGGCGACAGCCCGATCGCCTGTAATATTGAGATTTTTATCAGGCTGCCGATAGGTGATATTGCCATCAGCAGTCACTGTTTTAGAAGGAATTAGCCATTCGACTTGATCCGCGTTAACCACCCCTTGCGTAGAACTAAAACTTGCCGATACTTGCCCCGTCAGATTAATGCGTTCTTCCTCCAACTGAGCCTGTCCCTTTTGAGCAGTGACGACAATACCGCGAGTTTTACTGCTCGCCGTAAATTCCACAGGCAGAGTTACGAGCTTTTTATCAAGATTCCAGACTGCTTGAGATGCGGCTAGATCTACATCGAGCTTGGGATCGTTGGCTTTGATCTCTCCCGTAAAAGTAACTTCTTTCTTGGCAATATTCCAATCACCTTTGTTGGCGGATAACTGTAATTTATCTTTGACTTGCAGTACCGAAATCGGTGCTTCCGTAAATACGCGATCGCTTTTAGCATCCCATGTAATCTTTTCGCTTTTCATTTCCACTGGCGGCTCAGACGCTGTGACAATCACATCTTTTTCTAGGCTAAAAATATTCGTACTGGGTTTAGCGGTTAATTCTTTGCCTGTCATTTTGATTTTTTCATCGGGCTTATCAATCCGC
The DNA here is from genome assembly GCA_044350865.1 of Pseudanabaena sp. GTDB lineage: Bacteria > Cyanobacteriota > Cyanobacteriia > Pseudanabaenales > Pseudanabaenaceae > Pseudanabaena. The sequence continues at coordinate 1,630 of JBILGV010000076.1, read as the reverse complement.
ACATTACCCGTGGCTTTGAGAACATCTTCTTCTGATTTCCAATCCATGCGATCGGCTTGCATATCAATTTTTTCTTGAATGGCGATCGCCTTAATATTGCCTACCAATGAAATTTCTTTACTGGCTTGATTAATCGTTCCCTTATCGCCAGTGGCTTCTATCAAAGGTTCACCGTTGCGATAAAATTTTCCCTTGACAGCTTCCACATCAGCTATTTTCGTATCTTGACGATAATCAGCACGTTTAGCATAAATTTCCCACAATAATTTACCATTGGCATCAAATTCGGTCAGGGTAATATTTTCGAGATTAGAGCCTGCAATTTGCTCTGTTTTGTTGAGACTAGTAACGGCAGGACGCAAGAAGATAAACCATCCGAGCGCAAAAATTAGCACGGTAATCAAAAATATGATGATAAATCCGCGCAAGTTACGGCGGCTAAATGTTTGCATGATACTTTTTAGGATGGTTTAAAGAAGATATTAAGGTAATTTGCCGATATAATCACGAATGACAGGCGTAAAAATCTTGACCACCTGTTGATAAACTTCTCTTTTAAATCTAACAATTGAGTCTAAGGTTTCCTCGATCGCCATAAACTGTACCACCCGAAACTCGCGATCGTGAATATCTAACTGACAGTTAGTAGCGGGATGATCCCAATAAAAGGCATACCAGCGCTGTCTTTGTCCGCAATAATTAGCCCATTTTCCCGTTAATTTTAATGTCGGTGGAAAATCGTAGTATAACCACTCAGGATGCACATATGCTAAAACCGCATCATTGATTCCAACTTCTTCATAAAGTTCGCGTAAAGCTGCTACCTGCGGATCTTCGCCATCATCAATGCCACCCTGTGGAAATTGCCACGAATCAGGCACACCAAGGCGTTCGCCAACTAGAACTTCTCCCTTGCGATTAAAAACGATTAATCCCACATTGGGACGATAGGATTTTTCGGGTTTCATAAATTTTTATTCAGGAACGCAAAAGCAAAGCAAAAGCATAGCAAGGATCGCATACTTAAGCCTATTTTCGATTAACCATTTCAATCATTAATCGAATATTTTCGGCTTGAGTTTTAGCCACTTCAGCTTGAGCTTTAGCAGACTCAGCTTGAGCTTGGGCAATTTCGGCTTGAGATTTAGCACCTTCAGATTGAGTTTGGGCGGCGATCGCCAGACGCTCGATATTTACAGACTGTTGTTTGGTGACTTCCTTTATTTCTACCAATTCGGCATGAAGTGTTTCTCTTTGTTCTTTCGCTTCTTCCCTGACACTGTTGATCTCCGCTTTGATGTTGGGGACTTCAAGGTAGAGAGCCTCTATCAGCCTACCGATCTGGTCAAATAAGTTATCGATGCGATGGTCTAAGTGCTGCTCCCGCTCTCGACTGTTCTCGATATAGTTGTCAACTTTAGTAGCAAAGCGATCTAGCCTTTCATCAGTCCATTGGGATATCATTTATTTTTCTCCTTTAGTTCTTGATTGTGGCAGAAGAGAGAGGCGGCGCTTCGCGCCGCCTCTCTCTTGGGTTTTGCCTAAGCTAATACTGTTTCCCGTTTGAGTAACATTTCTGGCGATCGCTTTGGAGTTGGTAAGCCAACCATTTCTGCATTACTTTTGCCTG
>JBILGV010000160.1:0-5868 GCA_044350865.1 Pseudanabaena sp. | reverse complement strand
CTGCGGTTTGGGAACATTACCTAATTGTTTGCGCCCACAATGAGCATTTCATGGAGTACCGCGATATTGTCCGCAAAGAAATCGAAGGACAGTTGGCTACTTTTTGGACTGAAGAAGAACGCTTGAAGACTTTGCAAAATACTTCCGAAAAAGAGTTAGATCTAGCGAGATAATCTCATCTGTAAAAAGGTGTTCTGCCTTTTAAAACCCAAAATAGGGTGCGTGGCAAAGCCGCGCACCCCTATTTCTTAAATTACCATGCAGGATGGGAAAAAATAGCTTGCATGGTTTTATTGCCGCGCAACTGATTAGATAGGGGCAAATGCCCCCTTGGTGCATCTAGGCTCCAAATAAACCCACTAGGATAACGAGTAAACGAGCCATCTTTTTTCCAACCGATCTTTAACCAAAACTTTTCCCACCCTTTGCCCAGACTCAGCCAGATTTTGCGCTGTACTGAGAATCCAAACTTCCCTTCAGAATAAACCAGCCACAGTTGATTAATTGTTTGGAGATCACTAACAGGAATCGATTTTGCTTCTGTGAAATATAGCCAACCCCGCGCTAAAGCATCAGCACTCGCCGCTTCACAAAGTTTTTTGCTGGTAATGCGATCGGCTTCTTCAAAATCCTGTTTCGCTAGTAAAACTTGAATTGGTTGATAATCGATCGCTTTTTCTGATCGTAACGTGACCACGCCTTGAGGATAATGAATTTCAGCTAAGGCGATCGCCCTTGGGAGATTACTTTGCAATAAAGTTTGATGAATCTTACCGTCAATCCATGTCGGTTCAGTATTAGCCTCTTGATGGGCAGCTTTACGGGCTTGGATAAATTCATCTAATATTTGTAAGCCCTCTTCGGCTAAATTTTCCCCAGAATTTAACTCAGAACTTACTAATTCGGCGATCGCAGGTAATTGATTTGCCTCTTTACCTGAAAACAACTTATCTTTTAACGCGGTCAGTTTTGTATCCATCAGATCTTAAAAGCACCCAAATTTATCCCACAGCTACAAGCACAAAAGCAGCACCCAATGGGTACTGCTTTTTAAATTCTCCAACAATTAGTCGATGTAACCCATCAAACCTGCATTGTCGATCACGTTGGAACCAACAGGTCTGGTTTCACCCATTTGTGAGTAGGTTTCGTCAACCACTAAACCTGAAGAACCGACAGGGCGCTCGCCAGCGATATAAAACTTATCGACAATTACAAATCCATCTTCCATGATTGGACGTTCGCCAGAGGACATGAATGTGCCAGTTACATGTACGCCACCACTGGTGATGGGACGGGTTGCACCCATAGAGCCATAAGTGCTGCTAATCACTAACTTGCTAGCTTCGATGGGACGCTCTCCTGAACTATTGAAATATTCAAAGGCACGGAAGCCACCATCGGTAATGGGGCGATCGCCAAAATGTTTAAGGGTTTCGGTCACAGTTAATGATCCTTTTTGTGCGATGGATGTTGCCGCAGGCTTTGATTCTTCTTTCACAGCCAGTGCTGCAATATCGACTGTACCAGTTTTGGTAGTTGCTTCAGTTTCAGACTTAGCCTTGGCAGGACGAGATTTGTCTGTGGTTTCGGGTTTATTACTGTCTGTCTTGGTTTCGGGAGTTGTACTCATACTTTTTAATCCTTAAAATCTATTCTAATTTATTTCTAATTTATTTCTGAAAAGCTCTTAATTGCTTTTAATCGTCGTAAATTATTATGGCGATTATTATGGCGATTATTATGGCGATCGCTAAAAAACTTTTAAAGTTAAAACCTCTCAATTTAATTCTACAGAAAAAGTCTATCTAAGTTTGTCTTTAGCTAAATCTGTTATTGACCGTTCAAGGCAATAGTTAGGGGCAGATAGCCTTTAACCTAAAGCAGGCATAACTCTGGGGAGTTCTAGTCGTTGTTGCTGTGATGGGGGGCGGCGAGTACGACCCGCTAGACGGAAACTAAGACTTTGCAGTTCGATATGCAATTGGCGATTTTCTTTTTGTAAGGATTCAATTTTTTGTTTGATCGGCACGATCCGCTCCGCAAACTTGGCGCGATAGATATTTGGCAACTCCTGCACCACCTGTTCGAGCATTCGATTGCGATCGCCCATCTCTTGAATTTCTTGTCGTAAAGCCACAGCTTCGCGATCGCGTTCTTTGACTTGAGCTTGTGTCGCTATTAATTGATGTTCGACCATCGCCAGCTTTTCTGTCAGCAAACGCATTTCGTCTGAATGCTGCTCATGAAATTCAGTACTAGGCAGAAAAGCGGTATTTCCCTTGACCAAACGAAAAAGTTCTTCGGAAAGCTGCTGTACTAGCAGATCCTTTTGTTCTAACTCGACCTTAAGTAAATTGATTTCTTGCTGAAGATCTGCTGCTGTATTTTTACCAAGAGTTTCGTCAAGATTCGCTAGAGCATTTACTGTGGGATTCATAAGAGCGTTATTTGTTTGGGGGATTTAGGCTAAGATTTATAGCACACAAGTACTTTATTAGCAATTTCTTTATCAATAACTTTGAACAGATAAGGATAGGCGGCGCTTTCATATGTTTGTTGGGATCTTAATTCGGCGAGAATCCTTGTATATAATCAATTACAATTTTCTGGAGTTAGCAAATCGGAATCGCGCATGAACCCTAAAACGAGCCACTCCCAAGATTCGTCAGTCTTAAACCGATTGAATTTGAGTCCGTCTCAAGCCAATTTAGATGAGCATACGTTACTGATTTCGGCTCAAGCGGCGATCCAACTGCAAACAACTTTACTTAAAAATTCAATTTCCCATATTCAGTCGGTCAGTGGCAATCTGATCCTCACAACTACCCTCAAAAGCACGCTAGAAACCCTTACCAAATATACGGAGTCGGATCAAGGAAGTATTTTTTTGATTGACCAAGACGGGATCATCATCGAGAGTATTTTGGCAAGGGGACCAGTGACTCGCGATCTCAAGGATTCTTTGATTTCTAAAGTTTTAGATGATGGACTAGCGGGATGGACATTACGCCATCGTCAGATCGGACTAATCTACGACACGATCGCCGATACAAGATGGGTGCAGTTGCCCGATCAGCCATACAAAGTACGATCAGCCCTAACGATACCCTTAATTTATGGAGTCGATGTAGTTGGGATTATTACCCTCACTCATGCTGAGCCAAACCATTACGATGAGGCGATCGCCTTGATGATGCAATACAGTATCGAGAGTATGACGATGATCATCCTCAACGCCCAGCTTCACTCTGAGTATCGAACTTTAGGGATTTAGTTAAAGTGTTAAAGCGGTGTAAATTGTCCAACTATCCATTAGCAGGAGTAGTAACGTAAACACTAGCAAAATTACATACATCCAAGGTTGAGCGAGGGGACGAACATCTCGCGTATCAATTCCTGTGCGCTCTTCCACTATTTTCACCAATCGTGCAAAGCCTACTACCCGCATTGGTAATAAATATGCTTGATCTGATGTTTTACTAACAAAATAATAAACAATCCCGCCTTGTCCTGTAATTCTTGGTTTCAGCGCCGTGATCTCTTGCCAAGTCAGTGACCAGCCGCGCCGCACAAAAGCAGGAAACCATTGCGGGTAGGTTAGTTTAATGCCTACGTCATCAAGTATTACGCGATCGCTCAAGGCTCCATACAAAAATACAAATCCGATCACTAAGCCCAGAGTCAACCATGCAGCAGGGATTGCCGCGTGAGTATAGCTACTCAAAAATGGCAGGGGAGCAGTTAGGGCAAAGTACAACAGCAGCAATGTAATGCGAATCAATGGTGAGACGCGATATATACTGGGTGTTGGGTTACTGGTTGGATTGGGGGGTAGAGTAGTTTGGGTTTCATTAGGGACAGGTTCAGGTATCAGCATCAGGTGCGGTTAAATAAATTTACGATTTTGAGCTTGATTACAGTAAATGCTTACACAGTTTATTTTTTAAGCGATCGCTATTAAATTAACATTGTCCTTTAGGGGTAATCTGTTAAATGATAGATATGATTAACAATCAAGAACAATTACATACTTTACGGATGGTGTAAAACGTGGGTTGGCGTGTACGTGGCGTTCGTGGTGCAACCACAGTTGAGGCAAATACCTACGCGGCTCTAGAGAGGGCTGTGCTGGAGCTTATGGAGGAGATCGAGGCGCAAAATGATATCGATCCGCGTGAAATTGTCAGTGCCACTTTTTCGGCAACAACAGATATTGATGTGGTTTTTCCTGCCAAAATTGCCCGATCTCGATCGCATTGGGAGCATGTGCCGCTTTTAGATGTGCAGCAAATGTATGTCAAGGGCAGTTTAGAGCGTTGTATTCGGGTATTAATTCATGTGAATACTCCCCTTGAGCAGCATCAGATTAAGCATATTTACTTAAATGGAGCGCGAGATTTACGTCCTGATCTAGTCTGCGCTCAAGTTTAAAGGATTTTAGTTATAAAGGAGGGTTTAACCGATGACCTTAGCGATCGCCCTTTACCAGATTGCTACAATAAGCGCAGTTCTAACTATCTGCGATCGCCATGACCATTCAAGAAATCGAACATCAATTTCTCAACATATCACTCCCAGACCGAGTGGCGATTATACAACGGCTCACCAAAAAACTAAATAAAAGCGGCAAAGGAATCTCCAAAACGGCGGGAGTTTGTGGAGGAGAAGCTTGCATCGCAGGAACCCGAATCGCAGTTTGGTTGCTAGTCGAAGCACAACAACTTGGCATCACTGAAGCACAACTACTACAAGACTATCCCCACATCACCGCCGCCGATCTTGTCAACGCATGGACATACGCCGAAGCCTATCCCGAAGAAATTGCCGCAGTAATTCTTGCAAATAACGAGGCAGCCTAAACAATGGCAAGACTATATGCAGACGAGCAATTTCCACGAGCCGTCAGCCAACTACTTCGCACTATGGGACATGATGTTTTGACAGTACAAGAAGCTGGCAATGCAAACATAGGTATTCCTGATGACCAAGTATTAGCTTTTGCAATTGGGAACAATCGGGCAGTCATCACAATTAATCGACTAGACTTTATCAAATTACATCGCGCTAATTCCGAACATTTTGGAATAATTGTCTGTACCAATGACAGCGATCGCCCTCGCATGGCTACTCGGATTAATGAGGCGATTGCTAGTCAGGAATCTCTACAAGGTAATCTCATTAGAGTTGTGCGCCCATCAAGTTAGGCGGCGATCACCCCTCTAAAAATTAACCAAACAGCGATCGCCAATCCATCCTCACAAACAGCGATCACCCCTCTAAAAAAATAAAACAGCGATCGCCTCCTCAAAAAATTAACCAAACAGCGATCATCGTTTGATTCGATTTTTTACGCGTAATGATTTTTACAACTAGCAATTAGAATCTCTGTATCACTCACTTGATAGACGAGACGATGCTCATCGCTAATACGCCTTGACCAAAATCCACTAAGTCCATGTTTCAACGGTTCAGGTTTACCGATGCCCGAAAAGGGCGATCGCTCAATATCTTTAATAATTTCTCCGATTTTGTTGTGAATTTTGCGATCCATTTTTGCCCATGCGTTATAGTCTTCAAAAGCTTCCGCTTCAAATAGAATTCGTCTTCTCATGAAATACTATCCCAATTAAGCTCTACGAGATTACTCCGATTTTGAATATTCTCCACCGCAGTCAAAAGTCTTTTTCTGTTAACAGGATTTTTTAGCAGAAAAGTAGTTTCATCACTTTCATATACAACTATTTCAATTTCTTTATTTTGGAAAGCCGCCTTTAAACTTTCTAGGAAAGTGCTGTCAAGTTCATTAGCGTTTAATCTATAACTGATTTGCATACTCATAACGCCTCATAGCACGAATTGATACTA
>JBILGV010000075.1:0-23840 GCA_044350865.1 Pseudanabaena sp. | reverse complement strand
TTTAGTGAGTTTTGTCCTGCGATCGTGGTGGAATGTGGACAGCCCGATGTTGCTGATGGCACGGCTCACGCTTTGGAATATGTAGAAACTTGTTTGAATCTTGAGAGCTTTGATAATCTGCCCGACTCTGCGATCGCTGATATCGATTTGTTTCATACTGTAGCGATCGTCAAGGTTCCCGAAGAGATTAACTTCAGTTTTAATAATCATCCCAACGATGATATTAGTTTCCCAAATGAGATGGATTGTCTCAACTTTTGTGAATTAGGGATTGGAACAAGCTTTGGAAAAGCGAAAACCGAAAAAGCTCATTTGTTGGCGCTAAGTGAAGAAGGTGCGGAGAAAAGCGATCGCTACTTCCAGATCAAAAATGGTGAGATTATTTTAAAATCGTCAGTAATGCCATCAATGATAACTCTCAATACCAATATAATTCGTCAAGATTGTCTTTGCTATCTCATGGAACGTTTACATCTCTCACCGTTGAGAGTTCTATAGATAATTCCTTAGCCAAACAGAGATTTTTGAGTGGAAATCAAAGCCGTTCCCGCAGATGCATCCACTGGACGAGAGAACAAAAAACCCTGTCCATAGTCACAGGCAAGATCCTGTAAAACACTTGTATGAGCTTCGGTTTGAATTCCTTCTGCAACTACTTTGAGATTTAGCTGTTTGGCGAGGTTTATAATCATGGAAGTTATTTTTAAATTATTGGAATTGACATCAATATCTTTAATAAAAGAACGATCTATTTTGAGGGCTGTGATTGGCAGAGATTGCAGATAGGAAAGGGAAGAATAGCCTGTGCCAAAATCATCAATTGATATCCCTATAAATTTTTTTCGTAATTGTAACAGTAAATCAATGGCAGTTTCTGTGTTTTCCATAATTACACTCTCGGTAATCTCTAAGGTTAAGTTTTCGCCAGTTAAACCTGCGGCGCTTAAACTTTGTTCAATATTATTTAATAGGTTCGGATCAGTCAATTGTAGACTGGATAAATTAACGCTAATGCTAGCAGGGCAGTTATCTGGAAACATAGCTTTCCATCGCCCCATTTGAGTACAGGCTTCAGATAATATTAATTGTCCCAACGGAATAATCAATCCTGTTTCTTCTGCTAAACTAACAAACTCTAAAGGCGAGATTAATTTCTTAGCTGGTGTTAGCCATCTAGCTAAAGCTTCAAAACTAATAATCCTTCCCGTACTTAATGAAACAATTGGCTGATAATAGACTTGGATTTGCCTAGATTCGATCGCTTTTTGTAAGTTAATTTCAAGATTGATCCGATGGACTGCACTCTGCTGCATACTCGGTCTAAAAAACATTATGCGCTCTTTGTTTCGCTTTGCCTGTCCGAGAGCTGTATCCACCGCTCTCAAAAAATCTTCTGGTTGATTATATTCGATGTCACAAGTGACCGCCCCGACATGGGTTTTCGAGGCAACAGTTATTTCTTCCAATTGAATGGGATGTCGAAAAAGCTGATGAATCTGTTGAATGTAATTTTGAACATTTCGGGAAGTAGTTGCAGCATCTGAAGATCCAATCTGTTGAATTAATATGGCAAATCGATTGGTTTCTAGACGAGCTACGACCTTTGAAGGAATATCCCATTCTACCAACCTCTGAGCGACTTTAATTAAAAGGCGATCGCTAATGACATGACCAAATCCCGACTTGATGATGGAGTATCGCTCGACATCTAGTTTTAATACCGCAAAACTAGTTCCTTGGGTTCGTTTGACTTCAATGCTTTTAGCAATTTCTTGCAAGAGTCCATACCGATTGTTTAAACCAGTCAGTTGATCATAAAATACGAGATTATGGAGGCGATCTAGCGTTGATTGCAGTTTTTGTTTCTGCTCTTTTAATTCCTCAACAAAAGTTAGAGTTTTATTAATTGTAATTTCTAAGTCTTCAAAATCAAAAGGCTTATTCAAAAAATCAAAGGCTCCACGATTCATAGCCCCACGAATATTCTTCATATCGCCAAAAGCGGAAATAACCACGGCTTTGAGGGGATAATCAAATTCCGTCAAGTGTTCTAATAAACTTAATCCATCCATTTCTGGCATCTGGATATCCGTCAGAATCATGTCAATTTTATTGGAGGCTCGCAGAATCTGTAGAGCCTCTACCCCATTCTCCGCAAACTGAAAGTCAATCTCTCCATCGCGAATTCTTTTTCTAAATATTTGTGGGAAAAGTCGTTGGACTTCAGTTTCGTCATCAACTACTAAAATTAGATTTGTCTCTTTTTTCATCACGACTCAGTGGGACTTTTATTCATGAAAATTATACAATGCTATAGCTAGGTTTGGGCAGGGCATTCCCAATCTAAAATCATCTAAAAAATTGTAGATTTCTGTGGGAATGCTCTGCCCCTACAGGAGGATCGTCTGATACACGAATAATTCATAACACTATCGATGCTGCTAAATCTACTCTCCAAGGTGAAGCGATCACGGGTATTCTCACGGATTAACAGTATCTTAAAGGAACGATAACTATTATCTCGGTATATTGATCGGGTTTCAGTATATTTGAATTAATTTTCAAAGTCCCTTGATGTTGCTTAACAATTATATCGTGAGTGAGCGAAAGCCCAAGCCCAGTACCATCTCCAGGGGGTTTAGTTGTAAAAAATGGATCTAATACCTTGGATTGGATCTCTGGAGCAATTCCACAGCCATTATCGCGAATCCTGATTTCAACGCGATCGCCCAGATTATGGGTGGAAAGTGTGAGTATCGGTTGATATTTTTCTGTGATTGCCAAGGCATCCTTTTTTATTTGATTTTGCCGAGAACGCATCGCATCGCAAGCATTATCAAGGAGATTAATAAAGGCTCGCGTCATCGAAATAGCTACTACATCAACTAAAGCCAAATCCTTAGAATAATCTCTTTGAATCGTCATATTAAAGCTGTTATCTTTCATTTTCTTACTGTGATATACCAGTTTGACGGACTGCTCAAGTAAATTATTAATTTGTGTAGCTTGAAAGGTAGCCTGTCCAGCATCGATGCGAGTATGTTGCATCATGCTTTCGATGATGTTCTCGGCTCTTTGGCTATGGGTACGAATTGTCGTAGCATTTTCTTGGAGATCGCCAATCAACTCTTGGACGAGAGATGATGTTTCTTCATCCAAAGAAGGGAGTAACGGCTGAATTGTTTCTAACAGTTCTTCTCCGAGTCCGATGGAACTTCTTGCATAATTGGCAACAAAATTAAGCGGGTTACGCAGTTCATGAGCGATACCTGCTGTCAGCGTACCGAGGGAAGCAAGTTTCTCTTGGGCAATAATCCGTTGCTGGGCAGATTGGAGGTCGGCAGTGCGCTGTTCTACTTGCTGCTCTAGGGTTTGGGAATAATCAGAAAGTTTGCTGTTAGCCATTTCTAAATGTCCATAAAGCTGAGCATTTTGGATGGAAATGGCGGCTTGAGAACAGAGAAAATTTAAGACCTCAAGGCGCTCTCTGGTAAATGCTCCCACGGTCAGATTATTCTCTAGATATAAGATTCCCAGCAAATTTCCTTGCAACAAAATCGGACTGCAAAGAAGACTCTTGGACTGGTTGCTCTGAATGTAAAGATCGTCCGCCCACTGAGACTTTTGGGCATTGGCTACAACGGCTGGATATAAGCTACGCTTAACTTTATTTACCACACTCATCGCCATATCTTGGTCGAATTCGGAAGATACTGGTGAATTAAAAATTTGAGGCTGCCGTCCTGATTCTATGCGAGCAGCGATTTGTAATTGATCTTCTACTTGCAGTAACAAAACACATTTATCCGCACCAGCATTAGCCATGATGATGTTGAGAAGAGTCTCTAAAAGTTTATGCAGTTCAATTTCTCCAGAGATCGCTTGGGAAGACTTAAGAAGTGTGGCAAGATCGAGGGACTCAGAACTGTTATGTCCAAAGTTGCTAGCGATCGTCTTAGAAAAAGAAGATTGTTGTTTCCGAGGAATGGGAATTAGAAACTGCGGATAAAGTTTTTCTAGATCTGCGACCTTAGCGGCTGATCCCCAACGACCATAGCAATAATAAGCCTCCATCATATAGGCTTGAAAGATTCTTTCGTTACCCCTTTTGAGGTAAAACTTGGCGGCAAGTTCGTTAGCAAGAGCTTCGTCATGTATAAAGCCATTAGCCTTAGCTTCAGCGATCGCGCGATCGTATAATTCGGCAGCTTGAATTGGCTTTTTCAACACTCGCAGACGTTCAGCTTCCACCAATAAAATCTTGTGTTTAAAATTCATCGGAGCCGTTTTTGCCAATCTAGAAATATGTTTGCAATTTGCCTTTACTTTTGAGAGACTGGCTCTTTTTTTGACCTCAGTTAGATCGTTATATAGCGCTAACCTCACTAAGGCATCATAAAAATAGAAATTATACTGCGAAAATGTTCCATTAATTATATCCATCTCCGCCTCAACAATCGCAAGCTGTTCTATGGCTAATGGATAACGATGAAATAAAATAGCCAGATGAACTTTATATAAACTTATATAAACTTGTAGTTGACGATCTTCCTGAGCAGCAGCATTTGCATCAAAAAAGCGCCCAACTAAATCACAAATATTATTGCTTCCGGTATTATTTGCAGTTATAAGATTTTCTATATATTGACAGATAAGATCGGAGATATTCGTCATCGAGCGTTGCTGGAGTTTCCTAAAAACAGGACGATTTGGCATCATCTCTCTTTGCAAATCCACAAGGTTTTTCCCAGACAAATAGGATTGCGAAAAATATACACACAGGCTATATGCAGCATACTCAACATCCCCCACTTCTAGCCCGACCTGATAAGCTTCCATTAACAAAGGTAAACTAGACCGCAAAGAGTCCTTCCGATAGGAAATAAAATAATTCCAGATAAATAGCGTTGGAGCCAAAGCCTCTTTACCTGAAGCCTGACGACATAAAGCGATCGCCGTTTCCCCCTTCGCATATCCAGCATCTATCTGTCCCAACTTATCGCAGAGTAGATAGGCATAGATTGTATAAGCCATTGATGATTTTGGGATATTCCCATAACGTAAGTATAGAGAGATACCAATAAAAGTGATAAATGGCGCAATTTCTGGCTTATTCACTTGCAGTACTGCACCAATGACGTTGAACAGGCTACAGATTGCCAGTTTATGGGGATTCGTCATCACAGGCAAAGTCAGTAAATCTTTATGAGATCTGCGTGACATTCGATAAACAGTGATCAAAAAGCCCAAAATCGTTCTTAGTTTGAATAGATTTGTCGGAAATCTCACCCCAAAGTTGAGGAGAACATTACGGGCAAGTGTTATGGCAAACTGGAACTGGTTTTGAGCTACGAGAGCCATAATCTGAATCTCATAAAATTTTACACGGTCTAAATGGTTTTGGCTCTGTTGTAAACTAATTTCAATAATTTGGGACATTCGATCGTAATCACCAGTGAGATAGGTGACTTCAGCCGTGAGTTGATATATTTCTAAACTGAGAGCGTACTGTGTGCGCCAACAATGGGTTGATAAAAACTGCAAGCTCATATCCAAATAATTCATGGCAGACGAATATGCCGAGGATTTACGCGCTTTTTTTGCAGCCAGCCAATTGAGATGTGCTATCTCCTCCCGTTCGCTCTCATTGACGATGAGCGCTGCTCCCAGATTGAGGTGATTGACTATGTGGAAGATTTGCAAATCGCGATCGCTGTCTGGTGTATGGTCTAAGAGCAGTCGCCCAACTTGCAGATGTACTGCGCCCCTTTGTGATTCAGGAATCAGCGAATAGGCGGCTTGTTGTACGCGATCGTGGAAGAATTGATAACAACATTCATAATTCTGTAACCCTCCTAAATTTTGCTCGCTCCTAAATTCCGTCTCAGCTTCAAAAAATTTGCAGGATTGATTTTGGGGAACGATCAATCCCAGTCTTTGAGCTTGAGATAGTGCTACTGCTGTCTCTAATTGCGATCGCTTAGATACAATTGCTAATGTAACTAAATCAAAATTATTGCCAATACAGGATGCTAACTTGAGTGAATCTTGCGTTTCAATAGACAATTTTTGCAATTTCTGAACCATGAGGTCTATGACATTATCGCTGAAGAGAAATGCAATTTTGACAAAACTCCACTGCCACTGCTTTGTTTCCACATCAAATGTAATGAGTCCATCCTCATATAAAGTCTTGAGAAACTGCGTTGTAAAGAAAGGATTACCTTGGGTTTTGGGATAGATACATGCAGTCAAAAGTTGAGCCTGAAATAGCTCACACAGTAAAGTATCTGCTATAAGTTGATTGATATCTTTCTCAGTCAAAGGTTGTAAAGCGATCGTATTGACTGTTATTCCCGTCTTCGCGATTTCATTCACTGCTAAGATCAAGGGATGATTAGGTGAGACTTCATTATCTCGATAAGCACCTAAAATCAATAGGTGGGTTTGGTTTTGCGTCAATAATTTTAATAAGTTTAATGAAGCCGAGTCCGTCCACTGTAAATCATCCAAAAACACAACTAGGGGATGATTGGCAGTGGTAAATACTTGGACAAACCTCTGAATGAGATGATTAAACCGATTTTCGGCAGCATTTCCTGATAGTTCGCTCACAGGTGGTTGCACACCAATGATATACTCCAGTTCAGGAATTACCTCAATCAGAACCTGTCCATTCCCCCCAACTGCTTCGAGAATGCGTTCTTTCCATATTTGCATCTGGGTATCGGATTCTGCTAGTAATTGTCCCATCAAATCACGAAAAGCTTGCACGAAAGCCAAGAAGGGAATATCCTTCTGAAATTGATCGTATTTCCCCTTAATAAAATATCCTTGCTGTCTGATAATCGGTTTATGAACTTCGTTCACCACTTTGGTTTTACCAACACCAGAACAACCCGCCACAAGTAGCATTTCTGTACTTCCATGACTAGTGCGATCGAAGGCGGCTAATAGCTTGGCTATTTCTACCTCACGACCATAGAGTCGATCAGGAATGAGAAAGCGATCTATACTATCTCCCTGTCCTAGTTCAAACATTTCACCCGTAGTACATTCAAGGCTTTTTTCTAAATCATGCTTGATACCTACGGCAGTCCTATAGCGATCGTCAGCATTTTTTGCCATTAGCTTGCTCACAATCTCCGATAAGATCGGTGGCACTGCTTGATTGATTTGATATGCAGGAATTGGTAATTTCGCTAAATGACAATAGACCAGTTCCATTGGATCAGCCGAGATAAATGGCAAATTACCTGTCAACATTTCATAGAAAGTTATCCCAAGAGAATAAAAATCACTGCGATAATCAATACGGCGATCCATTCTTCCAGTTCGTTCAGGTGATAGATAGGATAACGTCCCTTCTAGCTGCTCTGTACTCTGGATTTCTTGCTTTTCATTGGGCTTTTGATGGTTTAGAGGTGACGCAATACTAAAATCTATCAGTTTTACTTGTTCGCGATCGCGATCGACTAAAACGTTCTCAGGTTTAAGATCGTTGTGAATTATGCGATGGTCATATAGATCATCTAAAGCTTCTGTAATTTGAATCGCGATTTTGATAAATGTGGTGAGAGTGTGAGGATTGTTCCCAAATCTACCTACTCGACGCAATATTTCCCTCAGAGAAATGCCGCTAAAATCTTCCATGACGATCGCATAGACATTTTTGTAAGGTTCAATTGCCATCATCTTGATTACATATGGTGAATCAATATCTTTTGCGATCGTATATTGATTGCGAAATTGAGCGAGTTCTTTAAAGCTAGGAAATGGATTTTTAAGAAGTTTAATTACTATTGGCAAAGAGTCACTTTGCCTCACCCCTCGATAGAGCAAAGTCCGCTTACCCTCATAGATTTGCTCTACGATTTCATAGCCTAACAAATGAGGGAGAGCGTTCATCTTTAACAATAAGCTCCATAAGATTAACAGTTAATTGATTAATTTAGAGATTTCGGCAACAGTCACAGGTTCATTGGATGTACTAGGTACATCTACCACAATCAAAAATCCTTCAACTTTGCCCTTCCCAACCGTATTTAACGCATTGAGAATTTTGGGCATATCGGCTTTGATTAAACTGCCGCGCTTATCGTAAATCTCGATCGCAGATAAACATCCCAAGGTCGCATTCCAATCAAAATTGCGAACATTGACAACTCCCGCTTTATTACGGAAGAAATCGATCGCTGCACCACTGCCATGAATCCGAAATAGCGATCGCCCAACATTTCCTGCCCAATAGGTTTGCTGCATCGGTTGATATGAGCGCCATGATGGAGG
The DNA here is from genome assembly GCA_044350865.1 of Pseudanabaena sp. Lineage (GTDB taxonomy): Bacteria > Cyanobacteriota > Cyanobacteriia > Pseudanabaenales > Pseudanabaenaceae > Pseudanabaena. Next base: position 15,551 of record JBILGV010000075.1, on the reverse strand, counting down.
TAAGAGCGTCTGATAAGCTTGAAGATTGCCAGTAAAAGCGCCTTTTTGATTTGGTAAGAATGCATTCACTCCATTCTCAAATGGCACAAATAGATTCACTAACGAAAATTGCCCATAAGCATGAAATACTTCGTCATCAGGCTGTAGCGAAATTCCCTCCATCCGATAAATCCCTTGGGGAGTGCGTCCATTCGTGAAATACCAATCGAGATCGCGTAAGGATTGCAACAATAGGGGAACCGACCAAAGTTGCTTTACCTGCTTCACAAATTTGCCATTGCCATCCTTCAGGACGGCTAAACACAAAATATCGCGATTGGGACGGCAGAGGACATACATCTGTGGTTGTTGCGGTGCGATCTGCCATTTCAATAAATCAGCAAGATTGGGGATTACAGGCGGATTTTCTGAATTTTGCGTTCCATTTTGTAAAGTAGCGCGTAAATGCAGATCTTGCTTCCATTTGGGAAAACGTTTCTGAATCTTTGTGCGTAAACTTTCTAGTTGAGACGGTGAAATATTTTGAGAACTATCCTTTGATTTTGCTAACGCCGAAAAAGCGATCGCCACCCATTGTGAATCACTACTAGCATTGATTGTGCGTAGAAAATAATCCTTGAGACTGCCATAAACCGCAGGTTTAAGCGTATAAAGCTCTGCACCAATCTGCATGGCTGTATCAATAATTCCCTTTTGAGGATCGCTAAGATTAGCCGCTGTCGTCATCTTCATAACATTAGCTAAAGCTTGGACGGCATAGGTTTCTTCAGGAGCCAAAACCCCGATCGCCCATAACGAATCCTGCCAATGGGTAACATTGCTATCGTTAACAGGATATTTTTGGAGATCAAATCTACTGGGATGGGATTTTTGTTGCTGCTCTTGGATTTGGGCTTGTCTCGCCGCCTCAGTTGCCTTGGGCTGATAACCTCGGATCGGTGGAGTCTGAGCTTTTGTCGATTGAGAGGTAGTAGCAGCGATAAAAAAAGCGACCGCCGCGAAAGCACTAGACATTAATTGATACATGGTTTCAACTCTTTATCTTTGTTTGATTTGTGAAACTAATTGCTTGGCGATCGCTACGGCTTGCCAGAGTAAACAAGATTTCTCTTCAAGGCGATCGGGAATTTCTTCTCCTAAACCTTCCAGAAAATCCATAATAATTTTACGTGCATAGCTGCCATAAGCCACACCAGCAACAGGAATAGCTGCCTGACGTAATTTAGGAACCGTACTAGCATTCGTCCCGCCAGCCAATTGTACAAAACCAAGAGGTAATTGAAAATCGAGAACCTTTTGACCAAGTTGCAAAGCTGCACGGGTTGCGCCATCACCAATATCACCACTCATGGGGCGACCATCGGTTTGCCAAATGAGCGATCGCGGTTTTGGAGTCATTTCTGCTAACAAAGACTTGAGATATTCATGTAAATCTTCGCAATCGGGAAAACTGACCGCCATTAATTTAAGTTCGGGGATAATCGGACTCAAGCGTTGCCAAAAAGCCGCAAATTCTCTAGTGCGATTAGGTTGAGTGTGAATTTCGATCGCATCAACTTGCTGATTAAATACCTGCTCAAAAATATCTTCAGGAACATAAACCTGTTCGCGAGTATGAATAATTTGCACTGGACATAGCGGCAAGCAACGACCGCACCCATAACAAAGATTGGAGATAACCCCCCCTTTGTAATCATTTTTGTAAGCATTACTAAACTGGATCGCATTGGTAGGGCAGACTTTTTCGCAAGGTCTGGGGCAGTCGGTAGGGCAGAGCGCTGCATCAAAAATTGCTTTCCGAAAATGGGGATCTTCGCCATCATTAAAGCTGACCATCACTAAAGGCGATCGCACATTTGCATCTAATTCTAGGGCGGCGGCAATTCCCTCACGGGCGGCGGCAATGGTTGCAGGATCGGGAGCCATATCAATGCAATCAGCACCTGCTAAGGTATAAATCAGGGCAAGATGCCGAATCGCGGGTAAATGTTGATAACTCGCACCGCAAATTAATTTAAACCACTGATGCGATCGCAAAGCTGCGATTTCCATTTCGATCATTTTTTCTTGTAAAGAAGCATATGATACGCGAAAAGCTCGGCAAAAAGCTCAGCAAAAACCTTGGTAAAAAGCTCAGCAAAAACCTCGTGATAAAAATTAGGGCAAAGCGCTCTATGTTGCTACCAATGAACAATTATTTGTTTAATTGCTCTGTAACTTGATAATCTCAGATCAATTAATCACTAGCTTTGTTAATCAAGCTAATTTAAATAAAATAATGGGAAATCTTCAGGGACGCGATCTTCTTAGCTTGGCAGATTTGCAACCAAGCGAAATTCAGGACTTACTCACATTAGCCAAGCAACTCAAAGCAGGAGAAGTCCAGTTCGACTTTCAGCGTAAAACCCTTGGCTTGCTATTTCGCAAAGCCTCGACGAGAACGAGAGTCAGCTTTACGGTCGCGATGCATCAACTGGGTGGTCATGTGATCGACCTCGATCCCAATGTCACCCAAGTTAGTCGTGGTGAACCAATTCAGGATACAGCAAGAGTGCTCGATCGCTATCTGGATGTGCTTGCCATTCGCACCTTCGAGCAAGCCGAACTAGAAACTTTTGCTAAATTTTGTAAAATGCCAATTATCAATGCTCTGAGCGATTTAGAGCATCCCTGTCAAGTTTTGGCGGATTTACTAACTGTATTGGAAAATTTCGGCACTTTAAAGGGGTTAACTCTGACCTATCTCGGTGATGGCAACAACATGGCGCATTCCCTGATGATCGGTTGCGCTCTGGTTGGCATGAATGTTCGCATTGCCTCACCGAAAAATTTTGCTCCCGATCCCGCGATTGTGGCTCAAGCTAAAGCTCTAGCCACTAATTCTGAAGTAATCGTGACCAACGATCCGCAACTGGCGGCGCAAGCAGCCCATGTTCTCTATACCGATGTGTGGGCAAGTATGGGACAAGAATCGGAAGCAGAAGATCGGGTTCCAATTTTCCAACCTTACCAATTGAATTCTGAACTAATGGCTTTGGCTGATAAAGAAGCGATCGCTTTACATTGTTTACCCGCCCATCGTGGTGAAGAGATCACCGAGGCCGTAATGGAAGGAACTCAATCACGGATTTGGGATGAAGCTGAAAATCGTCTTCACGCTCAAAAAGCACTATTAGCGAGTGTTCTCTAGAAAAAATTTGCTAGTCTGCTTTAGCAGGTTTTAGCTTTGAGCCAAAAACTCAATTTCTTGGCTTAAGTAGCTGGTTGTAATTAAATATAAAATGTGTGTGGAACGGGCATCCTGCCCGTTAACAGGCTAGAAGCCTGTTCCACTATCTAACAATTAATTAAGCCTACTTACTTATTTTGTTTAAGTTTAAAACCTATGTAACCTATGTACGTTTGTTTACAACCAAATAAAAACTGCTATAGTTCTATTGGCAGTTCAACAAATTAGTCAAATTATTCAATCAAGTTTTTTGAGAACGTAATTTTTAGCAAGCAAAATATAACCCATGAAAGCATTACTGAGCTTAGTTCTAATTGGAATATCTGCAATAATTTCTAACCCAGTTGTTGCCAAACCGACAGTACGATTACCGAAATCTGACCAGATTCTACGAAGACAATCTGCCACCTATCTATTTGCCCCCGATTATCTTGGTCAAAAAATTCACGTCCGTTATATTGATTCTGTACCTCCAATTTTTGCGGTTAGAAATAACGATCAGAATGTTGATTATACCGAAATTGCTACGCCCAACTGCAATCCTAATAGTGTGGCTATAAATAGTAATAAACTGTATGTCGCTTGCAATAAAGATAAAGGCAATGGCGACAAAATTTTAGCCTACGAACTGGGCAATGCGATCGCTCGAAATCAAAAATTTATCCCCGTAAAAACGATTACTAGCAGTGAATTTAACAGCTTGATTGCTTTAGCTTTTGATTCTCAAAATAATCTTTGGGTTTCCAGCTACGGTAATAACAAAATTGCCCAAATTTCTAGCGCCAATCTAACAAGTGCTAGCCCTCAAGTCAGTAAAGCTTTGGTAAATTCTCCTGCGGAACCTGTGGGAATTACCTTTGACTCCGATGGTTCTCTTTGGGTTGTGGGTACTTTTTCGGGAGGAATTGTGGTTAATATCCCTACGGCGGAACTGAATAAGTCGGGACTGGGAATTGATGCGAATGTACGCTATTGCTTATCTAAGGCTGCTAGCGGTTGTCTTCAAGCTCCGAATGCGTTTAGTTTTCCTGAAGGGATTGCGTTGTTAAATGGTCAAATTTGGGTTTCTAATAATGGCGGCGATCGCCCAGGATTTAAGTTACTTGCGCTGTCCGTTAATCGCAATCAACTCGAAGTTCAGAAGATCGTGGGAACATCGGCAGGAAATCCTTTTTCCTGTCCTGGAGGATTGTTTTCCTATGGTAAGGACTTGTACATCAACGATCAGAGCTATACCCTCTCTAATACCAGTTGTGGTAATGGTGATGCTAGCTCCCCTGTTGATGGCGTAATTCGTTATACAGGCGGCAACTTTTCAACCACACCTAAAGTATGGAAAAATACGACTAGTCGCCCAGGATTTGGTGGAATTGCGGTCTGGAAAACAGGAAGTTAAGTAGCTGGTTGTAATTAAATATAAAATGTGTGTGGAACTGCCTCTTGCCCGTCAACAGGCTAGAAGCCTGTTCCACTATCTAACAATTAATTATGCCTACCTACTTAGTAGTTGGTTATGCTTTGAAGATGATTGAAAATAGCAGTTGTAAAAGCCAATAGATTTTTCTGCATTTGTGCGAGATCCGCCGATACAACGCGATCTAGTGAGGTGTAATAGGTAGCGGCTAGTTTCGGACGATTACCTGTTTTCATCATCCACAAACCATCAGCCAAACTCGCTCTGATTTCAACGGTAATATCCTTATTTTCTGGCAGAGTAAACTGATTGGAAATTCTCTGAAAAGCACGGATCTGTTCAGATTCATCACCTTTGATCCAAATTGTCGCCACGAGAAAAGGACTTACTGACTGCAAGTCATTATGCTGCACCGATCTAGATACATACATATAAAGCAATTGTAACCAAGGCAGTGGATAAATAATCTCTAAAGCACTGTAACCAGTATGTTTACAGGTTATTCCCAATTCCTGTAAGTGGTTTATCGTCAAATTCCATTGTTGGCTAAAATTAGTTGCCACATCAGGATTCAGAAATAGTTGTCCCCACATACTATGTTGCCAAGGCTGCATATCCATAAAATGCATATACTCAGCAAACTCATGGGCTAAGTGCGATCGCTTTTGGACCACCAATGCATATACATCTTGCCAACAAAAATAAGGCATCGAAGAATTAACATAATCAAGTGGCTGAAGGTAATGTCGTTTTGCCGCATCGCTCTCTAAGATTTCTGAGTCAATTAGACAATAACTATTGCTAATCAAAACTACATAGGTGGGCTTGGTTTGAAACTTCGCCAAAATGAAATATGCATCTAGAGAATGTTTGGTTAACTCACTTTCTAGTCGATGGTCACAGATAATGTCAAAATCTTGACAATTTAAAATAAAATCTGGTTGAACGTCTGGCGATAAAAAAGGATAGCCAACGGCTTTAATAAAAGTTGAACTTGGTTTTCCCGATCGCTGTGTCAGAAAATCAACGAAATCCTGACCTAAATCTGGAATATTCTCCAATAAATATTCCCAAAAAGCGGAAAAACGCTCTTTATTATTTAGGTTTGGCGGAATCAAGAAAATATTGGTCATAGCTGGCTGGGCATTGCTTAGCCTAGTTTTGCTACATTGTATAGTTTATTTGCTGACAAATTTGGGTTTAAAAATACTGATTTCCTGAACAATGGGCTTAAGCCCATTGCCACAGAAGATTAGCTACAGATATATCTTGATCGGCGCTAAATTTGGGCAAGATAGTTGGTGGGGATCAACCAGTCCAATTTTTAGTGAAAATTAAAAGAGCAAGAGGGATATGAGAGTGAGTAGCGATCGCCAACCAACCGAGAAGCAACCGAAGAAATCTGTCAAAAAAACTCTCAAGCAGTACGATCTACGTTCAGGAAAATATCTTCAGCAATGGAGCCTGTCTCAGGTCAACTGGTTGCGATCGCTTTTGCTGATTGCCAGTGATATTTTGGGCTTAGCGATCGCTTGGAAAACCTCATTGACCTTTAATCAAGTTTTTTCGCCATTGCCACCAGCACTGAATTGGGGCGAATTTTTGGGCTTAACGGGTCTGTTTTGGGCTTTTGCGGCAGTGATTGTGACGGGTTTTGCTTACCATAACTTTTATCGGGGTGAGTCGCAGTGGCGTAACTATGTCAAACAAGCGCAATTTATCAGCACAGTTTATCTGTCATCTTTAGTAGTTAGTTACTTTTATGACCCCACCATTGACGCGCCGCGATCGCTATTTTTTCCTGCATGGCTTGGCAGTGTGGTGACGATTATCGGCTTTCGCTTGTTATTGACTTTACTTTTTGATCAGTTTCCGATCGCTCGCACCCATACCCCAGTGTTTATCATTGCCCCTAGCGATCGCCTTGACTATCTAACGATGATCATCGAAAAACGTACAGGCTATCGAGTGGTTGGTGTTTTAGCCTCTTCATTAGCGAATAGTTCGCACGCCATGCAATCAATCATTAACTCTGGTGCAAAAGAAGTGATCGCCGAAGGATTGCCAGAAACTCAACTTGCTTCACAATTATATTGGCAGCTTCGCAATGCAGGGATAGGACTGCGGTTAGTACCATCCAGCCTCATGTTGCTGCATCGGCGTGGTAATCCTGAAATTTTTGCCTCTATGCCGATGATTCGCATCGAGTCGTCCTTACTCGCCAATTGGGAATATATATTTAAGCGATGTTTAGATTTTGTCTCCTCGCTGTTAGGTTTGATTCTGTTATCACCTGTATTTATCGCGATCGCGATCGCCATTAAAGCAAGTTCTCAAGGCAGCGTATTTTATACTCAAGAGCGGATTGGACTACAGGGGCAATCATTTCAGATGTGGAAGTTTCGGAGTATGTTTATGGATGCGGAGCGCCGCCAAGCGGAACTGGAACATCTCAACAAAAGTAGTGATGGTGTGATGTTCAAAATTGAACGCGATCCCCGTATTATTCCGATCGGACATTTTTTGCGCGGCACGAGTCTGGATGAACTGCCCCAATTATTTAACGTATTGCTAGGACAAATGAGTTTAGTCGGTCCGCGTCCTTTGCCTGTAAGAGATGTAGCAAGATTTAGCAACTGGCATCACAATCGTCATTTAGTAATGCCAGGAATTACTGGTTTATGGCAAATTTCGGGGCGATCGGATTTAGATACGATCGATGATGTAGCGAAGTTAGATTTGTTTTATATAGATCGTTGGTCTTTAAACTTTGATCTAGAAATTCTCGTAGAAACTATTCGACTTGTGTTATTTGGCAAGGGCGCATATTAGGACTTATACAACGAGACTTGCGACCTAATTCTAACGTAGGGGCAATTCATGAATTGCCCCTACGTTTATTTTTTGCGTAAGTCCTATTGTTTAATATGCACCATTTCCTTTCGGAAAAATTACGACCAAAATAGTTTTAAAAATCAACCAGACATCCAGCCCTAAACTCATGCGCCGCACATAACTAGCATCCATGATCACCCGCTTAGCATAGGGAATATCATTCCTACCTGAAACTTGCCATAAACCCGCAATCCCAGGGCGGACGTTTAATACTCGGTCGATCGCTGTACCATATTTAACCAGTTCTTCTTGAACCAATGGACGGGGACCAACTACACTCATATCACCGACCAGTACATTCCAAAATTGAGGCAACTCATCTAAACTAGTGGTTCTCAAGATTTTACCGATTTTGGTAATACGCGGATCTTGTTTCAGTTTAAAGAAAGCTTCATACTCGGCACGACTGATGGGGCAGGAATTTAAATGTTCTTCAAGGGCTTGGTCTGCGCCGTTAATCATCGTTCTAAATTTAACGCAATTAAATTGCCGACCGTGTAAACCAACCCGTGGATGAATATAAAAAATCGAACCGCGAGAACTAATTAAAACTAATAAAGCGATCGCGAAATAAAGTGGAGAGAATATCGTTAAAACGAGAGCGGCAAATACAATATCAAAGAATCTTTTACCCCAAACTGCATATTGATCTGCATAATTATCTGTACGCTTTGTAACTGATTTTGCAAATAATTTTGCGATTGGTTTTGCAATTGGCTTTGCAGTACCGAGTCTCGTTTGAAAATTTTCCTTGCTTCTAGTAATCATCAAATCCCTACACCACTCTCTTACACCACACAGTTGACCTAATCATACAATGCCTGTCTACTTTTATTGGGGCGATGACGACTACCAAATTTCTCAAGCCGTCAAAAAATTAATTGACAACTCCATTGATCCGATGTGGCGTGATTTTAATTACACAAAAATCAATGCATCAGGAGATTTGGAAGTGATGGATGGACTAAATCAAGCTGTGACTGCTCCTTTTGGCATGGGTAGTCGCTTAACTTGGCTTGCGGACACGGCGATCGCCCAGAAATGCTCAGAATCTTTGCTAGCAGAGCTAGAAAGGACATTTCAAAATTTGCCTAACAACTCTCATATTCTATTTACATCATCAAATAAGCCTGATGGGAGAGCCAAGTCTACCAAACTAATTCAAAAACATGCCAAAGTTTTAGAGTTTTCTTTGATTCCTCCTTGGAAACCTGAAGCGATCGCTCAATTAGTCAAACAAGCTGCTACAGAAATTGATTTAAAAATATCTGCCGATGGCATTGATTTGCTAGTGGATACGATCGGTAATGATACGCGCCGCTTGATGATGGAATTACAAAAATTACAACTATCTCATCATGGTAAAACTAAACCAATTACTGCCAAAGAAATTGCTTCCCTTGTGCAAGCATCAGCCCATAATAGTTTGCAATTAGCGGGCGCTATTCGTAATGCAAATACTAGTCAAGCACTAACTTTAATTGCCGAATTACTGAGAAATAATGAAGTGGGCTTGAGGATCTGTGCAACTTTAGTAGGGCAGTTTCGCACATGGCTCTGGATTAAGTTAATGCAAGAAGCGGGGGAGCGCGATGATAAGGCGATCGCTGATGCGGCGGAGATTGGCAATCCTAAGCGAGTATATTTTCTCAAACAAGAGGTGCAGGGGTTAAATAGCCAAAAATTAATGCGATCGATGAGTATTTTGTTGCGTCTAGAAGCCGACCTCAAACATGGCAAAGATGAAACAGCAACGCTCCAAACCGCAATCATTGAATTATGTCAAGCAATGACTAAATAACAAAAAACTGCGCAATGCGCCGTTTTTTGTTTCTGAAAATTACTATTACCGCAATTTTTGAGCAAACGAACCCCAAGAAATTTTTTATCGACACAACTATAGATCAGGATCGCATATATGTGGTAAAATCATAGAACAAAATCTATGATTAAAGCCCCCCATGAGTCCACGATTAGCAGATTATCAATTAGCCAGTCACGTCACCTTGCACCAGTTGCAAGTTTTTGAAGTGGCTGCACGTCATGGAAGCTATACCCGTGCAGCCGAAGAGCTATTTCTGACCCAACCTACGGTTTCCATGCAAATCAAGCATTTGACTAAAGCGGTGGGAATGCCATTATTTGAGCAAGTTGGCAAAAAATTGTTTTTAACACAGGCTGGGCAAGAATTGTTCACAACCTGTCAAGAGATTTTCGGGCGGATCTCGCAGTTTGAAATGAAAATTGCCGATATGAAGGGGCTGAAACAAGGATATTTAAAAATTAGCGTGGTAACGACCGCTAAATATGTGATTCCGCGTTTATTAGGTCCTTTTTGTCAGCGCTATCCAGGGGTAGAAATATCTTTGAAAGTGACAAATCACAGTGGTATTTTAGAGAGATTAGCTGAAAACAAAGATGATTTGTACATTCTTAGTGATGTTCCTAATGAACCTGATGTTAAATCTCACCAGTTTTTACCAAATCCTCTGGTGGTACTAGCCAATCACGATCACCCCTTGGCAACCGAAAAAAATATTCCTATTCAAAAGCTCGCCAATGAGCCTTTTATCACAAGAGAGTCGGGTTCAGGCACAAGAGGCTATGTCCAGAAATTATTTGATGCACATCAGATCACGCCCAAGGTGAAGATGGAACTATCTAGCAATGAGGCGATCAAACAGGCGATCGCAGGTGGTTTAGGGATTTCGATTTTGTCGCGACACACGATCGCCTTAGAGGGAGCTTCAGGGCAGATTGCAGTTTTAGATGTGGAGCATTTCCCAATTCCCTGTAACTGGTATGTGATTCATCTGGCAGGTAAGCAGCTATCGGTGGTAGCTCAAGCCTTTTTAGAATATTTACAAACCGAAGGTAAGCAGATTGCCGAAGATACTTCAGCATGGTAAAAAACAGTCGCGGCGCGACTGCTTTACTGCTTTGGGGATTGTCTAGCGCAAAGCGCTGTAACTAAAGGCGGCACCCAGATTCGAACTGGGGGTGAGGGTTTTGCAGACCCCTGCCTTACCACTTGGCTATGCCGCCGAACGTTTTATTGCGAACGGGTGACGATTATAACAAACTCAGTCACCAAGTTGCAACCAAGTTGTAACTTTTCCTAATAACTTAAAAAAAATAGGCGATCGCGTTTGACATTAAACCAAACTTGGGAGATTATGGATAAGCTAATAAATTAACCAACACTAGTAAGGTTATTTATTAACGTTTCGGGGCTATAGCGCAGTTGGTAGCGCACCTCAATGGCATTGAGGGGGCCAGCGGTTCGAATCCGCTTAGCTCCATAAAATAATCCAGTTAACCAAAATCTGCCAGAATTTGGTTCCAAGCAACTACAGGATCAGGTGCAGCCGTAATGGGTCTACCAATCACCAGATAATCCGCACCCGCAGCGATCGCTTGTTTGGGAGTCATCACCCGACTTTGATCGCCAACGGCTGATCCTGCGGGACGTACCCCAGGGGTGACAAAACAGAAGTTGGGATTACTAGTATTAGCGAGTAGCGATCGCAAATTAGCGACTTCATGGGGAGAACAAACTGCTCCTGTCAATCCACTTGCTTGAGCTAGCAAAATCAATTTTGAGACATATTCGGAAACAGATAGCGGCACTTGCAAATCAGAGGCTAATTCGGGCGCGGCAATACTTGTCAATAGAGATACGGCGAGGAGTTGGGTGGGTGAGCCTTGGACTTCGGCTTGAGCCGCTTGCATCATCGCTTTACCACCCGATGCATGAATTGTTAGGAAGTCAGCACCGTATTTAGTGGCAATACGACAGGCTGAACCGACTGTATTTGGTATGTCATGGAGTTTTAAGTCTAGAAAAATCTGTTTGTTACGATCCTTAAGTTCGCGCAAAATTGCATTGCCATCACTGATAAATAGCTCTAAGCCAACCTTCCAGAAATTTACTTGGGGTAAGCGATCGCATAGGGCGATCGCCTCTTGCGCGGATGGAAAGTCCAACGCCACAATTATTTTGGTTTGAATTATTTTGGTTTGAATAGCTATTTCAGGATTTGGAGTGTTTTTCATTGTCTTTTCACAATTTTCTTCGCTGATTTAACCGATACTAGTCTCTAATCCTATTACGCATTGACGTTCGGAGGAGCTATGCGCGCGGTATTAATGGCAGGCGGATCGGGTACACGATTACGTCCACTCACTTGCGACTTGCCAAAACCAATGGTATCGGTGCTAAATCGTCCGATTACTGAACATATTCTTAACTTGCTGAAGCGTCACGGCATCCGTGAAGTCATTGCTACTCTGCATTATCTGCCCGATGTGATCCGTGAACATTTTGGTGATGGCAGTGACTTTGGTGTGAATATGATGTATGTGGTTGAAGAAGATCAACCATTGGGGACATCAGGTTGTGTCAAAAATGTCGCAAGTCTCTTAGATAGTACTTTTTTGGTAATTAGTGGCGATAGTATTACTGATTTTGATCTCAGCGCCGCCATTAAATATCATCGCGCTAAAAAATCTAAAGCAACCTTAATTTTGAGGCGGGTCAGCGATCCTATGGCTTTTGGGGTGGTAATTACGGATGAGCAGGATCGGATTCAAAGATTTTTAGAAAAGCCATCTACAAGTGAGATTTTCTCGGATACGGTGAATACAGGTATTTACATCCTTGAACCCGAAATTTTGGAGTTTTTACCCGCGAACGAACCCAGTGATTTTTCTAACGATTTATTTCCTCTGTTACTAGCAAAAAATGTGCCGATGTATGGCTACATTGCCAATGGTTATTGGTGTGATATTGGCTCTTTAGAGGCTTATCGTCAAGCTCAATATGATGCGATCCGTGGGCGCGTTCATTTAGATTTAGACTATGTGCAGTTACGCACGGGGTTATGGATTGGCAAGCATACCGTCATTTCGCCGACCGTTCAGATTGAACCGCCTGTATTAATTGGTAGTAACTGCTCCATCGGCGATCGCACTAAAATTTCGGCGGGGACAATCATCGGCGATCGCGTCACCATTGGCTCCGATTGTGATTTACAACGACCGATTATTGGCAACAGTGCCATGATTAGCGAAGAATGTCATCTCTGGGCATGTACGATCGCTCGCAATTCGCGTATTAATCGCCGCGCCCATGTGATGGAAGGAGCCGTAGTTGGTTCCAATTCGGTGATTGGTGAAGAAGCGAGAGTTTTCCCCAATGTGCGGATTTGGCCCAGTAAACATGTGGAAGCAGGGGCAACTTTAACTACGAATTTGATTTGGGGCGCGATGGCGGCGCGGAACCTATTTGGTCAACATGGAGTTTCGGGGCTAGCCAATATCGACATTACCCCAGAATTTGCCGTGAAATTAGGTGCAGCCTATGGGGCAACTCTGCGACCAGATTCCCATGTGATGGTGTCACGGGATCAACGCACAATTTGCCGCATGTTAACGCGATCGCTAATTTCAGGCTTAATGTCCGTGGGGATCAATGTCGAAAACCTTGAAGCTACGGCGATTCCCATCTCCCGTTTTATCGCTCCCAGTCTTGGTGTGGTGGGATGTATTCATGTACGGATGCATCCCGATCGCAATGATTGTGTGATCATCGAATTCCTTGATGCTGACGGAATCAATATCAATAAATCCAATGAAAAGAAGATCGAAGGCACTTTTTTTAAAGAGGATTTTCGCCGCGCCAGAATTGAAGAAATTGGCGAAATCAGCTATCCCACCCGCGTTTTGGACTATTACAATAGCGGCTTTGCCAAAAATATTGATGTGGAAGCGATCAGGTTTAGCGATTGCAAAAAAATTGTGATTGACTATGTTTATGCGGTTTCAGGCGCGGTTTTACCAAGGATTTTAGGCAAATTTAGTACTGATGTTGTCGTTCTGAATGCCAGTCTTAATGAAGTCGCTCCCACTCCCAGCGATCGCGAAAAAATGTTGGAGCAGCTATCGGATGTAGTCAAAGCCGTCAGGGGCAATTTCGGTGTGCAGGTCTATGCCAATGGCGAAAAATTCATGTTAATTGATGAGTTAGGTAAACCGATTCGCGATGAAATTCTCACGGGGCTAATGATTGAAATGGTGCTGATGTCACACAGTGGCGGCACTGTCGTCGTCCCAGTTTCCGCTTCAGGATTAGTAGAAATAATCGCTGAAAAACATGGTGGTAAAGTAATTCGGACTAAGGCAAACCCTACGGCTTTGATGGCAACTTGTCATAATACCGAAGGTGTGGTGATGGGTGGTTCCGCCGAAATGGGCTTTATTTTCCCCCAACTACATCCTGGTTTTGATGCCATGTTTAGTATTGCCAAAATTATGGAATGGATCACCCTCCAAAAGCGATCGCTATCGCAAGTGCGCCTCCATCTGCCCCGTTGTCATTTTCGGAAACGAACTCTGCGCTGTCCTTGGAGTATTAAAGGTACGCTCATGCGCCATCTAGTCGAATCCTACGGACAGGAAAGACTGGAACTAATTGATGGGATCAAGGTTTTTTATAGCGATCGCGATTGGGTTTTGGTGCTACCTGATGCTAGTGAGCCACTCGTGCATATTTTTGCGAATGGGTTTGATACGCCTCTGAGTAATGGTCAAACATGGACTGAGGAACATATTCAAGATTTTAGTAGCCATATTGACGGCTTTTGTAAGATCCAGATTGCCTTGTCTAAGGATTCTGTACTTTTGGATAACTAACTAACTCCCAAAATTTAAGTTCCATTAATGAGTAGGCTATATTAGATTTACAGTATATTTTTATTTCAATAGGCGTATCATCAGGATCATCTTCCAATTCCTGAACTGGTTCAGAAAACAACACAATCACACGAACACGCCCAGATACATCCACATCAAAAGGATGATCTAACAATAAATGCCCTTGGCGATCGACTGTCCCCGTAGCTTCCACTGCTCTCATTTAGATGACCTCACTGTAATGAGAGGAGGTGAAGGCGAGTTTGAAAAGGGCTTTTCAGCAATCTAAGGCAGGGCAGCGTATTCCTTTTGAAAAAATGTGGGACGGAATCGATGCCGAGTGATATTCCATTAGTGCAAATTGATTTGCCGCAATATTCGTTCGGATACTCAAGATGTGTTTGAGCAAATTCAGGCTGGTAATTTTGTTGGAGGTCTATTTTTGGGGATGATGAGTAATTATAGGTCTAGGTTGACAACGATGTTAGATATTCGTCTTGATAGTAATATAGTAATCATGAATAGATCAGGAAATAACTATGACTCTCACTCTTGACCTTCGGCTGGAAGAATTAGAAGAAATTTACGCCTTTGACCTAGCCGAAGAATCACAGGATCAAGCTATCCCATTTGCCCAAGCGATCATCGATTAGAACTTGAGGAGAGAAAACAACAGGCAGAAGGCGATCGCCTACGTTCTCTAATCTAAGAGCAAAAAACAAGAATTTGAAAACACTTTAAAGAGATAAACAACCATACTCAAAAGTTATGAAGTTTCCATTGAAGGCGATCGCATTACATGGCTAGGCGAAAGACCAAACTTGCAGACAACCCGCGCCATTATTGTAATTGCCGACAAAAATAAAGTCACGCCAATTAAAAGACGCTCTCCATCAAAAGCGATCGCAGGTAAAGGCAGAACATTAGGCGATATTGTTAGCCCTATTGTGGATAAAGAGGATTGGGAATGTCTGAAATAATTGTGCTAGATACTCACCCCCAATAAAAAAGCCCCCCTTGCGGAGAGCTTTTTTATTTTTTCTAGTCAGATACTAGAGTCATCGATTGAGATTAACCGTTGATAGCAGGAGCAGCCATTGCTACAGGTGCTACATCAACAGCAGCCAAATCGAGAGGGAAGTTGTGAGCATTGCGCTCGTGCATTACTTCCATACCCAAGTTAGCGCGGTTGATTACGTCTGCCCAGCTAGGAACGACACGACCTTGGCTGTCAGAAATCGATTGGTTGAAGTTGAAACCGTTCAAGTTGAATGCCATTGTGCTTACGCCCAAAGCTGTGAACCAGATGCCAACTACTGG
>JBILGV010000152.1:0-8055 GCA_044350865.1 Pseudanabaena sp. | reverse complement strand
AGGAACCCAAGAAATCTAAGGCAATTGTACCCGATGGATTTTTAGCGATCGGTGTACCGCGCCTCAAGGATGAAGGCGGAAGATTGAGCTATGTATTGTGGCAGGAACAGGTAAAACCAATTCTGGTTCTAGAAGTCATCTCTAAGGAATATAATGGCGAATACGAAGAGAAGTTAAGACAATATCAAAAGCTAGGGATTCTGTATTATGTGGTTTACAACTCCTTAAGCGGACGTAGAGGACGTTACAAAAGGCACGAATCCTTAGAAGTTTATAAACTAATAGATGGAAAGTATGAATTATTGCCATCGGTTGTGTTGTTGCCAGAATCGAGGAAAGTCGTATGGATGCCAGAGATAGGCTTAGGGATCGGCTGCGAGCGGCGTATATGTAGTAATTGGGAGCGTGAGTGGCTCTATTGGTACGATCGCGATAATGTGAGATATCCCTCGGCTGAGGAAAGGGCTGAGCAGGAACGCATGATTGCAAGACAGGAGCGTATTGCTAAACAAGAGGCGGAGGCGATCGCTGATCAAGAGCGTATTGCTAAACAAGAGGCGGAGGCGATCGCCGATCAAGAGCGTGAACAAAAATTACAAGAGCGTCAGCAAAAATTACAAGAGCGTCAACAAAAAGAGAAACTAGCTAACTATCTAAGGTCGATAGGTATCAATCCTGATGAAATTTGACGTGTATAAGGGCGATCGCTCTATATCCCAGTTTAGAATGCTGAAATATGGGGCGATCGCCTAATCTATTTTTTAAATTCTATACAGCAAAGTAATTGGTAGGTGTTAATGCACCTGTAGGCATTGTGCCAGTCATGCCCGTAACGTTGATAACGAGGTCAGTGTTGGTATTGAAGGGCGCAAGTCCATCATTAACAGAGACATATCTACCGCCGTTCCATCCGAAGAAGACTGCTTGGTTTGCACCTAATGCTTGATTTCCTGCAAGATTGGGGTTGGCATCGGTATAAGCGGCACTGATCGCGCCACTTAAGGTTGAGTTAGAGAATACACCTCCGTTAAATACGCTGCTAGGTAATGATTTAAGGACAATGGGATGGGATCATCCGATATACCACAGTCCTCATTTTCTTGATAATCTTCATCTTCACATTTACAAATTCAGTTAAAAGACACATTGAACTTATTTGCTGCTTAACCACAGTTCTCGCAGGCTTTGGCATTATCGGCATGATAGGCGTATCTGTCCAAGGTGAAATTGATTATAACAATTACTATTCTGGGATTGTTTTAGTGATTCTATGGGCAAATACCACCACCTGCCTAAGATTTATTTATTCCGCCATCTCCAGTTTTTTAATCGTTATTGGTTATTGGGGAGTTGCTATTGCTTATCAAAACGTTTTACAGAATCAAGACACTTGGAAATACTTCCTCACCAATAATTTCTTTCTGATTAGTGGTGTTATTCTCAGTCTAATTGCCAGTTTTGCAGTTGAGCGGCAAGCCCGATTAGAATTTCTTGCTAGAACAATTATTGTCCCTGGAGTCATTCAAGAATTTCACCGCTACTGCGAGTCACTTACTCCCATTGATCGCAGACAATTAGAGGACTTTCTAAATCAAAACCCAAGACCACAAAACCTAGAAATATTTGTTGATAAGTACAAAAAATTTTTCATAAAGCCATGAGCCAACCCATCACCCTAGACGACATCTTCGCCCTCTTCCGCGAAAGCGAGCAAGAGCGTAAAGAATATCAGCGCACATCTCAACAGACATTTGAGCAGTATCGTCAAACTGCTGAACGAGAAATGGCTGAACTCCGCAAACAAAGCGATCGCACTGACCAACAAATAGCAAATCTAGCCGTCCAAGTTGCCCAAACCAACAAACAAGTAGGAGGGCTAACTAGTCGATGGGGAGAATTTGTCGAAAACCTGATCAAGCCTGCCGCCGCGAGACTATTTCAAGAAAAAGGAATAGATGTCCACCTCACCGCCCTTCGAGTCACTGGTCAAGATCAGCAAGGTTCCATCGAAATTGATATTCTCGTCGAAAATACCACTGAAGTTGTAGCGATCGAGGTAAAATCTCATTTAGAAGTGCGTGATGTCAAACGATTTTTACAAACCTTAGAACGTTTTAAAAAAGCATTTCCTAAACATAAAAACGATAAACTCTATGGAGCCGTAGCAGGAATTAAAATCGATGAAAGAGTCAATGAATATGCAATCCAAGAAGGACTATTTTTAATTCAACCCACAGGAGATTCCGTAATAATAGCTAATAGTCATGACTTCAAGCCGAGAGATTGGTAATCCGTCTTTTTCCACAATTTATTAAAAATTTATCAAAAAATTTCCATATGCAAGTTTCCGACAAACCAAATACAAATTCTTTTTCTTCAGATTCTTCCGTTATTTCGCCTAGCTTTGATAATAAAAATCCCCCAAATCCTCAATTAATCGATGCTTGTGTGCATTGTGGTTTTTGTCTATCCACTTGTCCTAGCTATCGCATCCTCGGTAAAGAAACGGATTCCCCAAGAGGACGTATTTACTTGATGGATGGAATTAATGAAGGCGATATACCCCTATCTCCCGCGATCGCTGAGCATTTTGACACCTGTTTAGGATGTTTAGCCTGTGTTACGACTTGCCCTTCAGGTGTGCAGTATGACCAGCTAATCGAGGCAACTCGCGCTCAAGTACAACGCAACCATCCGCGATCGCTACCTGAGCAGTTATTGCGCCAATTTATCTTCTCGACATTTCCCTATCCTCAACGCCTTCGGGTTTTGCTTGCACCTCTATTTGCCTATCAAAAATTAGGTTTACAGAAGCTATTGCGATCGGGTAATTGGCTAGAAAAATTCCTGCCGAAACAGCTAGCTGCAATGGAGTCTTTTCTACCACAATTAACGCCCCAGTCCTTTCAAGACACTTTCCCTGAAGTCATTCCCGCAAATGGAACAAAACGCTATCGAGTGGGCATGTTATTGGGATGTGTGCAGCGTGTATTCTTGCCAGAGGTGAATAATGCGACCATGCGCGTATTAACAGCTAATGGTTGTGAAGTCGTAGTTCCTAAGTTGCAAGGTTGTTGTGGAGCTTTATCGCATCACCAAGGGCAAGAAGCACAGACGCTGGAATTAGCAAAACAAACTATTGATGTTTTTTCTAATTTAAATCTGGATGCAGTTCTGATTAATGCGTCAGGTTGTGGACATACACTTAAGGAATATGGACATATTCTCAAAGACGATCCTGTTTATGCGGAGAGAGCCAAAGAATTTTCTCTAAAAGTGAAGGATGTTCAAGAGTTTTTGGACAATGTTGGTTTGACAGCAACCTTATCGCCTTTGCAAGATCAGCCCTTAGCGATCGCCTATCAAGATGCTTGTCATATGCTACATGGACAAAAAATCAGTTTAGAACCACGCCGTTTATTGCGCCAGATTCCCAATGTGCAGTTAAGAGAATCCGTGGATGCTGCTCTTTGTTGTGGAAGTGCGGGGATTTATAATATTTTGCAACCAGAAGTTGGGCATGAATTGGGAGAGATGAAAGTAACCAATCTGACTGATACTGGCGCACAGGTGATTGCCTCCGCAAATGTGGGATGTATTACGCAAATTCGCAAGCATTTGGATTTGCAGAACAAAAATGTTCTCTTAATGCATCCAATGGAACTATTAGATTATTCCATTCGCGGGCAAAAGATCGATATTTAATACAGCAATAAACCTAAGTAGATTTTTAAAAATGGGGGTTTGCGGCACTTTTAAATATCTACTTAAAGCTTTAACAGACTGTATGATCCTAAAATAGAGTCAACTGTTCTGAACCATCAGTACTAATTTTTCGCGGCATTCTTTTTTTGTCATCTTTCAACCCGCCTAAATTCTTGATATTTTCTAGAATTGTAGGAATGCAATATTCGGTCATTTCTTCTTTGACACGTTGTGAATTGAAACGAATAGTTCGCCAACCGACAGTTTCTAGATCGTTGTCTCTAAAATTGTCTTCAGAAATACGTTCCTTGCTCGAATGCCAAGTATCACCATCTGTTTCCGCATCGATTTTTCCTTTTTCACAGTAAATTGCAAAGTCAAGCAGGTATGTTTTACCCTTGATTTCCACTTCCTGTTGGCGCTCAGCATCTATAGAATAACGCTTTAATCCAGCCCAAAGTTTATCTTCTAATGGACTCTCATCCCATAGATCGTTAATTTCGACTGCATTGATTAATTTTTCCCAAGTTGTAGGAATAAACAATATACGCCTGAGCCTACGGCTATGAATTGGCTGCGGTACCTTCTCCATAGGGTGTATTTCTATTTTGTAATAATGCTTGTCACTTTTTTTGTTCTGTAATTCGTTAGGAAAAAGCTCCTGTCTAGAAACTTGGCGAACAGACTTTACACGAGCATAATAGTTGACGGCAAAGGCTTCATCTCGAAAAACTTTTGGCTGATAAAAAGCCAGCCATTTTGGCTCCCAGATATCTCGCTGTTTAAGACGTTCCACTTGCTCAACAGGAATTCGATACCAGTTTTGCTCACGGGCAATCTTCATATCAGATTCAGCTTGAATAATTGCTACAAGTACTTCGCCACGCTTTCCCATTGTTTTAGCGCTATTCCTAATCTGAAAAAGTTTAAGAGACTACCATCATACTGTTTGAAAGCCTCTTAAACGCGAGGCGTTCGTTTTCGATATCCACAAAAATAGTGTCACCGTCAGCATAATCACCGCGTAAAATTCCCTTGGCAATTTGAGTCTCAAGCTGGCGCTGAATAATCCTTTTTAAAGGACGCGCTCCGTAAACTGGATCGTAGCCAACTTCAGCAATGAAATCTAAGGCGGCATCCGCAAGTTTCAGAGTCATGCGCCGATCGCCTAGTCTCTGTTCCAATCTCTTGACTTGTAGCTTGACAATACGGCGTAATTCATCACGACGTAAAGCGTGGAAGATCACAATTTCATCAATACGATTCAGAAATTCAGGACGGAAACTCGATCGCATAGATTCCATGACCCGTTCGCGCATTTCTTCATGGCGTGAGTCATCACCCGCAATATCAAGAATAAATTGCGAGCCAACGTTACTAGTCATGATGATAATCGAATTCTTAAAGTCAACCGTTCGACCTTGAGAATCCGTAACGCGACCATCATCGAGAATCTGCAACATGATATTAAACACATCAGGATGAGCTTTCTCGATCTCATCAAAGAGAATTACCGCGTATGGACGGCGGCGGACAGCTTCGGTCAATTGCCCACCTTCTTCATAACCGACATACCCTGGGGGCGCTCCCACTAAACGGGAAACACTATGCTTCTCCATATATTCCGACATATCGATCCGCACCATTGATTCTTCGGTATCAAAGAGATAGGCGGCGAGAGCTTTGGCGAGTTCGGTTTTGCCGACACCCGTTGGACCTAAAAAGATAAAACTGGCGATCGGGCGATTAGGATCGGCGAGTCCTGCCCTAGAACGTTGAATAGCATCAGCGATCGCCGTAACCGCTTCTTCTTGTCCAACTACGCGATCATGCAGTACATCTTCGAGTTGTAAGAGCTTCTCTTTCTCCGATTCCACTAGCTTGCTGATGGGAATGCCCGACCATTTGGAAATAATTTCGGCAATATCTTCTTCGGTGACTTCTTGGCGCAATAGCGATCGCCCTGAAGTTTGGGCTTCTTTGAGATTAACCTCACCGAGATCGAGTTGACGCTGCAATTCGGTTAATTTGCCATATTTGAGTTCCGCGGCTTTGCTGAGGTCATATTCCCGTTCCGCTTGTTGAATCTCCACATTGACATGATCGATATCCGCCTTGAGTTTACGAATGTTGTCGATCACCTGTTTCTCCGCTTCCCACTGCGCTTTGAGGGTAGTTTGTTCTTCTTTGAGATCGCCAAGTTCACGATGAAGTTTTTCTAGACGCTCTATAGACTCGCGATCGTTTTCCTTTTTCAGCGAGAGGCATTCCATTTCTAGCTGAATCACCTTACGATTAATTTCATCAAGGGCTTCAGGTTGGGAAGTGATTTCCATCTTCAGCTTAGCCGCCGCTTCATCAACCAGATCGATCGCCTTGTCTGGTAAAAAGCGATCGCTGATGTAGCGATTAGAAAGTGTCGCCGCCGCCACCAGAGCCGTATCAGAGATTTTTACGCCATGATGTAACTCGTAGCGATCGCGCAGACCACGCAAAATTGAAATCGTATCTTCGACATTAGGTTGATCCACATAAACCTGTTGGAAACGGCGTTCCAGAGCCGCATCTTTTTCGATATATTTCCTATATTCGTCGAGAGTGGTCGCACCGATACAACGCAACTCACCCCGCGCCAACATTGGCTTGAGCAAATTACTGGCATCCATCGAGCCTTGAGTCGCACCCGCACCAACTACAGTATGAATCTCATCGATAAAGAGAATAAACAACCCATTTGATTCGGTAACTTCCTTCAAAACCGCTTTCAGTCTCTCTTCAAATTCACCGCGATATTTTGCCCCCGCAATCAAAGCTCCCATATCCAGTGCAATCAACTTGCGATCTTGCAAAGACTCAGGCACATCACCACTAATAATCCGTTGCGCTAAACCTTCAGCGATCGCCGTTTTACCAACCCCTGGTTCACCGATTAAAACAGGATTATTTTTAGTGCGCCGCGACAAAATCTGGATGGTGCGGCGAATTTCGTCATCACGCCCAATTACAGGATCGAGTTTGCCCTCCCGCGCTAATTCCGTAAGATCGCGACCATATTTAGTCATCGCCTCATATTTATTTTCAGGATTTTGGTCACTCACTTTTTGTTTGCCTCGGACTTCCTGAATGATTTTACGCAGTTTGCCTTCATCCAGCCCCATTTCTTTGTATAAAGGTTTGCCGAAGCGATCGTCTTTGCTGTAGGGCAGGAGAATATGCTCAATCGAAATAAAATCATCGCCAAAGGTTTTGCGTTCCTTTTCAGCGCGATCGAGTAGGACATCTAAGTTGCGACCTAAATAAACCGCACTATTTGCGTCATTGCTAGAACTTGATACTTTGGGCTGACGGTTAATAAACTCATCGGTGCGATCGCGCAAACTCTGGATATTGATCCCTGCTTTGCTAAAAATGCTAGCAGCTAGCCCTTCTTCCTCTAACAATGCTTTTAGTAAATGTTCAGGTTCGATCTGTTGTTGTTGAGCCGCCTTCACCACATCAGGAGTTCTGGCGATCGCCGCCCATGCTTTTTCGGTAAATTGATTGGGGTTAGTTGGTTGCATCGCAGTTACCTCCTATGGTTGGCTGACTTCTTAAAATTACATTCTATATCTGTAAATATATTAATCTGTCTAGCTTTTTAGGGAGATCGGTTCTACCTTGCCAAATAGTGCGTGTTCCCGTACCTTAGATTTTAGGCTGCTAGAGGAATTAAATAATTATGGATGTTTCGCAAAACATCTAAATACCACCACCATTTTTGTGGTGAAATATTATTTTTCTTGCGATGCTCATATAAGTTGATAAAACGAGAAATTTCTTGATAAAAGGATGCTGCATTAGCAATTAGTTTTTTGTCTGCTTCAAACAAGATTTTCTGCTCTTCTGCACTGAGTCTTGATTCCAAAGTAGCAATTTGATCTCTAATTGCTAAAAGCTCTAATAGCTCTGCACCACTTACATCTGGATAATCCAAGCTAAAGGAATAAATGTTTAGTATTTTGTTCATTTTAACAACTCCTCTAATATCCCAATGTACATAAAATTGGGATTACTGAAATAATTACTTGGATCTTCTGGGGGAAAAGCAGTTTCTAGTATGCCGTCTATTCCAATCATAACTAACCATAATTTCTCTTTGATTATCGATGTAATAGTCGGATAAATTATAGATTCGTATAAATAAATGTAAACCTTAGCTTTTGAATCTGTAAGAACCTGATGAATAAGTTCTTCATAGAAATAATACGGTAAGTGGGAAACTCAGTGCTTTAGCGCTGAGAGGGAAACGAGCGAGGCAATTTATTGCCCTTAATCTTTCGGCTAATTAGAAGCATGATGAGGATCTTCTAT
>JBILGV010000151.1:0-8070 GCA_044350865.1 Pseudanabaena sp. | reverse complement strand
CTGATGAGTCTGTCATTAACCAATAAATACATTACCCCTGAAGTTCAACATTACATAGAGCTACTTCATGTTTTAGTTAGCCGCAATCTCAAGGTGCGTTATCGAGGCTCATTTTTAGGTATATATTGGTCACTGCTCAATCCTTTGATCATGACGGGATTGTACACGGCGGTTTTTGGAACCACCTTTGCGAAATATTATGATGACTCTATTACCAACTACGTATTGGCAGCCTTTACAGGTTTAACTGTGATTAACTTTTTTTCAGCATCTACCTCACAGGCGCTTGGTAGTGTGGTGGGTAATGGGGCGCTGCTAAATAAGATTAGCTTGCCTGTAAGTGTTTTTCCTGTTGCAATGATCACAGCTAATGTTTTTCAATTTGTTATGGGAACTTATCCCTTGCTGGCGATTGTTACCGTAATCAACTCCCATAGTCTAATTAATGTTGTTGCCATACTTCTGCCTTTTACTGCCCTAATTCTCTTTTGTTTGGGTATTGGCTTTTTTGTTAGCACTCTCTATGTATTTTTTAGAGATTTGCCATATTTTTATGAACTTGTAACATTTGGATTGTGGATTACTAGCCCTGTATTTTATCCTGCGGCGATCGTACCCCAAAGTGTCCAACCATTTCTGAGTATGAA
This sequence comes from Pseudanabaena sp., assembly GCA_044350865.1. Classification (GTDB taxonomy): domain Bacteria; phylum Cyanobacteriota; class Cyanobacteriia; order Pseudanabaenales; family Pseudanabaenaceae; genus Pseudanabaena. Next base: position 7,423 of record JBILGV010000151.1, on the reverse strand, counting down.
TCCCTTGTCGCCTATTATTGAAAGCCTTCGCCAAATTACCCTATCTGGACATACTCCAGATTTTATGCTTATTGCTAATGCTCTCTTAAGTGGTATGCTTTTTGCTGTCTTTGGTTGGTTGTATTTTCACCGATCGCGATCGCAGTTTATGGATTTGCTATAACGGATTTACTCTAGATGACGGAAGAAGCGATTAGATTAGATGAAGTTTGTCTGTGGCGCAGAACTCAAGAGGAGTTTTCCTACGATCTTAAAAAAACTGTTCTTTCTGTTTTTGAGGGTAAGTATCGGCAGCCAGCGAAAAAACTAGTTCTTGATAAAATTGACCTAGTAGTTGAGAAAGGTGAAAAAATTGGCATTATTGGTAGTAATGGTGCTGGTAAGTCTACCCTATTAAAGGTAATTTCTGGGATTTTACAACCCACTGCGGGGACGCTGCGCGTGCGCGGTCAGATTGCACCTTTAATTGAGCTTGGCGCAGGTTTTGACTCGGAAATCTCGGTTTTCGATAATATCCTTTTATATGGGGTGTTACTAGGATTTTCTAGAGCAGAAATGAAGGAAAGAGTAAACTCAATCCTTGAATTTGCCGAGCTAGAAGATTATCGGTTGGTGCCTGTTAAAGGTTTATCTTCAGGGATGGTGGCGCGATTAGGTTTTGCGATCGCCACCGATATTCAACCAGAAATATTAATTCTTGATGAAGTCCTGTCAGTAGGCGATGAAAGCTTTAGAAATAAATGCCAACGCCGCATTGATAAATTTTGGGATTCCCATGTAACAATTTTGGTGGTGTCGCACTCGATGGATTTAATTGAAAAATCCTGTGATAAAGCCATTTGGTTAAATAAAGGGCAGATCAAATTAGCAGGTGAATCGGCAGACGTTGTAAAATCATACTTAGATTGTGTTATTTGAGATTAGTCGTATGTATCAACCAATTCATCCGAGATTGCCAATGCCGACAATTTAGGATTTACCCAGTGAGTTGATAGGAGAATCTGGTTTCTCTGACGAGTTTCATTATATGCAGGCTGCTTTACTCCTGAGACCTGTGAACCTGTTGGTTATGTGCCCGAAGACATTTTACTGGCAAGCTATCTCAATCTTTATTACGACCCTAACCATACTAATTGGTACAAGCGACCTGATTGGTATATGATTTTTGGTATAAAAAGAGTCAAGCAGCAGTAGAAACTAGAATCTTTATAATAAAGTTTGCAGATTTTCCAAAGCTCTATTACAATAACACTGATGGTTAATAGTTTAACTTTTAAAGCTCTCTACAAACGGGTAGCAACTTGAGGTGGGACACTTTGATATAGTTTTTCCCTAGTGAAAATGACTGTAAGATTTACTCTATCAGACAAAAGCTAAAACTATTTCAGCCTAACCTGTCACATCTTAAGTTCATAACCCTACAAACAGGACATACAGTTATCAAATAAAAAGCTGTATTTTAGTTTCATTTGCTCTTAACTAAATTTTAAACCTAACGAAATGCATTCAAAAGAAAGTAAGATTTCTAGACAAAAAAATGAATTTACTCCTTGCTCATTAGTTGAAATTCAAAACTTTATATTTCCAGATGTTGAAATTTGTGAAGTCGAAAAAATGTTCTTCAGAGCTAACGGTAAAGTAACATTTGATTACGAGAAAAAATCTTTAATGATGTCAAAGGGGGGGATAGTAAGATTTGATACATACTTCAATGGTTTTTTCTTAGACAAATGGAAAGAGTATACAAGAATTGAGTCCGTAGAAGCTTATTTAAAAATTAACGGGTCTTTCAGGATTAATGTTTACAACATAGACGTATTTGCAGAGGTGAAGTCTTTGCTATGTCAGCGTTTCGTTAGTAGTGAATCCCTTCAGTTTACAAAGGTTTTAGGGGATTTGCAGTTGTCTGATTATAGTGGCATGATTTATATTGAGGCTGAAGCATTAGGTGATGGCTGTCAAATCGAGGATGGCTATATAGGCGCTTACACTGAACAGAATAATGACATCAAGGTATCTGTTGTTATTTGCACTTACAAAAGGGAAGCCTATGTTAGCAAAAATGTGCAGCTTTTGAATAGAAGTTTGTTGAGCGATGATGTTTGGAAAAATAGACTTGAAGTTTTTATCATCGACAATGGTAAAACCTTAGAAGGATTTGGGGACACATCAATAAGCGTAATTCCCAATAAAAATGCTGGCGGAAGCGGCGGATTCGCTAGGGGAATGATTGAATCTTTAAAACAAGAGAGAGGATTTACACACATTCTCCTCATGGACGATGATATAGTTTTTGATCCTTTAATTATTAAGCGTCTATGGAGCTTTTTGAGTGTTTCTAATCATAGCAATATCTGTTTTGGTGGAAGTATGTTGAGGCAAGACAAAAAATACTTGCAATACGAACGTGGTTCTGTTTGGGACAAAAACAAAGGTTTTGTAGGTAGAAAAAGGAATATCGACTTGAGAAATACAAGTTCAATTTTGTTTAATGAGGTAAACGAGTTTATCGATTATAGTGCTTGGTGGTTTTTTTGTTTTCCCGTAGAAGCGATCAAAGATTATGGTTTTCCTTATCCTTTTTTTATAAGGATGGATGATGTTGAGTTCGGCAAAAGAATTAGCTCACAATACAAGACTGTGATTCTAAACAGTTTATGTGTATGGCATGAACCTTTTGAGAATAAACACAGTGCAGTAACGGAATACTATTATCATAGAAACCTGTTGATTTTTAATAGTATTTACCATTCCAAAGATTTTAGCGCCACTGATGCGATTAAGTCTTTCTTGAAACCTGTATTAAGAGAACTATTTTTGTATAGGTACGAAACAGCTTCCAAGATTTTAGATGCTGTTAGTGACTATTTAAAAAGTCCTGAGCACCTAAAAAATACGAATCCAGAAATGAACCATAAGCAGGTGTCTAACTTCAAAGAAAAGGCAGTTAAAGATACTAGGATTGAATTTGTATTTGGAAAATATTTGGAAAGTGAGTCTGAATCGGAAAGTGGATTAAAGCGATTTTTGAGATACCTAACCCTTAATGGTCATCTTTTACCCTACTTTCTCTTACGAAATGGCGATAACGTAGAAGACAAAGGGTATCGTGTAGTTCCTTTTTTAAATGCTAGACCTCTGAATGTTTTTAGGGCAAGAAGAGTGCTTTACTATAAACTACAAACTCAAGAAGGTTTTACGGTAGAGTTTTCTAGGATTAGTTTCTTTAAAACGCTATTCAGGACTATATGGCTGACCATATTGATACTAGCTAGGTTTTCCAGTCTAAAATCTCAATATATAATTTCGTTGTCTAGATTCACAACTGAGGAGTTTTGGATCAAATATTTAGAAATAACAGATAAAAGCAATTAAATTATTACAAATTCAGGAAAATATGTTTGACTTTTTGATTGTCGGTGCTGGTTTTGCAGCTTGTACTTTAGCTGAACGTATTGCGACCCAAATGGGGCGTAAAGTCCTCCTAATTGACATTAGAAGCCACATCGGTGGTAATGCTTATGACTACTATGACAACGCTGGCGTACTAGTTCATCGCTACGGGGCACACATTTTTCACACTAACAGCAAGAGAATTATCGATTACCTTTCTCAATTCACAGCATGGCGAGTTTATCAGCATGAAGTTCTTGCAAAGCTTGATGGGGATCTTTATCCAATACCAATTAATCTCAACACGATAAACAAGCTTTATGGCTTGAATCTCAACAGTCATGAATTAGAAGACTTTTATGAAAAAGTTAGAGAAAAGTACGACAGGATTGAAAATTCTGAACAGGCTGTGATTGGAAAGGTTGGAGAAGATTTGTATAAGAAATTCTTCAAAAACTATACCCACAAACAGTGGGATCTGTGGCCCAACGAACTAGATGCCTCAGTATGCGCGAGAATACCAGTTAGGACTAACAAGGATAACCGCTATTTTGGTGATAAGTATCAGTTAATGCCGTTGAATGGTTACACCAAAATGTTTGAAAGTATGCTTTCCCATCCCAATATTAAGGTGATGCTCAATACTAACTTTAATGAAGTTGAGAACTGGCTAAAATTTGATCACTTGATATATACAGGTCCAATAGATCAGTTCTTTGGCTACCAATTCGGAAAGTTACCTTATCGTTCTTTACGGTTTGAGTTTGAGACTCACGAAACAGAATATTTCCAGCCAGTCGCTGTGGTTAACTATCCCAATGATTACGACTTTACAAGAATAGTAGAATCTAAACACATCACTGGACAAAAGCATGCCAAGACCACAATTTATTATGAATATCCACAAGCGGATGGCGATCCATACTATCCAGTGCCGCGACCAGAAAATCGTGAATTGTTTAAGAAGTACAAAGACGAGTCAGAAAAATTAAAAACGGTTACATTTGTTGGCAGATTAGCTCAATACCAGTATTACAATATGGATCAGGTCATTGCTTCTGCCTTAACTGTGTTTGATAATCGCGTTAGTAAGCTGTGTTAGTTGAATCTCTATGGATTACAACTTTGTAGTCGCCCATACCACAGACAAGCCAATCATCAGATGAGTTGATTATGTTAAAGAATGGTATACGCTTTATTGATTCCTATAGTCTTTACATACACGAAAAGCATTTTCATGATATTCATCTGAGAGCTGGTGACCAATGTGTAGATATACTTGGCTATGTAAATAAAAATGTAATACTACACACTAATATTCCTCTTCTACACATACCAGCCGTGAGTCAAAGCTTTAAGATTTACTTTGAATGCAGAGGCTTCTTTGATTTCATCTTATTCCGAGTTACCTCAGATGACCCTTCAGATTGCTACGGTGAGTTTATAATATATCCACACGATAAACGAAAAAAGTACCAGCTATATATTGAAGACTTTGATACTAGTAGACCAGTAGTTGTTGAATTCAACATTTTCACTGCTCACTTGCAGCTACATCTGAGTAACGTATACATCGACTTTAATTTACATAAAGGTAAGCTTATCTCCAAAGCCAGAGAAGAAATACACCTACCAAGTTTTATAAAAAAATATAATCGCAATAGTATTGTTAGAGATTATGACTTTTTCTCACATCCAGATCCTCATTCGCATGAAAGAGGGTTAGCCGTTCTAAAGCATTTGAACTATAGATCTGAAACTACTATAGACTTAGGAGCGGGATGTGCTCCTCTAATATCTGATTTAGTCTTGAGAAATGGAAAAGGAACAATTGACTGCCTAGTATATGGCAATGATGACACTCTAAGAGCCAAAAGATTGCTAAGTAAATATACAGACAGGGCTAATGTTTTCTGTGGCGATTTGATTAATCCTGACACTATACCCAATAAAAAATATGATCAAATTCTTTTAATAGATGTACTAGAACATATAGAAAACGACCTGCAAGTTTTAGAAAATATTAAGAAACTATTTCATGCAAATAGCAAACTAATAATTTCAGTGCCGAATATTAACTATAAAACAGTATTTTCTCAAGAATTTCATCACATGGTCGGTCATTTGAGAGACGGCTACTCTATACTTGGTTTAACTAAAATACTAAAAAGTTCTGGTTTCTCTATTTTATTTTCCAAAAACTATTCATTAAATACTAAAAATTTCTACGAATTTTGGTATAAAGATATCAAAGCTTGGAATAATAGCTTTAGATATTCAGATGTAGCTTTTAATGAAGCCAATCAGTTTCTTTCAAAATTAAAATCGACAGAGATATTTAATCAACAGGAAGAAGGAGTAAGTAATCTTTTTGTATGTACCTTAGATAAAGCTGCATGAAACTCAGAATAGCTGCGATTATAGTTACTTGGAACAAAAAAGATGATGTTTGCTTCCTGATCGAAGATGTTTCTAAATTAAGCTTAAGCGATATAAATCTTGATGTTTTTGTGGTCGATAACGCTTCTAATGATGGTACTCAATGCCATATTGAGAGCAACTATCCTTACATAAAAGTGTTAGAAACAGGAGAAAACTTAGGCGGTTCTGGCGGTTTTTCTCATGGCTTGGCATTTGTCAAGGAGTTGCAATATGACTATATATGGCTTTTAGATAATGATGTCCGTTTGAGTAAAGACTCTCTGTTTTACCTAGTCCAGACCTTAAAACACAGGGCAGAGGTTGGTTTAGTTGGTTCTCAAATTAGAAAACTAGAAAATCCTTCTGTAGCTCATGAAATAGGGATTAATATATGCGAGAAAAAAGCACACTTAAAAAATAAATTTGGCAACATTTCTACTTCTTCGCCTGAAGATATCCTTGATGGAAAGCCATACCTTGATGTAGATGTATGCTCTGCTGCTTCTTTGCTGGTAAGGTCTGACGTTGTTAACCAAATAGGGCTATTTGAAAACTATTTTTTGCATTTTGACGATGTAGAGTGGTGTCTGAGAGCAAGAAAATCGTGCTGGGTAGTTGCTGCTAATCCAAATTCTATCGTTTTTCATCCTTCGCCTGAATCAAAGCAGAGACCTTGGATTATTTATTATGATGAACGGAACTTACTATATTGTTGGTTAAAACATAGACCTGAACTTCTATTGAAAAGAATTAGAGTCTTGACACCTAAATTGATACTTTACACATTGACTGGCAGGCATTTTTTGGTCAATATATACTTTCAAGCTTTTAACGATTTTTTAGGAGGAGTAAAGGGTAAGTCAAACATTCATTTGCTAGAATATGAGCCTGAAGATATAGTTCTCAATAACTGTTCGATTTTAATTGATTCTAAGATTTACAAAGAAGTAAGCGAAATATTAATGCGCTCGGAAGTGTACTTGAAATCTAATACGACTATTTGGCAAAAACCAAGTGTATTCCTTAAAACCATACTTATATATTTATCTTCTTGCTTTTATAAACAAAATGACATAGGGATTTTCTCCTTATACAAACCCAAATTTTGGGAATTATTCTTGGTAAGACAGGCATACTTTTTTACTGGAACAGGTTTTGCAAGGATGAATTTAACCCTTAAAGATACATTTGGAGATTTATTCAATTTGCTTAAAAACTTGTTAATTATTTACTATAAAATGTCCAATATACTCAGTTCCATTATAGATAATAAGACTCCACAATAACTCGATAGCCTTAATTCATGTCATTAATTAAACCTCTAGTATCTATAGTTGTCTGTACTGCTGATCGACCTAGTTCACTCAAAATAACTCTCGAATCTTTTGAAAGGTTAACATATCCACATATTGAGGTAATTGTTATAGATGGTTCATCGAATAATGAAACGATAAACCTCATAGGACGTATATTTCAAAATTTCAATTTCCCAAATAAATTTTCCCTTGCGAACAAGAAAAATATTAGTGTTTCTCGTAATATCGGAATTAATCTTGCTTCTGGTGAAATAATAGCTTTTATTGATGATGATGCAATTCCACCTCCTGAT
>JBILGV010000192.1:0-2713 GCA_044350865.1 Pseudanabaena sp. | reverse complement strand
GTCCACAATGTTCTCGGTGTTTTTAGCGAAGCCGATCGCTGTTGGACAAGCAGAAAGTCCTAGCTTAGAATTAGAAATCGCTAAATTTCAGGAACAGATTGACAAGCCGCCTACCAAAATTCCACCAAAGCTACAACGATGGTTATTATTGGGATCTTTGGCGATGTTTGTCGCGGTCTATGCGACCCGTTTCTCATTTCAAAGCCTATTTATTTTTGTCGGTGTATTGCTATTCCATGAAGGCGGTCACGTTTTCGCAATGAAGATGTTTGGCTATCGCGATGTCACAATGCTATTTATTCCATTTCTGGGCGCATTAGCAACAGCTAAAAAAGAAGACGCTTCCCTAACTGAGAAAGTGTTGATTTCTCTGGCGGGACCAGTCCCAGGGCTAGTTATCGGAATTGGTTTAGCGATCGCCTTTAGCAATGAAAATCCCCTTAGTATCGTCTCTGATAATCCATCATGGATCATGCCATTGTCTTGGACATTAATCGGTTTAAATCTATTCAATCTTCTGCCCGTTTATCCCCTTGATGGTGGACAAATTGCCGATTTATTATTATTTTCCAGTAATCCCTAATGCTCTTGAGTACTGTGAAGAAAATCAGTGGAAAAGTGCAGGCAAAAAACATTTAGATATATATTCAAGTTGAATTTATTCGCATATAAAGATAGATTGAGTATCTATATAACTACCAAATTTTTATGACTAAAAAGGCGTTAATCACTGGACTGACAGGACAAGATGGCTCTTATCTAGCAGAATTATTGATGGAAAAGGGCTATCAAGTCTATGGTTTAGTGCGCCGATCAAGTACGAGTAACCTTGTACGGATTAATCATTTTGCTGATGATATTCATATTGTTTCTGGGGATTTGTTAGATCAGTCATCACTCATGGATGCGATCGCCCAATCAGAACCCGATGAAATCTATAACCTTGCCTCTCAGAGTTATGTCCCACTTTCTTGGACTCAGCCTTCACTGACTGCGGAATATACGGCGATCGGTGTATCTCGTATTCTTGAGTCAATCCGCCGAATCAAGCCTGATGCAAAATTTTATCAAGCATCTAGTAGTGAAGTTTTTGGACAGCCATCGCAGTCACCACAAACTGAAGAAACAGCTTTTCGTCCCCGTAATCCCTACGGTGCTGCTAAAGCCTACGCTCATTGGTTAACTATCAATTATCGTCAATACTATAATCTCTATGCTTGCTGTGGAATTACCTATACCCATGAATCACCACGACGTGGTGCTGAATTTGTTTTTCGGAAGATCACTCGTGGTGCAGCCATGATTAAGCTAGGTTTAGCTAAAAATTTAAAATTAGGAAATTTAGATGCTCGCCGTGATTGGTGCTATGCCAAAGATGCTGTTGAAGCAATGTGGCTGATTATGCAGCAAGTAGATGCGGATGATTATATTATTGGCAGCGGCGAACTACATTCGGTTAGAGAATTGGTGGAGCATACCTTTAAATATGTGGGGCTTAGCTATCAAGACTATGTAACAGTCGATAGTGCTTTCTATCGACCTGATGAGAATATACAGCTAGTAGGCAGTATTGATAAGATTAAAAACAAGGTTGGTTGGACTCCAAAATACACGTTTGAAAATTTGATTGAAGTAATGGTTGAGCATGATCTCAAAGATCTGACTGAAAATGAGTTGTAATTTAGTTTTAAGCTGATTCATAAGTTACGACAAAACTCAATTAGTAAAAGTAAAGTAAGAGCCACAATATTTTTTTGGCGAATACAACTAAAGAAACATTGAAAGCCTGTAGACGTATTCTTTAATCATTAAAATGTCAGAATCGAACCAGTTACTTATTAATTTGTCTGTTTTATTTTCTCAGCCAACAGGAATAGGAATCTATGTAAACAACTTGTTTCCATATTTAAAATCACTCACACCCACATTACTAGCCTCACAACAATACCTAGATTTTAATTGCTATCCTATCCCAAATAATCTCACACCTGATAATGGAATAAAAGGACATTTGCGGCGTTTAGCTTGGACTCAGTTTCAATCATCAAAAATCTACAAGAATCTCAAATCCAAACTTTTATTTTCCCCTATCCCAGAGGCTCCTTTATATAATGACTGTCGTTTTGTGGTCACATCATTTGACATGATACCACTTCGGTTTCCTAAGTGTTTTTCTCCATTAGCGATGTATCACAAATACTATACTCCTGAAGTTTTCAAGCAATCACAACATATCATTTGTATATCAGAATCAACAGCTAATGATATTACTAAATTTTATCAAATTCCTATTCGGAAGATCACACCTATTCTGTTAGCCTATGATTCTCATCATTTTCGACCAGCAATAGAAGATGATTTAAAAAGACGATCTTATAATCATTCACCATATTTCCTATACATTGGCAGACACGATCCCTATAAAAATATTAGTCGCCTGCTTTACGCCTTCGCAAACTTATCATTAAATCATGAGTATCAACTTTGGTTAGCTGGTCCTTCAAATCGCTATACGCCAGCTTAAAAAAAACAAGTCCAAGAGTTAGGTATTACTGATCGTATTAAATTTCTGGACTATGTTGCATACGATGATTTGCCGAAAATTATTAGTGGCGCGATCGCTTTAGTATTTCCATCGCTGTGGGAAGGATTTGGGCTGCCTGTACTCGAAGCAATGGCTTGTGGTACACCCGTAATTACTTCTAACCTTTCA
>JBILGV010000191.1:0-2717 GCA_044350865.1 Pseudanabaena sp. | reverse complement strand
GGCAAATACTACTATTTTAGTACTCCTAAATCATCTGTGCTTCGATTTCTCATGTCCCATATTTTCTCCCCCGTAATGGCACGTTCATCCATTTTTTGCTTCAAATTTCTCCAAAGTCCAAGTGCAAATAAGGATAAAATAAATAAAAAAACAGCTCTTAATTATGTACTTTTGAGAAGAGATTGAAGCGGAGATGTTGAAGTTTTACACGTCACTAAGTGAGAAAGACAAGCGAAGATATGCAGCTATTGAAGCGTAGGAGGAAGGAAGAGTTGCTTTGAGCAAATACCAGAACTAGATCTAATGAAATCGGTATTGAAATCAGAATAGCGCATTACCCTCCCTATACATCGAAATACAATCCCATTGAACATCGTTTATTTCCCCATGTGACCAGAGCTTGCGAAGGTGTGATTTTTGCGAGTATTGAGCTAGTAAAATCTCTGATTGAAAAAACTTCTACTAAAACTGGATTGAGGGTAATCGTTAATCTTATCGATAAAGTTTATGGCAAGGGTAGACAGGTTATGGATGGTTTCAAGGAAAATCTACCGATTATTTTTGATGAATATCTTCCTAAATGGAGCTATAGAGCCATCCCTCAAAATGCATAAGTTGTTTATTTTTTGTTCCTTGGCTGACTCTCTTGAGAAGATGTTCTCAGCAACGAGAGAGAAGAAAGTGGTAGGCATATGGTTAGATCATAATTAGAATCAAGAGATATATATCTGAGCAGAAATTATGAATTCTACATATAAAGCATTCTGGCTAGAAAACGGCGATCTAATCGTCATTGACCAAACCCAGTTACCCTTTAGCTTAGTAACCAAAACTCTGAAAACTAGCGCTGAGGCAACCCTCGCCATTCAAGACATGACCGTGCGCGGTGCTGGTGTAATTGGCAATGTCGCCGCCTTTGGTGTATACCTAGCCGCTAGAGAAAGTAACGGCGATCTGGATAAAATTAAAGTCCTCTCAGCCGAAATTCGTCGCGCCCGTCCTACTGCCGTAAATCTGATGTGGGCAGTCGATCGCTTAATTACCGTATTAGAAAAAGCCGCCGTCAAAAAACTTGACCTAGTAGAAACAGCCCTCAAAGAAGCGATCGCCATTGCCGATGAAGATGTAATTGGTACAAGGAATATTGGTAAATATGGCTGCGAATTGATTGAAGCGATCGCTAAAACTAAACCCCAAGGCGAACCCGTCAATATCCTCACCCATTGCAATGCAGGATGGCTCGCGATCGTCGATCGCGGTAGTGCCTTAGCGCCCATTTATGAAGCTAGCGATCGGGGGATTAATATCCATGTTTGGGTCGATGAAACCCGTCCCCGCAATCAGGGCGCGAATTTGACTGCATGGGAGTTAGGACAATCGCAGATTCCCCATACATTAATTGCTGATAATACGGGTGGACTATTAATGCAATACGGCAAGGTCGATCTCTGTATCGTGGGAACCGATCGCACTACCCGTAGTGGTGATGTTGCCAACAAAATCGGTACATATCTCAAGGCTCTCGCGGCTCATGACAATAATGTTCCCTTTTATGTGGCGCTACCAAGTTCCACTTTTGATATGCAAATCTCCGATGGAATTAAAGAAATAGCGATCGAGACTCGTAGCGCTGATGAAGTTCTCTATATGCAGGGGCTACAAGCTGATGGTGCGATCGGTAAAGTGCGGGTTGCACCTTTGGAAACTCCTGCATTAAATTATGCTTTTGATGTCACACCTGCGAGATTGGTAACAGGACTAATTACGGAACGTGGGATTTGTAAGGCTGATGAAACAGAAATTGGGGCGATGTTTCTCGATTTGATTCCGTAAAGCTTAGGCGATTATTGAGCCTTAGTTCTCTGCTGCTTCCTGTTCTTCAGTCATAGTCCAATTCCACATTGCCATAAGGAACTGATTTAGTTTGTATGGTTCCTCATGCCAAGCAACGATATCACCATTGATACCTTGCCAAACAATCGGATTTGGGCTGTTGATATCAGCTTGGTCTATTGCCCAATAAACAACACACTGGTTCTCCTCCATAAAGATAAGCTTGCTATTTATCAACCGAATCTGCTCGATGGGGAGTAGTTGATTATGCACTGTATTGATCGGATGCTCACCTGCTAGAGCATAGTAATCAAAAAGTGCTTTGGGAAGAGTTAATTTACACTCCAACATCTTTGCTTGAACAACGTCATCACCAAGCCCCTCTAATGGGTGCGGGGAAGAACCTAGAATCTCCTGAAATCGTCGGTTATAATATTCTTTGAACATCAAATACTCACCCAAGATCTCCGATTACTGTTCTATCAATTCAAGCAATCGGTGTCAAGAGCGTTGGTGTAGATAGCGTAACGCACAAATATTTGTTATGTAAAAGGTTGTAAAAATTCATTTAATTGATGTTAAAAAGTGCGATCTCTGATCTTGTAGGTTGGGTTAAGGAACGCAACATTGTCGAGTTGCTGCAATCTCTCCCTGACAAAGTGAGAACTCCAATTTTATTAGCGAGGAAATATTAAGGTAAGGAATAAAGGTAATATTGGGTTTCGTCACCTCAACCCAACCTACAAGATTGGCAATCACACTTCAATAATGACACGTTATGCTAAAGCTAACGCACTCTACTAAAATAGCTTTTTTATGATTAATTTGAGAGAATGGATATTAGGCTATATAAATAAAGTGCCTGACATTGATAGTGTTGAAAA
>JBILGV010000073.1:0-24573 GCA_044350865.1 Pseudanabaena sp. | reverse complement strand
CTTAGCGAAGTGGGTATAGATAGCTTGTCTTCTGATGCAATTGTCAATGCTGCTCTTGCAGATGCTGTTTCGCCCAATAACCTTAGCGGAGTGGGCATAGATAGTCCTGAAAGTGCTTATTTAATGACAGAGTTGGGCATCTTACTCTATCAGTCTCTACGATTTGCTCCCCCATTCCGTTATGCACTAGTTGGTGTTGAAGTCGATGAGTTCAGGACTTATAGTGAGCTTATTGAAGAATCCTCTAACCTATACATTCCAGGACTAGTCTTAGCAAAAACACTCGAACGAGAGCTAGAAATATTGCCAGTATTTCGCTTCTTTAGCCCTAGTCACGTTTGGCAGCCCTATGCAGGAGAAATCTACAATCCGCTTATGGCATCGCCGAACCTGAAAAACAAGCTTAATGAATTGCTAGCTGTAGGTTGATCTCAAAGTTAGGTCTTGTCTACCTAAAGATGGAAAATGTAAAGAAATATTGCTAATCAACAAGGAATCTGTTACATTTCTCAATGTAAGGTAACTAAATCACATCACAAGGTAAATCGATTATGTCTGACGAAAACCGTAATGTATGGAACTGGGGTTTCACTGCTGGCGCTGAAAACTGGAATGGTCGCTTAGCGATGATCGGATTTGTATCAGCTCTGACGATCGAACTAATTAGCGGTCAAGGCGTACTTCACTTCTGGGGCATTCTGTAATTTTTCTGTATATAAAAAAAGAGGCTGTGCTTAGCACAGCCTCTTTTTTGTTTGATTACTTACTCAGCAACAACTTCAGCTACGTCTTCTACAACAGTCTCAGCTATAGGCTCTTCAGCACTAGGGATTGCTTCGGCATCTTCTTCAAGAGCTTCTGGTTCAAGTTTGATTGTCATATAACGAATTACATCATCAGCCAGACGCATCGATTTTTCGAGGCTTTCAATGGTTTTAGGAGTTGCCAAATAATTTACTTGAATGTAAATACCTTCGCGATGTCCCTTAATGTCATAGGCTAATCTACGTCGGCCACGATGTTGAATCGTGATCTCTTCTGATTCTTGCTGAACTAAAAATTCTTGATACTTAGCGATCGCTGCATCGGCTTCCTGATCGGGAAGATCAGGGCGCAAAATATACATGGTTTCGTATAAACGCTTAACAGTCATTGATTTATTTCCTTACGGGCAGTTATTTGGCTTCTAGTAATTTGATAGCGATATATTAAAGCCTAGAAGCAAGGATCTCCCATTGTATCCTGTTAAGGCAAATAAAATAAATTTTTGTGCCGAAACCTATCTGATCACTTCAAAATCAGTTTTGCAATAAAATTTGCTTGTAGATGCGTTTTACCCTAGGTTTAATTTTTGATTTTATATACTAATAGTATAATTAAACGATAAACTAAGCCAAAAGTCTTGTATCCTAAGTTAGGAAAAAATCTGAAGTGAAAAATATGGCAATAAAGCCCAATCCCCTAGCCAACGTTTTGATTGTAGAGGATGAACTGGTTACAGCTCATGCTCTCTCCGATGTGTTGTCAGATTTGGGATATAGGGTAATGGCAATAGTTGATAGTAGTGATAGCGCGATCGCTTCAATCACTCGTCAACATCCAGATATTATTTTGATGGATATTAAGTTAAGAGGGGCAAATAGTGGAATTACGGCAGTCAAGGAAATCCATAAAATTGCGTCAATTCCCGTCATATATCTCACGGCATTTAGCGATTCGGATACGTTAGAACAGGCGATCGCCACTTCTCCCTATGGATATCTCACTAAGCCGCTTCGGTATGCTGAAGTTAACATGGCAATTATCCTCGCATTAAAAAAATATAAAGAAGAAAAAATATTACAAGAAGCATTAGATAAAGAAAAAGAATTACATCTCTTAAAATCTCGATTATTAGCGATCGCTTCCCATGAGTTTTCTACGCCAATGTCGGTGATTCGACTGCTAATTTGGAAATTACAAAATTTTGAAGGAACTATTAGTAAGGAAGGTCGAGACAAAAATCTCGCCTCAATTCAATCAGCAATTAAAGATATTAATTGGTTGTTGGAGGAGGTAAAATTCATATCCGCCTCAGAATCTGGCAAGTTTCCCTTCCATCCCGAAAGCATTGACGCGATCGCTTATTGCCAACAATTAGTCGAAACCTTTCAGTCAGAAGATAATGTCTGTAAATGTCAAATTCAATTTCACAGTCAAACTAACAGTCAAAATTCAAGTCCGAAATTAATACTTGACAAGAAGTTGCTATGGCATATATTTATGAATCTGGTGTCCAACGCAATTAAATATTCCTATGATGGGGGAACTGTTGACGTTGATTTAAACTGTGATGCTGAGCAGTTGGTTTTAAGTATTCGTGATCACGGTATTGGCATACCTAGTGATTATTTGACTAATCTGTTTTTGCCCTTTTTAAGGGCTGAGAATGTGGGGAGTGTCAAGGGGTTAGGAATGGGCTTATATATAGCTAAACAAGCTGTGGATGCTCATCACGGCAAAATAGCAGTGGAAAGTGAAGTCAACATTGGCACAAAGTTTACTGTTGTTTTACCCTCATGGGGTCACTAAACCCAAAAGAGTGTGTTGCTTGGCAACACACTCTTTTGCAAATTAATTTATTGACGATACCAACACTGTTGCCGAAATTGGGACTACGCCAGCTTCATCGCTGTTGAGTGCGATCGCGGCTGCATGGGATAAGTCCAAATTGCGATCGCCAAAATAGGGACCACGATCATTGATTCTGACAACTACCGACCGACCATTATGCAGGTTGGTAACTTTGAGATAGGTGTTAAAGGGCAAACTCTGATGCGCCGCCGTAAAGTTCTGTTGCTCAAATTTTTCGCCAGAAGCAGTTTGTCTACCTTGAAAATAAGGTCCATACCAAGAGGCAAGTCCATCAATGCGATCGCCAGTTGCCGTCAATTGATGCATTTGTTTTTGGGCTTCGACTAGGGTTAGAGGCTCGACTCCAGCCGCAACACGCAGGTTATTAATCCATTGGGTCAGTTTCAGCGAAGGATTAACAACATCAGATTTAAGGATTGTAAATAGGGTTTGATCTTTATATTTGCCCATGTAACTATCACCTTGCTCTATCGGCTGAAGATACTTTGGTTCAAAGTCTGGCGCATTCATAATTGTGGCGAGTTTGGAGGCAGCGATCACCGCATTTGCTAAATCTTTGACCACAAATGTTGGCTGTCGATTAACCAAAATCAACCATTCTGTAGATGAGTAAACCTGTAAGGAGATCGCATATCGAGTATGCACAAAAACCGACTGATTTTTGTCAATAAAGGTCGCTTCTTGATAACTATATTTTGAGGATGAATTAGTATTTGGCTCAAGATTTAATGTCGGAAATATTGGCAATGAAGTCCCAGATAGTATTGAACTCAGGGATATTGTCCATATTGCAGCTAGAGTAACCATTAGTATTTAGATGTTAAGCAACAGTATTGTTTGTTAAGAATAAAGACAAAAAATTAAGCGTATTTATAGATATATGAATAATAATAATTCGGGAAAATTTTTGATGTTTTTATCCCTTAAATACGTCTTAGATTGATCTGAATTTAAGGCTGCAAAGTATTTTCTTATACCAACCAGTTTTAAACCTACGTTATTAGTGGGGATCGCAAATCTCTCTTGAGAAATAGATAAAAAGATATAAGTCTGATTTACTCAAAAACTTTAGTTAAAATTTGTTACTTAATATTTGCGTTCTAGGCTCTTGTGAGATATTTGCACTCACTGAATAGCTCACTTAACTAAACAAATTTAATCCCAAAAAATCCTTTGAAAGCTTTACGAAGCAACACTTTTAAAGGATTGTGCAGTTTAGGTTGAACTCAAGCATTTTTGCGGATGCTTGCGCCATTGAAAGTCTATAGAGTATTGAAATGTCTCGGATAATTCCTCTATAGCGTGGATTGCTAACTAATAATTGGCAATGCCCGCTATTTTTGTTTTGCATCAAAGCCAAAAGAGAGGGCTTTGCGCCACTCCTCTAAGGATGATCCATCGATAGACGTTAAGAATGGACGGAACCATCGGGCAGAATTGTGCCTGTTAAGTTGACACTGGTGAGTTTAACCATGATTTTTTCACCAAATCCAATTTTTGCGCCGCGCATATCTGCACCACTTAAGTTAGCGCCACTGAGATCGGCTCCAATTAAGTTTGCCTCGCGCAGATCGGCTTTTTGTAAATTAGCTTGAAACAGATTAGCTCGAAATAGATTTGCACCCCGCAGATTGGCTTCCTGTAGATTGACTCGATGCAAAAAAGCATCGCTAAGATCGGCGTTGCTGAGATTTGCATTGCTGAGATTGCGACCTTCCAAGTATTTTTCGCGTAGATTTGCGCCTCTTAAATCGGCTCCAATTAAATCGGGTTTAGTTGTCGGTGATTTTGGAGTTGGGGGTTGTTGATTATTGTTTTGATAATAGTTTTGGGATTGGTAATTGGGCGGTTGGTGATTGGGAGACTGATAATTTTGGGATTGGTAGTTTGGTGATTGGTGATTGGAGGAAGATCGATCGCTGTCATGGTCTTTATAGGATTTATAGGATTGACGATCGCTGTCTTGCTGACGAGGTTGACGCGGCTGACGTGATTGATATTGGTTTTGATATTGATAAGACTGGCGAGGAGCGGGTTTAGGATTGGTTTGATCGGCAAACTCTTTTTGTTCTACGGCTTTGCGTAAACTATCTCTGGCGTGATTGATTTCTTTGAGCTTTTCTTGGGCTTGAAGCTGCTGCTGAACATTTTCTCTAGGAATGCGATCGGGATGCCACAGCAAAGCCAGAGCTTTGTAAGCTTTGTTGATATCTTCTAAGGTGGCGCTAGATGACAACCCCAAAAGTTTGTAGCAATGCTTAATGTCCATTTTCTTCGATATAGGCGCGATCGCCGCCAGACTGCTGGGCTTGTAATAGGGATTGCTCAGATAGCGCCACTAATTCACCAAAGCTTATATCCGATGATTCATCTACCATCTGCTGATTATCTAACGCTTTAACCACGCCTCCGATGCTAATGGTCAAGGGAAATAACAATCCTGATGATACGGCGATCGGATGACTCCGAATACTGGCTAGAAAATCATTAGCAAGTTGTGAGCCACTTTCGCGATCTCGATGGGGCGTGACACAAACAAATTCATCTAAACCATGACGATAGATCAAACTTTTCGCCCCACAAGCATGACTCAACCGCCCTGCGATCGCCTTAATCGCCTCATTGCCAATCCTGACACCATAGGACTGACTAATATGTTTGAAGCGATCGATATCAATTATCAATACACTTAAGAACCCATAGTCTTTATAGTTACCTTGCCCCCGAAATTGCCGCATTAATTTGGGGATTACTTGCTCAAAGGCGGACTCACTCAAAACTTTGGTTAAGGGATCGGATAGAGCCAGAGACTCTAGTAAATCGCCGTTAGCTAATAACCTTTGATTGGTCCATGTCAAAGATTGCGTCAAAGCACTAACACGAATCCCTGTCCGCAATCGAGTTTTTAGTTCAGAAGCATCGATAGGCTTAGCAAGAAATTCATCGGCTCCCGTATCTAATCCAATTTGACGCTGTGTAGGATTGACAGCCTCAACGAGCAAGATGAAATAGGTATCCATTAATTCTGGATGGGCTAGGTTGGACTTGACGCGATGACATAGTGCTAACCCTGAGATGTCATCGATCGCCCAATCAGCAATAATGATCGCAGGCTTTTTTTGGAGAATAATTTCCCAAGCCTTTTCACCACTAGTTTCAACGATGCAATTGTAATTTTCGGTTGCCAGAATATCCGCGATCGCCGTTGTAAGCTGAAGATCACTACTGACAAACAGGATGAGCGAGTTATGACGGTAGTATTTCAGTCTACGGAAATCCAAAGTATTTGCCTCGTCATCGCTAATTTATTTGCACAGTTATTTGTATGGTTATTTTTTACCCCATCCAAATATCCCACCCTTCTTTTCGGGGGCTTTTTCAGGTGCTTTTGGTTGAGTTGCGACATTTACCTGACTTAGATATTTGAGCGCAGTTGGTTCCTTAGGATCAAGCTTGAGGGCTTTTTGAAAGCTAGACTTAGCGATCGCATTGGCATTTTGATTCATCTGCACTAAACCCCTGAGTGCATAGACCTTAGCATTATTCGGATCAAGTTTTTCGGCAAGAATTAATTCCTTAAGCGCGTCCGTCCATTGTTTTTTACTGATGAATAATTCCGCCATATTTAGATTCCGCAGCGCTGGAGATTGAACAACCTTTGGCGCAGCATTTACTTCCTGACTGACATTGCTTTGGGCAGGTGCGGCAGAACCGAAGTTGAGAGTGGGCTGGGTCAATAAATAAACGAGGTTCAACTCGCTCAGGACTGCGGAATATTCCAAAATTGAGTCTAGGCTCTCATATTGCTTGGGCGCAATCTGCTCAACATATTGCTTATAGGTCACTTCATGGGGCATTTGATAAAGCTTTTGAGCCAATTCACTACTCAGTTTAGGAACTTCTTGCTTTACCTTTTTATTTTGGGCAAACATTCTCAAAGTCGCCAGATATTCGCCACGTTCGCGATCACTATTGAGGATTTGATAAGCGGGGCTGACCATCTTGGCATAATATTGGGTCGCCATCTCTTTTTCTTCAGCCGTTCTACCAAAGATGTCAGGATGTAAAATTTTAGCGAGTTTAAGGAATTTTTTGCGAATTTGTTCAGGGCTAGTGGTCACTGGCAAACCAAGTATGGCGTAATGATCGCTCATACCATAGCTTGCCATCCCTTTGTCGATTTTAAATTTTATTTTAGAGTTTTCTGGCTTTCCCATAGGTTCCACCTCTTGAGTATCTGTTCGAGTTTACCGTCTTGTCGCATATCTGTTAAAGCCTGATCCACAGCTTTTTTCAGCGACAAGTCATCTTTGTTGATCATCGCCACCAAGCGAATCGGGATCAAAGGCTCACCCACAATTATAAAATTGGGGTTGTTTTGCACTTGCCATACGGCGATCGGTTCATCAAGAATCATCGCATCAAGCTGGCGATCGCGGAGTTGGATTACCATCCGATCAAGATCCCTTGATGAAAACAGCCTAATCGCATTGCCTCTATTTTTATTATAGGTTTCTGCGATCGCCGCGCCTCCGCTATTTGCCACAACTCCCACCCGCTTGCCAATCATATCGCGCAAGGATTTAATTTGTGTGCCATCGGATCTGATTAGTAACCGTTGCGAACTCCGATAATATGCGGCGCTTTCTATGAATTTTCCGTTAGTATTCCCTGATTCCAGCGCCCCTTCTTCCCTTGCACTGAGAAGCATATCAACTTGTCGTGAAGCGAGATTTTCAGGTTGAGTTGTCCAAGGAATGTTGATTGGACGTGGCTCAATATTTAATCTTGCCGCAATTTCTCGGATAATTTCCATCTCGAACCCATCATAAAATTGGGTTTTGCTATTCCAAAACATATAAGGACCGCCGAGGGAGGCATCCATCCCCACGCGCAAGTGTCCGCGCCGTGTCACGATCGCTAGACTGCTATCGTCAGCAAATATTGGGGCAATTACTGGAGAAAATATTGGAGAAATTACTGGAGCGATCGCGCTAATCCCCAAACTTAGACCGACACTCAAGCCTGTATAGATTGCTAAGCGGGTGAATTTGTGAGCAAACTTAAACATTAATTTTCAACATTGATTAAAAGATTGATTATTTGATCAAGCGACCATTTAAGCGACTATTTAAAACAGGAGCCTTAGTATTTATTGCTTGTTCTACAACATTAGCAGCATAATTTACCCCACCAACTTCTCGAATAGCATTGGATAGTTTGACCGCATTATTTCGATAACTAGGATCTTCAAATACCCGCTTAATGGCAGCCTTTAATTTAACAACATCCAGTTTTCCAAGAGGGACAACTTCAGCCGCACCAGCTTTGGCTAGTCTTGCAGCCATTCCTGGTTGATCGGTGGTGATAGGAATAGCAACCATAGGAACGCCGCTACTCAAACAACTTAATGCGGTGCTACCTGCATGAGTAATAACTAGGTGAGCGCGGTTGATGAGTTGTTGATGCGGTGGAAAGGGAACTACAAGTGGATTGCCCACAAAATTAGTTTTCGCTGGATCAGCTTGAGGATTTCCCAAAGAAATAACTAACTGTGCATCAATGTCTAAACATGCTTCGGAAATGCAACGAAAAACATCCCAATTATGGCTTTGCAATGTACCTAAGTTTGCATATATTATGGGTTTTCCATTGAGTTTCTCAAAAGTGAAAGACTGCTTTTCTAGAGATACAGGCTCTATGTCTGATGAATTTTTGAGAGGACCGACATAATGAAACCAAGGCACGATTTGTTGGCGAGGAAAATCTAGTTCTTGAGGCAATTGAGCAATTTGGGCAATTTGCGAATAGGCTTCATCTCGGCTCAGGTGAGGAGGCAATTCCCATGACTCTCTCTGCTGCACCAAAGTACTCCAAAGGTCTTTACTCAGGTAATCGATGAGTCCATTTGCTAACCGATTTTGCAATCTCGCCCACCATGTTTTTCGATATCCCCAGTGAGTGAAATACGGAGGCATATCTGCCTCTCTATTCATCGGCAATGCATTACAAACAGTGATAAAAGGTAATTTTAGATAATTGGCTATGGTTCCTCCAGCCCTAGTCAACTGATCGACAAGAAGTAGATCTATTCCACTGTCACGAATAGCGGCGGGCGCATCACAGAACAGCATCCTAGCTTCTTTTTCAAAAAACTTAATGGCAAACTTCACCCCTTTCAATCCAGTTAACTTTCCTAATTCAGCATACATAGTATCAATGCTGCCAATAGGGAAATCACTAGCTCCAATTTCATAAAATTCCAAGTTAGACTGTGAAATTTTTTTTGCTACATCTGGCACACCAAACAATGTGACTTTGTGACCCCGCCGCAACAGTTCATCACCCAAATTACACATGGGATTTAAATGACCGATCGCCCCAGGACAGAGAATACCAATATGAGCCATATTATTAGTAGCTATAGAAAGTAGGTTTTCACAGTAAGTTTTGAAAGTATATTACTCTAGTGGTGAGGCGAAGCGCTTGATTTTTGCTTATTTACTTTTGATTATTGACTGGTTTCACTAATTGATAGGCGGTAATTCGTGCGATCGCCATTTTCGATACCAACCCAGATTTCATATCTTCCTGATACCCATGCCCCAGAAAGTTGGGGATTTTTGCCACTACGACAGTAAATTCCGTCAGGACCTTTGACCAACAGTGACAATTCGCGATCGCCCGCCACCTTTAAGCTCAACTGCCCAAAATCTTTTTCCAGTTTCAAAGTATGATTAGGGCTTTGTTCCGCTAAGCCTTGGCATTGTCCATTCGCCCTATTTGTCGCAATAGATTGTAATGGCTGATCGCCACCAGTTTTGCCAGAATAAACTTGGGGATCAGGAGTAAACTTGGGTGCAATCGGTTTCAAAACCTCTTGGCTCATAGCTTCTTGGCTAATAGTTGGTGAAACCGATAGTAACACCAGTAGCAAGCTTGGTGAGAGCGTGAATCCAAGAAAAGCGATCGGTAATTTTAAGAACTTCATTACTGGCGTGTTTCACTCAAATATAATGTGTATGCAAAAGACTGATTAGTTGTTTTAGAACCAACCCAAACTTGGTAATCACCTTTAGGCAATCGACCATTCGGCAAACGCAAGCTAACTTGTGGAAAACGCCCCTTCGACTCATCGTCAGCACAAATAGTAATTCCGTCAGGTCCCTTAATTAACATCGTTGGATCATCATTATTATTTGTGGAATTTACCAAAAAATCCAACATGGGAAAAGGCTCGTTCAAAGTAATCGTGTGATTAGGTTTGTTTTCGTTATTCGCATATCCACGACAGTTACCAGCAATTTTAGCAATACTTGCAAGGCTATTACTGCCGCCGCCATTACCAGTCAGCTTGGTGGGATCGTTACGAAAATTCCTATTTAGGGAAATTGTACTTTGAGCAGAGCTGGACGAGGCGATCGCCAACAATATCCCAATATTTACTAGGAATACCCATCCTAGTTTTAGATTGAGTTTAATTTTTCGATTTTCATAGATACCCATATCTGACTCCATTGACGATTGGATGCGCTATTCGAGATTCCTTATTAAACCTTAAAGACTGGGGTAATTTTAGTTTTGTTCCTCCTTTTGTGTATCAATATCCAATTTTATTGAATGCTTTATTGAATGCTTTATTGAATGCTTTATTGAATGCTTTTGGACTTGTGTAACAAAATATTAAGATATTGCTGTCATGATGGCATAGAGTCTTGACAGTTTTAGGCTATGGCTGTAACTTTAATTTCATACCTAGGTATTCATCTTTCTTAACCATTTATGCAAGACAAGCAAAAGGTAACGTTCTATCTTCCCGAACGGCTACATCAACAGCTTAAAATCCGCTCGGCAATTGATGGTGACTCAATGTCGGATTTGGCAGAAAAAGCAATCAGCTTTTATTTGGCTCATGCCGACATAGTTGAATCGTCAGGTATAGGACACACTCATCAAACCTACAACTGTCCAAGCTGTTCCCAAACAGTTGTACTCCGCGATGGTGAGCTACTAGCGATCGGCGGAAGTCGCACTCAGCCATCACCAGTTAGTGTTAGTTCCAAATCTGGCTCTAAAGCTAGCTCTAAATCTGATAGTACTGACGAAGAACTGGTTTCAGTTATCTGAATCCTTCGACATCATCTTCCGAAATATTTTTTCCTATAGACTTTTCCCGTAGACAAGGTGAGGACGGAGGCTCAAGCCTCTGTATTTAAGTATATGCAAGAACAACTTAGCATTTTAATTCAAGCCCAATATCCCTTGATCTACCTCAATACGCCAGAGGAAGAGAGAGCAGAAAGAGCGATCGCCGCCATCGCCGAACTAAAACCCCTGCGCCGTCTATTTGTGTGGACTTCAACAAGGGGAATTGTGGAGCAGGGGCAAACAGGTCAGGTGTCTGGTTCAGCCCAACACAATACTGAGTCGATTCAAGCAGCCCTGCAATGGGTAATCCGTGCCGACCAAAAAGATCCTGCGATCTATATATTTAAGGACGCTCATCCTTTCTTTGATCATCCAGTGGCAGTGCGGTGTTTGCGCGATGCAGTCGCTAACTTTAAAGGCACTCAGAAAACGATCATTTTGATGTCGCCTGTCCAAGTTATTCCCATTGAACTCGAAAAAGAAATTGTTGTCCTTGATTTTCCTTTACCAGACATTCAAGCGATCGAGCAAGTTCTTGATCGGCAGCTTGGACAAGTGCTTACCAGAAAGGTGTCCACAGAAACCCGCGAAAAACTGGTTAGAGCAACTTTAGGATTAACTGAAGACGAAGCGGAAAAGGTCTACCGCAAAGCACAAGTCACTAATGGCAAGCTTACAGAAGCGGAAGTTGAGATCGTTCTCTCTGAAAAACAACAATTAATTCGCCGCAATGGCATCCTCGAATACATGGAGGATGAAGAGAACATTGATGATGTCGGAGGATTAGAAGAGCTAAAGCATTGGTTGCAGCAGCGATCGAATGCCTTTAGTCAGAGAGCGCGGAATTATGGGTTGCCTCAACCGAAAGGAATGCTAATTCTCGGTGTTCCTGGTTGTGGAAAGTCCTTAATCGCCAAGACAACTGCTCGGCTCTGGTCATTGCCCTTGATTCGTCTCGATATGGGGCGCGTCTATGATGGCTCAACCGTTGGCAAGTCTGAAGCAAATCTCCGAAATGCCCTTAAGGTGGCTGAATCGATTTCACCGATGATTTTATTTATTGATGAACTTGATAAGGCTTTTGCAGGTGGGGCGGGATCGGCTGATTCTGATGGCGGCACATCATCGCGGATTTTCGGCACGTTCCTGACATGGATGCAGGAGAAAAAATCGCCTGTATTCGTAATGGCTACGGCAAATCGTATCGAAAAGTTGCCAGGGGAATTTCTACGCAAAGGGCGTTTTGATGAGATTTTCTTTGTGGATTTACCTAACGGTGAAGAACGCAGAGATATCTTTAAAATTCATCTGTGCAAACGTCGTCCAGATGTCACAAAGTTAGAAAGATTCGATTTTGAACAACTATCGAAAGTAAGCGATGGTTTTTCGGGGGCGGAAATCGAGCAGGCGGTAATTGCCGCTATGTATGAAGCTTTTGCCCAAGAACGGGAGTTTACACAGCTAGATATCATTTCGGCTGTGAAATCAACGACTCCGCTCTCACGCACGATGACTGAGCAGGTTGCTGCTTTGCGTGACTGGGCAAGGATGCGGGCTAGACCCGCCGCAACTTCCGTCGCTGAATATCAGCGTATGGAGTTTTAAAAAGCTTATTCTGCTGTTTTTGCAGACAGCAGAGGTAAGGCTAGATTCTAAAGATATCTTATTAAAAGATCTTTAGGCTAGCAGCTAACATAGGAGTAAGAACCACCAGTACTCTTATGTCTCACGTCCGAGTTAACAATTGAGTCCAAGACTTGCGTTCATAATCACGTCCACAATCACGTTCACAATTATTTACAGGAGCTAAGCTATTATGTCTCATTTCAGCACTCTTCGCACAAAAATTACTGATGCCGAAGTCCTTAAGTCGTCTTTGCGCGATCTAGGTATTAGTGTCAACACTGAAGCTGATGTTCGCGGCTATAACAGCCAACGCATCCGCGCTGACATTGTGGCTACTCTTGAAGGTGACTACGATCTAGGCTGGTCTCGTAATGCTGATGGTTCCTTCGATCTGATTGCCGATCTTTGGGGTGTTGCCAAAAAGCACAATCAGACTGAATTGATCAACTCGATCAACCAAAAGTATGCGGTGAACAAGGCTCTGACTGAAGTAAAGCGTCCTGGTCTAAGCAATGCCAATGTCAAGCTCGTCTTGCAATAGGTGCTTAGCCTTGCGAGTTAACTATGCAAATTGACAGGTTAGTCATCGTTGGCTAGCCTGTTTTTTCTTGAGATTATTTTTTAATACTCGATTGTCATGCTTTCATAAGTTGCACCACGAGTTGTTTGAATGCGCTCGGTGGGCTTAGCTTTGATTTTCTGGATAAACTGAGTTTCGGTCATTTCCGCGATCGCCCCACTATTCTCGACTTCACTATCTAGTTGGGCAAGGTTGCGATCAAGTTCAGCTAGGCGATCGATTATTTGTTGCTGGCGATCGCAGACTCTTATCAACTCCTCTTGCAAGCGCTCTTTCTCGTTAGCCAGTTGATGCATTTGGATATAAAGTGCCGAAGGGGTCTTACGCAGTGGCATAGAACGCAACTTAGGCTGAATCGGTCTACGCGATGCACGAGAAATAGTCATAGGTTTAACCCTGATAAAAGCTGATTGTGAGCTATGGTTAGCGCAAATTGCTGACCACGCTATTTAGGATTAGGCTCAAAGAATACTTTATATAAAATAAATCCAACTAGCGCCAGAATACCTAGAGAAATTGCTAGTGATATCAGTTTAAATACAAAACTCACAATTGTAAAGGCGACTAGCCCAATCACCACGATCGCCGCCACCTTGCTTGCCCCAGTCAGACTATTTACCCAATCAATGAGGCTAGCTAAGCCTGTTTTTGCTGCATCTACACCTTGGCTCACGGCAACAAACTCAGGTTCGGCACGTTTGTCTGGATTGTGGGGTTGGCTAGGCTGTTGACTATTAGCCTGCTTGCCCATGACCTCGCGTTCTAGCTCACGAAAGCGTTCTTCTAGGTTATCAGTTTGACTCATAGCAGCAAAGAATAAAAAATCTATGGTTTATTCTACTCCAAAGTACTGCAAAGACTGAAAGCTAATACCATCAACTAAAATATAGTACAGCCCAATAAATTTTTCTCGGTAACTTAATTATTTGCTATCATCTTATTAGTAGAATTGCACCTGACTTCATTAGTAAACTCAATTGAGAATATTATGGTTAGCACATTATGGTTAGCACATTTTCGAGAGCTAAAATTGATGTAGCAGAAGATCAAATTTAAGATAGAAGGCAGGAAATTTCTCTTGATGTAAATAATTCGTTGATGACTAAACAGGTTGAGAAGGGAAGCAAAGATGATTCCAATGACCATTAAGTTCGGCTATTTTGAGCAAGCTTAAAGCTTTGCTACCATTTCTACTCCAACTCAGTCCTTTCTTTTTCTGTCGATGACCAACGACTAAGTCAACACCTTTCTCCATCCGTCCACTACCAATACATTTACCAACCCGTCTGCGACGGTCGTAGTCGATGGTCTCTGACAGATGATCTCTGACTGATGTTTTTCCAAATAACCGATAAGTTGACACTCAGACCTTCTTGTTCTTGTTTCTCTAGCTCTCCTTGCACCTCCGACCATCGTTTTCGCCATACCCACACTTGGCTACGATTCAACTCATTATGTGATGCAGTAAGCTTTGTCTTGATGCGCCGCCGAGGTCTAACAGACGTTCTAACTACAGATCGACATTTTGAACAGGAAGGTTTTGTGAAGTTGTTGACCGTCTAGTTATGAAATTGAAAATTGTAGGGTTCGCCACTAGTTGGTGGTTATTGAAACGAGCAAAGCTCGTTTCAATAACCACGCAAATTTCTTTTGGTAGACTACTAGCCCGGCAACGATTTTAAAATCCAAATTGGTAAGGCTACGCACAAAATGTTAAAATTTTTTTAAGGTTTACATACATTACTTTACAGTTTTAGACATAAAACTCAGACAGGATCGCAAATAGTGAGAATTGCCGTAGATGCGATGGGTGGGGACTTTGCCCCACGCGAAGTGATTGAAGGAGCGATATTAGCTCAGAATCAATTAAATGTTGATATAGCGCTAGTGGGCGATCGCGAAATCCTCGCGAACTACCTCAAGCAGCATAACTATCAAGAAAGCGATCGCCTAGAGATCGTGCCATCAGAGGGCATCATCGAAATGGATGATGAACCCCTCGAAGGGTTGCGCCGTAAGCCCAACTCCTCGATCGCCGTGGCCATGAACTTAGTCAAGCGTAAACAGGCTGATGCTGTCATTTCAGCAGGACATTCTGGGGCAGCAATGGCGGCGGCGCTCCTACGTTTAGGACGCTTATCAGGTGTAGATCGTCCCGCGATCGGCGCATTATTTCCCACACAGGTTCCCCACAAGCCTGTATTAGTTCTTGATGTTGGCGCAAATGTAGATTGTCGCCCCAAGTTTTTAGAGCAGTTTGCGATTATGGGATCGCTCTATAGTAAATATGCGATCGGTATCCAAGAACCCAAGGTTGGTTTGCTAAATATTGGCGAAGAGGACTGTAAGGGCAACGAGCTTGCCATTCGGGTTCACCAATTATTAAAAGAAAATCAACAGATCCTGTTTGCAGGTAATGCCGAAGGGCGCGATATCCTCAAAGGTCAATTTGACGTAATTGTCTGTGATGGCTTTGCAGGAAATGTCATCCTCAAATTTGCTGAGGGCGTTGGCAGTGCGGTGATGCAAATCCTGAAGGAAGAAATTCCTAAGGGTTGGCGGGGCAAGCTCGGCGCATTAATTTTGAAGCCGAATCTGAAAAAGGTGAAAGAGCGAATTGATGCTGATGAGTATGGCGGCGCTTTGCTGCTCGGTGTCGCAGGGATTTGCGTGATTAGCCACGGCAGTTCTAACGCCGTTAGCATTCGTAATGCGATCCGTGTTGCTAAGGATGCCGTTGACAACGAAGTGCTTGAGCGTATTCGGGGTCAAATCAAACCCAAGGTAGCTGTCCCTGCTGATGACACACCAGACGATCCGCCCACATAATTTTCTTGACCCTTTGAAAAAGACTACTAGCTTTAACAAGGGGCTTAAGCCCCTTGCCTAATTGAAATCTGATCAAATACCGACCATGACTAATACTGAATCTTCTCTCCTTGGTGTGCGTTTTATTGGTAGCGGTTCCGCCGTTCCCGATCGCATACTCACCAATATTGATCTCGCACAGATGGTAGATACCACCGATGAGTGGATCGCCTCACGCACAGGCATCAGAGAGCGTCATATTGCTGATGGAGAGCAGGATTCGGTCGCTAATCTTGCGGCTAAGGCTGGACAAAAGGCGATCGAGGCGGCGGGGCTAAATCCTGAAGATATTGATCTGATCATTTTAGCGACATCGACTAGTGATGACCTGTTCGGCACAGCAGGACGGGTCCAGAAAATTTTGGGTGCTGAACGGGCTGTCGCTTTTGACTTAGTGGCGGCTTGTTCAGGATTTGTGTTTGGGGTAGTCACCGCATCGCAGTATATCCGTACTGGGGTTTATAAAAATGTATTGTTGATCGGAGCAGATGTCCTTTCGCGTTGGGTGGATTGGCAAGATCGGCGTACTTGTATTTTGTTTGGCGATGGGGCAGGTGCTGTGGTTTTGCAAGCTGCTAATGCCGAAAATAATCAAAATAATTTATTAGGCTTCGAGATGCGAAGCGATGGCAAAGGTAATAACTTACTCAATATCAACTATTCAGGACGCAGTACCTTTGAGCCAATTACGATGAATGGTCAGGAGGTTTATCGGTTTGCGGTAAGACAAGTGCCAGAAGTAATCGAGAAATCTCTACACAAGGCAAATCTCAATGTTCACGATCTCGACTGGTTGATTCTGCACCAAGCTAATCAGCGCATCATTGACGCTGTAGTAAATCGCTTTGGTATTGATCCCGCTAAGGCGGTCAGTAACATGGGCAAATATGGTAATACTTCGGCTGCCTCAATCCCGATCGCCCTTGATGAATGGGTACAAGCTGGCAAAATTAAACCCGATCATCTAATTGCGATCGCTGGTTTTGGTGCAGGTTTAAGCTGGGGTTCGGCAGTTTTCCGTTGGGGATAAAGTTTAGAGATGCCGCTCTCAATCCAAGTTATGCTGCTAATTTTCATGACAGTTTATCAAGCGATCGCAAGCTACTTAGAAGATAGGCGATCGCCTATTGGTGAACTGATTGATATCGGTGGATATCGGCTGCATCTTTATACTTTAGGAGAAGCTAAACCAACAATCGTACTTGACCATAGCTTAGGCGGCGTAGAAGGTTATCTACTGATTGAGGAATTAGCCAAACTAGGAAAAGTATGTATCTGCGATCGCGCTGGATATGGATGGAGCGACCATAGCCCACATCCTCGCACCAGTGAACAAATTGCCAAAGAGCTAGACATATTGCTAACTCAAGCAAAAATCGAGCCACCCTACATTTTGGTAGGCGATTCCTTTGGTAGTTACAATGTCCGACTATATGCCCATTTGTTTCCTCAAAAAGTTTCGGGCATCGTCCTCACCGATGGACTGCATGAGTTAGAGATGCTGAATATGCCGATCCAGTTAAAGGCGCTCAAGCTGTTTTTTCTGTCAGGCTTTGTGATGTCCATCTTTGGCTCGGCATTTGGGATTATTCGACTATTGAAAACATGTAGGGTATTTGAATTAATCAAGCCAGAGTTACGGAATTTCTCTGAAGAATCTCGCGATCGGGTGAAGCGCTCTTTTTGTCTTCCCAAGCATTGGATTACGATGAGCCGAGAGATTATCAATCTCGACAAAAGTTCAGAGCAAGTGAGTATCGCTAAGCATTTTGGAGCATTGCCTATAGTTAGCATTAAAGCCAATTCCTTCTTCAAACCTACTTTTTGGACTACATTTATTCCTTTGCAAAGCATTAATCAGTTGCGGGATAAAATGCACCTAGAGTTAAGTCAATTATCCACAGATTGTCTGCAAGTTGAGGCAAGCCAAAGTGGTCATTTTGTATGGGTAGATCAGCCAGATTTACTTGTAAAGGCAGTAAAAACAGTGATCAATAAAATTGATTCTGTTCATTAGCCTAATTTCTCCGATTTGTGAACAAATTAGCTTGATCACTGGACTGGTTCATCGTTATGGGGATGCTGTTGTGGTAGGTTTTCGATTCTACCTGGGATCGTTTTTGGAGTTGGTTGTAACCCTGACAACATCCGTGAAAGCTGCAATCCATCAAGGACAGGCTTAGTTTCACGGATTTTATGCCAAACCGATCGCGCCATTAACAACGAATGTCCTTGACGCACAGCTTGAATTCCTTCTAAATAAGCCTCTCGCTCAGGTTGATAATCTGCTGAAGATAGTTGCAAACTCGCTCCTTCTGGAGACTGTTTCGCGACAATCTGCGCTATTTGCGAGGTTAACTCAGGATAAAGCCATGTGTAAGCAGGGTGAACTGTCAACTGGCAATGGTGAACCAGCTTTTCATTCGTGGGATTACCTGTAGGTCGTTGCAACAGCAGATAAAAGTAACCGATCGCCGCCTTGCGTTGTGGCTCATACACATAGCCCGACACATCTTGTAATTGGTTAATTACCAAAGAGCCATGATTCACCAATTTGTCGATCGCCTTGGCTCGGAAATCATCAACATTAAGATCATAAACCTGACGAATATGCGGCGGCATTGCAGCCGTGTCAAGCTGGTACAGCAAGCTAGCATCGGCATTGCTGACGGGCATCAAGTTGGGTAAATCGGGGGAATGTTGAGCAAGCTCTTGAAGTCCCTCATTACCAATCTCCCAATCAGTAAACTGCGCCAGTGGTTGAAATCCATTCTGGCGGTACAGAGCGATCGTATCTTTTTGGTTGATATCAACCTGCAACACCCATGTTCTTGCTTCAAGACAAGATTCGAGACAATAACGAATTAATTGTGTGCCAACATGATGCTGACCATTTTGGGCTTCGGGTAGAACAACAACTCGATCGATTTGCCAAGTACTGCTGTTGTTGTTAAACGGCGAAACCCTGATAAATCCCTGAATAATGCCATTGCATTCTGAGACATACGCCCGAACGTAGGGTTTGAGAATCATTTGCAGGGGCGCTGGCAGCCAACTGGCAAGCTGATGTAAGCTGATTTTTTGACGACTACGACAACCGCTAAGATCGCTAACCGCTATTTGGGCAAGATCGCTGGGCGAAGCAAATCGCTGAATAAATTCCAGATCGCGATGTTGCAGAGGGCGGATCGTGTTACCAAGCACAGGAAAGGATTGCATAGCTTATGCCTAGATAGAGAAGTTATCACTAAGATATTTTAATCTTAGCAAAAATCAACAATGTTTTAATCCAATAGGCGGTTTATATTCCTTATGAGAAAAACTGCTCATAGTCGTCATGACTACCTATCCAAAACCAAGTCACTGTATCCCCTTCGAGTATTCCGACCGCTCGATAATTCCTTGTTACTCTCACAGACCAGATAGCTTCATCACTATTAATACATTTGAAATGTAGCGAAGGGTGAAATGAGTTTTCTGCCCATAGTCGATAAACTTTTCTGGCACTTTGCCTAACATCATTGTTTAACTTTCGATACTCAATCCAAAACGAGGGCAAGATAAATGAGTTCATAGCTTCTCATAGTCAAGAGCAACAGCTTTTCCCTCAGCGATTTCTTGCTTAGCGCGTCTAGCTGCTGCAACAAGCTTTGACTGCGACTTTTCAAAAGACCGATCCCATTTAATCTCATCTTGAAAGTCATAGATATACTCTCTTAAATGTTCTGTAACTCTCTCCTGTAGGCTAACAGGCAAAGATTCCATTATTTTGACTAATGTTGTAATTTGTGGTGACGACATATTGTAATAGCCAATGAAATATCCTGATTTTTAAGCTAGCACAACTTTACTGTGTCTTATCAGGCTTTACAAATTTAGAGATCGCCATTTGATTTTACGGGATTGCGGAAAGGATTAATGCTGACCGACCTAAACCGCTATAATTGGTTAAACACTTATATTTTCCACACTTTTATATAACCCGATCGCATGGTCTTTTCGCCGCCCGCCCCTTCAACCACAAACATCTCCTATACCCCGATCACATTTCCCCTTGCGGCTGTGGTTGGTCAAGAAGCAATTAAAACCGCTTTACTGCTCGCAGCGATCGATCCTGCGATCGGTGGCATCGCCCTTGCAGGTAGACGCGGTACTGCCAAATCTGTCCTTGCGCGTGGGATTCATGCCTTACTGCCTCCCATTGAAGTAGCGATCGCCTCTCTCAGTAACAGCGATCCGACTAATCCTGATGAATGGGATGATGCTTTAGTGGCAGCGATGCAGGGCAAAGAGATTAGCGAAATCGAAACCAAAGTCATTCCCGCACCGTTTATCCAAATTCCATTAGGGATTACTGAAGATCGGCTGATTGGCTCGGTAGATGTGAGTCGGTCGGTGCGCGAAGGACAGACTATATTTCAACCAGGGATTTTAGCAGAAGCCCATCGTGGCGTTCTCTATATTGACGAGATTAATTTACTCGATCCACAGATTTCCAACTTATTGCTTTCGGTTCTCTCCACAGGCTATAACCAAGTCGAACGTGAAGGCATTAGTTATCAACATCCTTGCCGACCTTTGCTAATTGCCACCTACAACCCAGAAGAAGGGATATTAGGCGAACATTTAATGGATCGGATTGCGATTAATCTTTCAGCAGATGGAGTTCTCTCTCTCGATCAAAGAGTGGAAGCAGTGGATATGGTATTGGGCTATGCCAATTCCCCTGAAGCCTTTTTGAGTGGTTATGACTCGGATATTGACGATCTGCGAACACAGATTATTTTGGCGCGGGAATGGCTGAAAGACATCACAATTTCGAGAGCGCAGATTCAGTATCTTGTTGCAGAAGCTGTACGCGGTGGAGTTCAAGGACATCGGGCTGAGTTGTTTGCATTGCGAGTGGCAAAGGCGGCGGCGGCGCTAGAAAGTCGAACTCAAGTTAATGCTGATGATTTGCGTCAGGCGGTGGAGTTGGTAATTGTGCCGCGATCGCCTTTATCGCCCGATCAACAACAACCTGAACAGCAACAACAGCAGCAACAGCAGCAAGCACCACCGCCACCACCTCCCAATCAAGATGAAGGTGAACAGGAACAGAATGAAGATCAAGAGGAGCAGGAACAAGAGCAAGAGCAGGATGAATCCCCTGAAATTCCTGAAGAATTTGTCTTCGATCCAGAAGGTGTAATTCTCGATCCTGAAGTTCTATTTTTTGCTCAGTCGATGCAGAAGCAAGGGCGATCGGGTACACGCAACGTGATTTATTCCCAAGAGCGGGGACGTTATATCAAGCCAGTTTTACCTCAAGGAAAGAGCGATCGCATTGCGGTCGATGCCACTCTCCGCGCCTCGGCTCCCTATCAAAAAGCAAGAAGATTACGTCAACCCCATCGCAAAGTCATCGTTGAAGATGTGGATATCAGAGCAAAGAAGTTAGCGCGGAAAGCGGGAGCCTTGACGATTTTCTTAGTAGACGCTTCGGGATCGATGGCGCTCAATCGCATGCAATCGGCTAAGGGAGCGGCTTTACGGATGTTAACTGATAGCTATCAAAATCGCGATCAAATTTCGCTTATTCCCTTTCGCGGTGAAAAAGCCGATGTATTGTTACCGCCCACTCGTTCCATTGAAGCGGCGCGTCGTCGTTTGGATACAATGCCCTGTGGTGGTGGTTCGCCGTTGGCACATGGCTTAACTCAAGCGGTGCGGGTAGCGATGAATGCGAGACAGTCAGGTGATGTTGGCTCGGTGACGATTGTGGCGATTACCGATGGTCGTGGGAATGTGCCACTGGCGCGATCGATGGGTGAGCCGATTGATCCAGAAAATAAACCTGATATTAAAGCCGAATTAATCGATATTTGTCGCAAGGTTCGCGCTTTGAATTTAGGTTTATTGGTTATCGATACAGAAAACAAATTTGTGTCTACTGGCTTTGCTAAGGAACTGGCGGCGGCAGGTGGTGGGAAGTATTACCATTTACCCAAGGCAACTGATCAAGCGATCGCTAATGTTGCTCTCAGTGCGATCGCTGATTTGCGTAATTGATATAGTGAAATGAGTTAAGAATTAAGCTAATGTAGATACAATATAGATACATAGACGGTGATTTTTATGACTGCGGCGATCGCTAAGTGGGGTAATAGTTTGGCTGTACGCATTCCGCAAGCTATAGCTGAACAGGTAAAAATTCAAGCAGGAAGCGAAATCAATATTGATATTATTGATGGCAAGATTGTTTTGACTCCCCATCGGCGTAAAAAATATACTCTAGACGAGTTATTAGATGGTATGACTTCCGAACATCTCCATCCAGTAATTTCTACGGGTGTTTCTGTTGGTAATGAAGCATGGTAAAGCCATATATTCCTGATCGCGGTGATATTGTTTGGTTAGATTTCGATCCACAGGCTGGGCATGAACAATCTGGTCATCGTCCTGCTTTTGTAATTTCGCCGATCGCCTATAACCAAAGGTCAAATTTGGCTCTCCTTTGTCCAATTACTTCTAAAACTAAGGGATGGAAGTTTGAGGTTCTGCTCACGGACACTAAAACTAAGGGAGTGATTCTTGCGGATCAGATTAAGAGTTTAGATTGGCAAGCTAGAAAGATAGCTTTTATTGAGAAGGCTTCTGTAAGTATTATTGATGAAGCGATCGGCAAAATTGAAGCGTTATTAACCCTAGTGGTTAAGCTGGGATTAATTAAGGCGATCGCCTAAGTTCATCATTACGATTAGAGAGGTGAACGCTATATTATCTATAGAAATACACCAAGACTTTCAAAACTTAATCGCTAATTGATTTGCTTGATTGTAAATATAGTTTTTGCGCTGCATTATTTTCAACCTGATCTTTAAATAGGTTCATCATAGAAATAATTTTTTCATGCATCTTCTGATAAGATTCTGTATCTGTATCTAAGTATTCTCCGTGAGCAATCATATTTCTTTTTTCCAATAATTTTTTATCAATTAAGACTTGCTCGATCTCATATGGTTTATGATCAATTCCTAATAAAATAAGCATTTGATACAACACTTTAGAAGATAAATTGGAATCAGTTTTGATAACATCTTGTGTTGGAATATTAGCTCTTTTATCTATACCTTCAATTAAAAACTTTACTACTTCATTGTGAATTGATGCTTGATTTGTACTGGATGCTTTATTCAGTTCACTTTTCATTGCAATTGCAATAAAGTTATAAGTTAAATCATCATATTTAAGATTTCCTTGTCTTGCTACATTTGATACAAACTCTAGATAGGCAGACGCAGCACATTTAATGTAACCTTCCCAATGAGCATACAAAAGTGTGATGCCACTTCTAATTAGAGCATTTCTTTTACTTTTATCAAAGCTCTTAGTTTCAATTAGACCTTTAAGGATAGAAAGTTCTTTTTTTCGCCAACTTAAATCTGTTGACAAGCACTCATTTAGATGAATCAGCGTCCGAATGTTACTCATAGAGAAAATAATTGACGACCAAGGGGGACTAATCTAGGAATTCTTGTTTTAGCGTCTTTACCTCTGCCATAAGCATTTTTATATTCTTCGGTTTCCCACATGGTTTTGAGCTTACCTTTAATATCTAGTTCTTCGATTTTGCCACTATCAAGAGCTTGTTGGTATCTTTGATAGTGATACCCTATACCTGTAGCAATCACTTCAAATGGAGCTAACAAGAAACCTTTTGAGAATTTGTCTGTAGCAGGATCATACTTTCTAAAAGTATCTTCTTTAGTAGTTTGACTTAACACTTTAAATGTTGCTTCAAAAGCTTTTTTCTCTTCATCAAAATCAAAAGACTGACTACTAGCAATCTCTTGGATTTTGTCGGTAATGAATCCAGCAATATCTGATATCGCTAAATTGCTCATCTGAAGACTTCTAAGAACAACAAGTCTGGAAACAATCTCCATGTCATATTGTTCTTCCTCTAGTTTTTCGCTCAAATTAATACAAGATTTAAAATCTTCATTATTACTCAAGCTCTTCATCCACTTATACATTTCTAGGTTAATACTTACAAGAATACAGCTTCTTATTTCCTGTGGAGTACACATAGAACTGCCAGTATTTAACCTTTGAAAAAGTTCATACTTTGTATTTGAGTTACTCTCTTTTTGTAGGATTGTGACATCAATTTTAGCTCTTTTGATTAATAATTGCTGCGTTTTAGTAAGAGAATTTGCTGGATCATACTTGTCTTCCCATTTTTTATTTTCAAGAGAAGGAAGATACTTAGTTTCTTGAAGAACGAGTGGAGAGACTAACTCTTTCTTATCATTTTTAAGTTTTCCTAAAAACTGATATATCGTAGACAGTCTCTGCAATCCATCTACAACATCCCATTCACCAGTTTCTCTTTGCGACACAAAAATAGGAGGAATAGGGATACCTAGCAGTATTGATTCAATTAAGCTGGTTTTTTGAAAATCAGTCCATCTAAAAAAACGTTGAAATTCAGGATGTATTTCAATCTCTTCACTTTCATACAAACTTATAAGCTCTCCAATAGACATTGAATAGCTTTCAGAGCTAATATCTTGTCTTTGCCGATCAATTTCTTCTTGTAACTTATCTAGTACAGGCTGGCAGAAGTAACAAGACACTAACCACGGAACTTCCATTTAAAAGGTTTGGATAAAAGTTCATTAAAATAGTTGATAAAAGCGATAATTTTCTGACTCAAATGCTCAACAGATAAA
>JBILGV010000074.1:0-24573 GCA_044350865.1 Pseudanabaena sp. | reverse complement strand
GCTTTAAACAAGAAATACAGGGTTCCAAAGTCACATAAATACTCGCACCATCGGTGGAAATTCCATGTTTAGCTGCTTGCGCGATCGCATTGGCTTCCGCATGAACTGCCCTTGAGACTTTGAGGATCGCTGATTGTGCTGCTTCGTATTCGCTACGATTTACCGTTGTTTGCTGTCCGCTAGCCGCCGCCTGTTCCAATTCACCACCAGAAGCTGCAAGCCGAGCTTGAGCGCTGACGATTCCTTCTTGGGTTTGAGCAAGTCTTGATTTAGCCTGTTGCACAATCTGAAGTGCCGAATTTTTTTGGGCTTGGGCGACATCATAGGCAGCTTTCGCCGTATCCAACTCTTGCTTAGCGATCGCCCCTTCTTGAAATAAACTGTTGTAGCGATCGTAATCAGTTTGCGCTTTTTGGAAGTTCGCATTCGCCTCGGCTACCTGTGCTTCCGCGAGAGGAATTCCTGCTTGAGCTTCTTGCATTACGGCTTGGGCGGTAGCGATCGCCGCTTGGGCGGTACTAATATTTCCTTGAGCCTGAGTTGTCTTGCCACTAGTTGTTTAAGAAGCTAGGTCAATATTCGCTTGCGCTGCATTTGCTGTTAGTTTCGAGGATTCTAATGTAGCTTGAGCTTGTTGGACTTTATTCTCATAGTCTTTAGGATCGAGTTTTATGAGTAGTTGTCCCGCCTCTACCTGTTGATTATCACCCACTAGGACATAGGTGACTGTTCCCGCGATTTTGCTGCTAACTTGGTGAATATGTCCGACTACGGTGGCGTTATCTGTCGATTGGTGAGTGGAAGCATATTGCCAATAGCGATACCCAAACACACCTGCAACGACTGCGCCAAGCCCTCCTTAATTATTTAGAGGATGTGTTATTGTCAACGTAACGCATCGATTAGGCAAATTTTAGGCTTCCTAACTATTAATCTGACAGGTAGTTGTTTTGTTTGATGCATGAATTGATTGATTACGACACAATTTGCAATTTTCGATTGAAAAGCAATATTTAAATTTAGGTTAACGAATAGTGGCGATCGCATCAACAATCTATCTCCTCAAGGCGATCGCTATTACTGTGAGTCGTGATTTCTGTAACCTGTATCTGCTTGAAATATTTTTTAATCAACCTTTCTGATACATATTTATCTCCCCAATATCCACAGCATTTGAAAGTGTTAAAATCCATTCAATCGAAGAGATTATATCTGTAAGTGGAATTGGAACTTGTGCTGTAAATCTACCTTCTTCGATATCTGCCACTACTTCTTCTGTAGCGATATTGCTTGGGTTAATGACCGTAATACCAATCTTGTAATCACGGAGAGCTAGTTTTAGTGCCTGAGCCGCTCCTCTTAATCCAAACTTAGACGCTGTATTAGCTACCTCGATTGTTGGAGAGTTATCCAATCCTGATAGTGCGCCAATAAATATAGCTCTTGGGTTGTCAGATTTAGCAAGATTCTTGGCAAGTTGCTTGGTCAGTTCAATCGGTGCAATCGTATTTACAGCTATCACAAAGCGAGTTTCTTGATCAGAGCTTGCCATAAAGTCATATTGATCGGTAAATGCACCGTTTTCCCAAACTCCCCCCATAAACAAAAGGGCATCTACAGTTGATTCGCTAATGCTACTGACAATTGATGTGATTCCTTCTGAAGTGGAAATATCTGCTTGAATCCATTTTCCTGCAATTGGCTGACCTCTAGAAATCGAGAACACAGAATCACCTTTTTGGGTAAAGTGCTGCGCTACGGCTGCTCCAATCCCACGACTAGCTCCTACCACAACAATTGTTCTTTTTTCAGATTCCATATCTAACTCTTGAAGTATGCTCTTTCTAAGATCTAGCTCAAAGTTTTAACACAATTATGGTTTAACCATTCTAATGATGACAAAATACCGTAGATTTACACTTTGAGTCAAGTGAGATAGATTACCTCAATTATCTATCTGCTAAAGGGGTTGGGTGTATGCGATCGCTATTACTGTGAGTCGTGATTTCTAGGCGATCGCCACAACAATCTATCTTCTCAAAGCGATCGCTATTACTGTGAGTCCTGATTTCTAGGCGATCGCATCAACAATCCATCTCCTCAAGGGGATAGCTAATGTTTTTAGCACCAGCGTCTTTCGACCGTCCGCTGCTGTGACGTGTTAGAACGCGCAATATTTGAAGGCTACTATTAACCCTCAGTAACAGCAGTAATACTTAGTCTGATAGAATATTTTGGCGGCAAAACTCTTAGCTCGTTTGCCATATTTGTTTTTTTGCCGTAACGAACTAACTCAATAAACTCTTGGCATGAGCAACCCACCCTGAAAACCTTCGCCAGTTGGCTTTAGCTACTTTCCATTGACTAATCAGATGCAGTGCAATAAATATCAAAAAAGTGTATGCCAGCCAGAAATGTAGTGATCGCCCTATCTGAACTAGATTTTTATTTTGAGGAAAAATATCTGGTAAAACTAAGCCAAACAAGCTGACATTATTAGCACGAAAAGAATTAGAAAAGAAAAAGCCAGTAATTGGTACTCCTACCATAAAACCATAGATGAAAGTATGCAGCACAAAATTCTTAATCCATTGATTTGATAGCTTTGGTAGCCGACTTCTATATTTTTTTAATAGCACTTGAATCAAAGTAGCAATCCGCCATATCAGAAGAATGATTGTTAATATAGCGATCGACTTGTGAAAATCATACAGCGCTCCTCGAAACTCACTTCTCGGCAGTCGAGCCATGAAAGTGCCACCCATGAATAGAATTAAATAGAGTCCTGCCATCCACCAATGTACCGACATTAAACGTTGAAAGGCTGAATTGAATCTGGGCTTTTTAGTTTGAGATAGCTCTACTGATTTAACTTCTTTCATCTGATCTTCCTAAATGTCAGTTAGTGAGTCCATCGTTGACAGGCTAAGACAATACGTTAATAGATTTCAAAAGATAACATAAAGTTCTAACGCAATTGCGGTTTAATTACTTTACTGAGGACAAAATACCGCACATTTCTACTTTAAGTCAAGTGCGATCGCTATTACTGTGAGTCGTTATTATTAGGCGATCGCCTTAATTATCTATCGACTAAAGGGTTTGTGTCGGCGATTGCTGTTCCCAAAACGCAATTAGTCTCAAATGACTTGTTACTTTTAGATGGCGATCGCTTCTCAATTACTTGTACTTTACGATCGCCGATTACCTTTCGGAACTCAATAACGAAGTCAACCATTTTTGAACTACCAAAGACCTCGAACAGCCCTAAGATTATTCTCGACTACTCCTCAAACGACACTAAAAGCTTCCGAAGTAACTGAGTGATGGCTTCACGTTCCGACGTTTCTAAAATGCTGAGGAGACGATGTTCATTGACCACATGAGCTTCAACAGCTTTTTCAATTATGGCGAAACCTTTATCAGTTAACTTAATTTGTGTCCCTCGGCGATCACTTAGATCAGGAATCCTCTGAACGAGTTCAGCTTGCTCTAAGCGATCAATTCGATGTGTCATTGTACCTGATGACACCATCAGGGTATTAAACAACTCAGTGGGTGAAAGCTGGTACGGTTGACCAGAACGGCGGAGCGTTGCTAGCACGTCAAACTCTCCAACGGTTAAGCCAAATCCTGAGAAGATCTCCTGGATAGCGTGTTCTAAATGTTTGGCTAATCGGGTTACCCGTCCAATAATGCCCATTGGGGAAACGTCTAAGTCAGGGCGTTCCCGCCGCCATTGCGCCAAAATCTGATCGACTGGATCGGACTTCATCGTGCTACTCCCTCGACTAGATTTCTTGATATTAAGTATCTTAACATCAAAATAAGTGCTATAATCTTGATGTCAAGTATCTTAATTTCGAGATAACGGAGGGTTTCAGCATGAATGGTCGAACAATTTACCTTCTAGCAGCACTTGCTGGCGGTGCATTTATACCGATACAAGTCGCCATCAACACATTGCTGCGCCGTTATGTGGGCGAACCCATGCAGGTCACATTCATTTCATATTTTGTAGGGATGTTAACCTCGCTCATGATTTGCTTTTTTGCGCAGTATCCACTTCCCACTTCGACGGCTCTGACTCAAACCTCTTGGTGGATGTGGACGGGTGGTTGTTTTGGGACGCTGTATGTTTGGGCAACAATTGTTTCAACTTTAAGAATCGGAGCGACACTGACACTGGCCCTCACGTTTGCAGGGCAGATGATGGCTGCGCTATTCCTGGATCATTATGGTGCGATCGGATTGGAAAAGTATCCAGCGAGTCCAACCCGAATTGCAGGAGTTGTGATTGTGTTTTTAGGTGTTTCGTTAGTTGCCCACGCAAAGCGATAGATGAAACTCTGAGAATCCTCACTATACCCAGAAACAACACTTGACTAATGGAATTTACAAATCGATATAGAATTTACAGATCGATTTCAAACCACTGCCATCACCTGTACTGAAGGGTTTGCGGTATTGCGATCGCTATTAATGTGAGTCGTGACTTTTAGGCGACCGCATCAACAATCTATCTTCTAAAGGCGATCGCTATTAATGTGAGTCGTGACTTTTAGGCGATCGCTGTAATGGCTAACACGATCATCGACTACGACCGTCGCAGACGGGTTGGTAAATGTATTGGTAGTGGACGGATGGAGAAAGGTGTTGATTTAGTCGTTGGTCATCGACAGAAAAAGAAAGGACTGAGTTGGAGTAGAAATGGTAGCAAAGCTTTAAGCTTGCTCAAAATAGCTGAACTTAATGGTCATTGGAATCATCTTTGCTTCCCTTCTCAACCTGTTTAGTCATCAACGAATTATTTACAGCAAGAGTAAATTTGTAGAATTATGTCACTCTTTAATTGGACTAGTTTTGCTTTTGGCGATCGCCTTTTGTTGATTTTTACCCGTCAGATTCAGCGCGAAATTTTCAATACTGCTATACAAACCACTGGGCAGAATCCAGATTAGGTAAGCAGCAAAAATTGTGAGCAGCGATCGCTGCGGTTCGTAAATTAGGATTTTCCAATTAGTTGCCAAGGCGCGGTTAATCAGTTGCACTCCCGCTTTACCATCTTTATTGCGAACGGCTCGACGGGCGAGATAGCGTAGTTGGTAGGCTCTGGCTAGGGATTCCCATTTTTCCATAAACTCAGGGGCATATTCGCGGGTTTTAGCGATCGCTTTTTCCCAAGAGTCCAACTGCTTCATCATGTTTGCCGATAGTCCGCCCGAATTGACGCGGTACAATGTCAGAGCATCAGGAATTCCTTCAATTTGCCATTTGGTCGTCAGCGCAATCCTGATC
The DNA here is from genome assembly GCA_044350865.1 of Pseudanabaena sp. Taxonomy (GTDB): domain Bacteria; phylum Cyanobacteriota; class Cyanobacteriia; order Pseudanabaenales; family Pseudanabaenaceae; genus Pseudanabaena. The sequence continues at coordinate 19,275 of JBILGV010000074.1, read as the reverse complement.
CAGCATTCAATATCTTCAGACTGGCGAAAGCGATCGTCAAAATAGAACTTCTCATCTGTACCGTAGAAATTGGCGATAAATTCAATATCTGCAAAGACGGCTTTACGAATTACTGGTACTGAGCCATTGCTAATCGGATTGCGACAAAGGACGAGTTCGGGGGTAATGTTTTTGGTTTGCGGAATTTGAAAATTTCCAAGGGGGCGGCTGTCATCGTCAATAAATTCAGAGCTACAGAAGCTGACACCAAGTTGAGGATTTGCGTCTAAATGCTGTACATGAAGTTCGAGTTTAGGCGATCGCCACACATCATCAGAGTCTAAAAACGCTAAATATTCCCCCTGTGCGTGACGAATGCCAGTATTTCTGGCTCCCGCTAGTCCTCGATTCTTTTGATGGATAATTTTGATACGCGAATCAGTAAAGCTTTCGCAAATTTCGATACTTCTATCCTTCGATTCATCGTCAATTACCAGCAGTTCAAAATCCGTAAAAGTTTGCGCTAAAACCGAACTAATGGTTTCAGCGATATATTTCTCAACGTTATAAACGGGCATGATTACGGAAACTTTGGGCATGATAATCTCCAAATAATTTAACTTTTATTGTTTATGAAAAAACTGCGTAAATATTTTCCGTAAGTTCCCAAAAGCGTCAAGAAAGTACGGCGTGGCTCCTTAAAAAATATGCGCCAATCGGAAGCGATCGCCCGATGCATAAAGTCTAAACCAACCTTGGGTGGTAAATTTAAACGAAAAGCTCGCCGCGCTAAATAACGCAAATGTACGGCTCTCGCCAATGAATAATGTTGTTTGACTAGATCGGGAGCATATTCCCTTGCGCGATCGATCAATATATCCCAACCCGATTCCATCCGATATAGCGAAGCCGAAAGCCCCGCAGGACTAGCCCGATAATAAACCAAAATGCGATCGATTCCTTCTATTTGCCAAGGCGGTAAACCTTCACGCTGATGACAAATCACCCGAAATAGCCATTCTAAATCCTCAGAATAACTCATGTCATCCGCAAAACCACCTACTTGAGCGAATATCTCGGCTCGTGCAACTGGGTTAGACATTGTGGAAGTAGGATTTTCGTAAAGGAAATCTTCGGGCTTGAGATGGAATAGGCGCGAAGTGGAGACTTGTCCTGTGGGTTCACCCTCCAAAGTCATAAATTCCACTCGACTGAAACTGACGGCTAAATTGGGATTGGCTTGAAAGTGGGCGACATGGGCGGCTAATTTGTCGGGGAACCAGATGTCATCGGCATCAAGAAAGGCGATCAAGTTGCCCTTGGCTAGTTTGATGCCACGATTGCGGGTAGCGGATACGCCTTGGTTAGGGTGCGAAAAAACTTGGATACGGCGATCGCTTAAAGCATATTGATTGGCAATTTCCAATGAGCGATCGCTAGAGCCATCGTCAAGAATCAGTAACTCAAAGTCCGTAAATATTTGATTGAGAACTGATTGGATAGTCTGATGAATGAATTTTGCCGCGTTGTAGGTTGGCATGACTATGGATACGGTGGGATCGCTCATGGTTTTACCTCCGCTTGGGCGATCGCATTTTCCGATCGCATAATTTTTGGCATATTGCGAGTTACCCAAATCGAATACATCGGTAAAGCAACCCCATGCGCCAAAAGTACCGCCGCCGCTACGCCGATAATGCCCCAGTTGACACCGATAAGTAGCGCGATCGCAAAGAAAGCTGTAAAAAATGCATTCCATCGTAGATCCCAATTGGGTTTATCGAGCGCCCATAGGACTCTCGAAGCAGCATTGGCAAAGGGGCGAGGGATTGCGGAGAGGCAGATTAAAATCAGGATGGGAATTGCGGGGAGCCATTTTTGACCGAAGATAATTGGCACATAAAATGGAGCGAGGGTTGATTGTAAAATGACGAGAGGGAACACAATCCAAGCGATCGTTTTGAGGCTGCTAAAGTATCGCTCTTTAAATTGTTCGGGATCGGAACGGGCGGCGCATAAATGGGGAAATAGGGCTGAATCTACAGCGTTGATGGCGCTCATACTGATTCCCAATCCTGCATTGAAGGCGAAGTAATAAATTCCCAAGGCTTCCACACCGAGAAACCGTCCTGCAATTAGATAATCGAGATTATTTCTGAGGGTATTCATCAACTTCACTCCTAAAACACTGCGTCCAAAACGCATAATTTCTTGCCAATTAATCAGCGTAAATTCTTGCGATGGTCGCCAAGGATTATTGACATAATGGATAATTACCCAGATCGGCGCAACAATCACCTTTGGCAGGACGATCGCCCACATTCCCCAACCCAGAAACGCTAAAATAATCGTCAAAACATTATCAATGGAAACCTGTAAACCGTTAGCAAGTGCCATCACATGAAGCCGATTCTCGCGCTGGGTTAGGGAAGCCTGTACAAGGGAAATGGGAATCATCAGATAAACCAAAGCCATAATACAGATGGGGAGAATAATCTGATTGTCTTGATAGAATAGAGCAACAGGGACAGAAATCAAGCATTGAATAATAAACAAAGCCCCACAGACAATCCAGTTCAGGCAATAGGCGGTTTGACAAAGCTGTTTTAAATCGCTCTCATCGGATTGAATTAGCTTGTCCCAAACTCCATTTTGAGTGAAGACATTCACAAACTCATTGGTTGTCAGCACCAGAGCCGCCAGTCCATAATCATATTTTGAGAGCAGTCGCGCTAACACGACCGTAGCCGCTAATCGCGAAATCCGAATAAATAGTTCTGATAGTCCTAACCACCCCAAATTCCGTAAAAAACGACTGGCTAATTTCTGTTTGACTTTATCGATTAGTTGCCCAATAGCTGACATAGCATTTCCTCCCATGCGGTTAAATGTTCATCCCAAGCGTTAATCGCTGATTCCCTTCCCTTACTGCCCCAAGCGCTGAGTTCCTCTGGAGTTATCTCACAAACTTGGGCGATCGCTTTGGCTAAGGTCTGGGGATTAGGCGATTTGACCAACAGCCCACATTCCTGAATCTGTTCGACTAAGCCATCAACCGCACTAACGATCGCAGGTTTACCAGCAGCCCTTGCTTCTAAGCATACATTACCCCAAGGCTCCCATCGTGAAGGAATTATGACTACATCACAATCATTCAGAAATGCGGGAACATCCTGTATTTTACCAACGAATTGAACATGGAAATTTCCTGTTACTAATTGTTGCAATTGTGCCTCATCAGAGCCATAGCCAGCGATTTTTAATTGGAAATCAACATGAGGAATTAAATTCACTGCTTGCAGCAAAATATCAAATCCCTTTTGTTCTTCAAAACGACCATAGGCGGCAAAAGTTAATGGTTTGCTGATGGGTTTAGGGGGTAGTTCGAGAAAGCGATCGCAGTTGAGGCTTTGTTGAATAATCGTTAACTTAGGCGATCGCACTAATTTATATTTTCGCATCCATAATCCTTGGGCATGGGAAACTAACAACAGGCGATCGCAGCACCAATGACAAAGCTTGAGCATCAATCGAAATCTTTGCGGATTAGTGACTTTTAGTCGTTCAAAAGATTCTGAATAATGATGATCGAGAATCACAAGTTTTGCCTTTTCTTTAAGAAATTTTAGTGCTAATAAATTGGGCAATATTTTCCAAGAACAGGCATCATGGACGATGATAATTTCAGGTTGGAGATTTTTGATGCTCGCTTTAGCACGGTTTAAAGGGGCGATCGCAAATTCAAATTTTTCTTGTAAGCGCGAATTCATGAGGCTATTAAGACTAGTCTTAACTCCTCCCATCCGTTCATCGCTAAGTAAATTGAGTATTTTCGGTTTCATAAATCTAGTTCCATTTATTATTGAATAATTTTTACTTTTTACTTTTTACTTTCCCCAACACTTCCCAAAGCAGCGCCTCCCACGCTTTAAAATAATCATCACTAGACGATCGCACTGCTTCACGTCCATTCTGCCCCAAATTGACTAAAGTTGCATCAGGAAGATTGCTGATTTGGGCGATCGCTCAATAGTTTTAATACTTTGATTTTCATTACTAGATTATCCTATATTTTTTATATAGCAATCCGAAATCATTTGTAACTGGATAACGATATTTTTATTTTACAGTTATTATAAAATGAGTAAATTGCGTTGTTAAATTTCCATTTTAGGAGGATTCAGTCATGATTGTTGCAAGTCCTTTGCTGACACTTGCGGAATATCTTGCCTATGATGATGGGACAGATACGCGCTATGAGTTAGTTAATGGAGAGTTATTAGCGATGGCACAGCCTACGGGAATTCATGGTGGCATGAGTGAATTTGTCAATGATTCTTTCCGTTTTGAGATCCAACGGTTGCAGTTGCCATTGATTTCTAAGCAGGATCTGATTGCGGTACAAACGGGACAGGTTAGAGGGAAAATCTCTTGTCGAGTTCCTGATGTAGTGGTGATTACATCAGATCAATGGCAGGATATGCGATTTCGAGAAGCGGTATTAACGGATTCTGTTCCCTTATTAGTTGTGGAGATCGTCAGCGATAGTACGCGCAATATTGACTATCGCAAGAAGCGAGCAGAATATAATGCGATTGAGATTCCTGAATATTGGATTATTGACTTTAGCGATCGCAAGGTGACGGTTTTACTGCTGGAAGATTGGCTATACGAGGAAATAGTTTATCGAGGCGATGAGGTGATTAAATCCTTGCTGTTTCCTGAATTGAAGTTAACGCCATCACAAATTTTTAATGTTTGAGGTTGTTTTTATGTTGTTACAAGAACTCAAATAACAAGTAAGAGTATACTAAAGTAAGGAAATCTTACATTCTACCTTTTTCAAACATAGGGAATTTATTATGCTGGCTAAGTTAACTTCCAAAAATCAGCTTACTCTTCCCAAAAGTATTACAAGGGCAATTGGCGATTCGGAATACTTTGATGTGAAGGTTGAAAGTGGACAAATTATTCTTACACCTGTAAAGATTCAGCGTGCTGATGCGGTACGTTCTAAACTGGCAACTTTGAATTTAAGCGAACAGGATATTGCGGATGCTGTGGCTTGGGCGCGTAAGCCATGAGTAATCGGTTAAGAGTGGTAATTGATACTAATTTAGTATTGTCAGCTTTGGTGTTTGGTGGAAGTACAGCAAGATTACGTTTAGCATGGCAGAGCGATCGCTTTATTCCGTTGGCTTCTAAGGCGACGATTACGGAACTAATCAGGGTGCTTGCTTATCCAAAGTTCAAATTGACAAAGGCAGAACAAGAAGATTTATTAGCGGATTATTTGCCGTTTTGTGACACGGTGTTGTTGCCAGAACAATTACCGACTATTCCAGAATGTCGCGATCCTTTTGATACGCCTTTTCTAGTTTTGGCATTGGTTGGGAATGCTGATTATTTGGTGACAGGCGATCGCGATTTGCTCTGTCTTGATGATGATTTTACTTGTCCGATTGTTACAGTTGAGCATTTTTTCACAATCACTTGATCGCAAAACCATTTTAGCTATCGCGATCGCCATATAATTAGGTGATGAGGTTATATTGTGATGAACAAGGCACTAAAGCAATGATCACTGTAGAAACAATCGTAAATGAATTAAATTCATTGCCAGAGCCTCTATTAGCGGAGGTACTCAGCTTTATTCGGGGTGCTAAAAATAAATTTGTGCAACCATCTCAACGGTTAGGGTTTCAGCGTGTTGCTGGGTTGCATGAGGGACAAATCTGGATGAGTGATGATTTTAATGAGCCTTTACCAGATGAGTTTTGGTTAGGGGATGATCTTCTGATCAAACAAAAAGTCTGAGTCAATGTAGACACTACCTAACAGGTAGCTTGCGAATGCGAATACTCTCATCTTGGATTGTAATTGCAGAACCTTCTTGTAAGGCTTCTTCTATTTGAGGCAATACATCTAACAGTTTTTGGGTTACGATGTCGGGTTTGGCTGATGAGAGGCGCAAGGTGATTAAGCTGGGCTGACTGTATCTGCTAAGTGCTACTAGCATTGAGAAGTCTAGATCTTGAGTCAATACAACCCAGTTTTGAGTTCTGGCAAATTCTAAAATATTGATGTCTGGTGCGTTGGCAGGTAAGAATTCTGAGCTACGCATAATTTCATAGCCTTGTTTTTGCAGGTCTGCAACTGTTTTGGGTGAGATATGGACATCTGCAAGTAATCGGATATTTTTCACGCGAGAACACCGTGAGTTTGATCTGAGACTGCCCAAGCTGCATAGTTGAGAACTTGTCTGATGTCTTCAATTTCAAGCTCAGGATAGGCTTCTAAAATTTCTGGGACGGATAGATTGCTGGCTAAAAGTTTGAGGACAAAGGCTACGGTAATCCTCAGTCCTCTGACGGTGGGCTGTCCGAGACAGACATCGGGTTTAATGACAATTCGATCTAATCCTATAGTTTTCATTTGTGTCAACAATTAGCTTGTGGTTGCTTACAGCGAATAAGTTTTATATTAGGCGATGATCGCTTAAATTCTCTTCGTTTGTTTAGAGAAGTTTAGAATTTTTTGCAACTATAATTTGTTGCAGCAAGTTCTTTAATGATTGAATATCTATTGCTTCTAATTTTCCAAGTTTTTTAATTACAAGATGTTTTTCAAGGGTTGTAATGATGGGCTTAACTGCTGAAAGCTTGATTAAACCTGCCTTTTCCCATTTATCTATGAGCATTTCACCAAATTCTAATTGCGTATTGATTTGGCTGGTGACTGCAATTAAAAGGATGTCTGGCTTTTGTCGATTGTAGGTATTTGAGCTAATAACGATGGTTGGACGTTTTTTGGTTGTGGTTTGGTCGGTAAATGGAAATGGGACTAAAAGCACATCACCAAAGTTATAGGTTGTCATAGGCGGCATCTTCGGGGTTGTCCCATATTTTGGCAAAACTAGGTTCTGAGAGCTTAGTGGATGTGGTTACTAGGTTTTGAGAAGAGTTTGGGCTTTGATAGAGAAGGTCGATAAAATTTTCTAATTCGACAATTTTATCGAATGGAAGTTTGCGGATTTTTTCTAGTATTCTTTGTTCGGATTTGACATCGGATTGAGTTGTGTTTGCTTGCATAGTTATGTACCTAAACTACAGTGTGATTATATCGCACTTAAACAATCGTTATTGCTCAACGCCGAGATTAAGATCCCCGACTTTTTCTACTCTATCAAAGAGGATTGGCAAGTTAGCAGAAAAAGTCGGGGATCTGTTTGTCTAAACTTTTCTTGCTTGCGTATTTGATTTTGCTATCTGCAATTTGGGTTTGATGTTTGTGGATGACAAAATCAATAAAAAAGGTTAAGTTCATTTTGACATCTTATTTTTTGACACATTCCCAATACTTATCGACCTTTACTGGATTTGGGCATAGATCTTTTATATTCTCTACAGTAATACCTGTAGTTCTAAAATGCTCAATCTCTGAAAGAATAGTATCGCGAAAGTTATTAGCTTCTTGAACAGAAGAGAAAGAACCAACGGTAGTTACAAACCATCCATTAATCTTGAATCTTTGAACTGTTAGCTTATTTCTCAATGCTAATGGCTGAATCCGACTTACTTCATTTTCTGATTCACTTAATGTTTCGTCACTACTTAAGCGAATTATGAAAAGTTGATTTGAGGTGTAGGAATATGGTTTTACCATAGCAACAGGACGAAGCGCATCAGCAACAGGACTTTTTGTCATTTTTGCTACATCATCCGATATAGAGGCAATTCTCTGACCTCCAAATAACACATAATTAATTAACAAAGTAGTAACAATTGTCAAAATTATCAACAAATAAAATAAAACTTTCTTCTTCTTACTTCTTTCTTTGCTACTTCTTGATAGTAATTCTCTTACCATTTTATCTTCTAATTCTTTTAAGTTGTCAGCTTGTCCTGTCTCTTCTTCTGATTGTAGAACTTGCTGATTATCTTGTCTGACCTTTGAATCTTGTTTACTTCTATCAAGAACTTCTTTTTCTATCTCAGCTACATCCTCACGACGTAATCCCCAAATTTCTAGTAAATCTTGCAACTCAGACTGTGAATCGACATTTAATGGGTATTGATTTTTAATAGCTTTTGAAAATTCATCTTTGTATCGCTGTAAATTTTTTAATCGCTCTTGAAATGGTTGCAAAACCTCAGTTTCAATTTGTTTAGCAACTTCCAAAGACAAGTTTAGTTGATTTTGTTGAGTATCTAGAATCATCCGTCCAGCAGATGAAATACTACCGCGACTACTATATTTTGCAACCAGTCTACGGTATCTCAACTTAGGATCTGTAACTTTCGCTTTCGCTAAAACTATATCCAAACCAGTGAATTCTTTGAGAATGATTAACTTCGGAGTCATATTAGGAGCAGTTTCATGCACTTTACTCGCTGCATACTCATGCAACTCCCGCACCGAGATTTTGCCATCCTCATCGCGATCGCCTGCCCCCGTCTCGATACCCTCAATCAAATAACGAGTATAAAGCGACAAATCCGAACCCTGCTGCTCAAAGGAATATTGCGTAGAACTAGAAGAAGTCAAAACCACTCGACCTTCAGAGCCTAACTGTCCCTGCAAATCAACCGATCCGTCATCACCTTTAGACTGCAAAGTTGGATCGAAAGCACCACTAAAGCAACAGTCTAAAATAATCGCTTGTCGCTTCGCACGGCTGTTGTTCATCACCTCATGCACAAACCTTGCAGGAACAGCCGTAGACCGAATCAGATCACCCTTTGCCGATTTTTTGGTAATCCGAGTCGCAAAATATAGATTGTTATTATCATCCTTAATCCCATGCCCCGAAAAGAACAGCAGCACAAAATCATCCTTACTACGACCTGAAAATAAAGTCTCAACCTCATATTGCATTACTTGAGGCTCAGGGTTAGTTAAAACTTTCACCTCATCAAAGTCACCCATCTCTGAGTCTTTGAGGATGCGCTCCAAAGCCACAACATCCTTCACCGCCGCAGGTAAAGGATTTAACCCCACCTCATATTCACTAACCCCAATCAACAATGCAACCTTAGCCATGACTTTACACCTAAAATTTCAGTTGCCTATGTTGCCAAAAAATCTTGAGCCGCCTTAATCGCAAATTCCAGTTCTTCTCGGCTATTTGCCTTCACCGACAACTTTTTCCCATTGCCCTCAACCGTAAACTCAATCGGCTTACCACCAAGGCGATCGCCTAGAAAGCCCAAAAGCTTTTTGCCATTTTCAGGAGTCACCTGTGCCGTCAGCAAACCGACCATAAACCCACCCATTGATTTATTACCCTCTGGCGGATTTGGGTCAAGGACGCGATTCACCTCATCGACTTCATCTACTTGCTTCAACTCAGACACAAGGCGTTGCGCCTGTTCATCTAATTCCTCTGAGTCAAGATCGGGATCGTTAAAAGCGATCGTAAATGTAATGCTGGAGTTAGAAGCCATAGGAGACTCAACGAGTTATTTTTTCGCTAATCGAAGCAAATTATATCATTAAGCAACCTTTAATTTTTCATGCTGACAAACCTTTATTTACCCCGCTCTTAGCAACTGTCCTGCATATGATCATCACCCGCAATGTCACCAGCAAACGGGAAGATCCCCTTCTTATGGCGATCCTTCCACGGTTTTACTAACTTCACCTAAGCAGTAGATTATGTCACTAATTAGTTCTGCAAAAGATACAATCAAAATCATTGGCGATATTGTCGAACCCACATCAAACCTTGTTAAATGGGATCTAGTGTCATGATACAAACAATCAGGCAAATCAAAATTAGCGAAATAGTCGAAGCAATTCAACGCATGGGAGTTAATCAAGACACTCTCATAAATCTGACTATTGAAACTATGGAAGAAGATATCCTGACCGTCTTTAATCGAATTGGTAAAGAAGCTCAAGCTAAAGGATTAACTGAAGAAATTTTAAAAGAGCTACTAGCCGATGAATCCTAAATTTAAGTTCTCTTCGTTTGTTTAGAGAGGTTTAGAATTTTTTTGTAACTATAATTTGTTGCAGCAAATTCTTTAATGACTGAATATCTTTTGCTTCTAATTTGCCAAGTTTTTTAATTACAAGATGTTTTTCAAGGGTTGTAATGATGGGCTTAACTGATGAAAGTTTTATTAAACCTGCCTTTTCCCATTCATCTATGAGCATTTCACCAAATTCTAATTGTGTATGGATTTGGCTGGTGACTGCAATTAAAAGAATATCTGGCTTTTGTTGGTTATAGGCATTTGAGCTAATAACGATGGTTGGGCGTTTTTTGGTTGTGGTTTGGTCGGTAAATGGAAATGGGACTAAAAGCACATCACCAAAACTATAGGTTGTCATAGGCGGCATCTTCGGGGTTGTCCCATATTTTGGCAAAGCTAGCTTCTGAGAGTTTAGCGGATGTGGTTGCTAGATCTTGAGAAGAGTTTGGGCGTTGATAGAGGAAGTCGATAAAGTTTTCCAATTCGACAATTTTATCGAATGGAAGCTTGCGGATTTTTTCTAGTATTCTTTGTTCGGATTTCACATCGGTTTGAATTATGTTTGCTTGCATAGCTATGTCCTTAAACTACAATGCCATTATAGGGGACTCAACGAGTTACTTGTTTTTTCGTTAATTGCCACAAATCATATCATTTAGCAACTTTAATTTTATGTATTTTCCGATTTTTGATTTGCCGATATCTCTTGCGCTGTTAGAGATAAAGTGTTCTCTTCCACTCGATCCTTCGCATTAAAGCCGATACCCATCATCACTAGCCCCGGCCAAAAAAGATAGGCAAGAATTTCTAGATTTTCACCAAAAGTATAGAACATTAGGACTAAAACCATGCTTAGTCCCACTTTCGCGGACTCACTCTTTTGGGCTTTGAACGTGAGATCGCCAAAGCTCCATGCCATCGGCACGGCAAGGGCAAAAAAGCCAACTATCCCTTTGACAAAGAGCAGTCCAAACCAACTATGGTGCGAACCAATCGGCATATACTCGACCATGTGGGGACCTTTTTCGACAACCCCATGCCCCCAAATCGGTGCTTCCTTTTCCCAGCGATAGCTAGCAATACTGCCCAAAGCTGCCCGAACTCGCGAAGAGTCTTTTCTGGCGGCGGTAAATTTTTCACTAAAGGAGCCGATCGCTTCAATAATATTGTCTAAAGTAATGCTTCCAATAAAACTAACAATCCCTAAACCAATCAGCGTTAAAGGGCGGCTGAGTTTCGATAAAAATAAAGTAATCAACCACACCGCAGGCATGGCAATCAAAGCCAGACGGGATGCGGAAATTTGGCACATGACCAGACAGCCCAAAATACCCCACCGACGTAACTTGCGATCGCTGTCTTGTAAAACCATAAAGAAATAAATATTGGCGACAAATCCTAGGGCAGGAGCCCAAGGCGTGAACAATCGCCAACGCGGTTTACCTTCCCCAGGATCGATTTCATAGAGCATCACCTCAAAAAAATCAGGGCCGGGACCACCCACAGCCCGAAGCGGCGATACATAGAGCTTTTGAGGCAATCGCAAATAAAAGGCAAGTACAAAGGGAACGGAAATGGCAAGGGTAAAAGCGCAGATCCGTGAAGCAGCACGATACATTAACTGCGGTCTGATTTTGAGACATCCAATCAGAGGATATAAAGCTAACACAGCCCAACCTTTAGCCCAACCAATTGTCGATTTAATGATTTCTCCCAAACTCAGATCGAAGTCCAAATGTCCCATTACCAGAGCCACTTGCATCACTAACATACTCGCAATCCAAATCCATATTCCCAAGGGAATCGTAATTCGATCTTCTGCTGGTGTATTTTCGTTCTGTTGCCACAGTTTTAGACAAAAATTTCCGAAAAGAATCCAAGCCAAAACCGACCCTAAAACATACAGCCCACCGATTAAATAAAAGGCAAAAGTCCAGATAATCGAAATCCAGATCACTTTCTCAGCAAAGTTTTGCGGCTCTATCTTTGGCGCTTCAATCTTGGGAGTAGCTTTCTTCATAAGATTCATTCTCTCTCAAATTATGACTCTAAAATTTGATCAGGCGATCGCTTCATCTTGGCTTTAAGATAAATAGCGGTTTCCTTCCGCCACCACAGCATCGCTAGTCCCGTGGTAATAAATACTGAAGCTACACCCGCACCGACAAAAACAATTGATGGCTTAGGCGAAGTTTTTTCGTCGGGAAGCGTTGGTTCGGCAATTAACTGAGTAATGGGATAGGAGATAAAAATATCGGATTTACCGAGATCTAACTTGGCTAAAGTCGAGGCAAAGACTGCCTCCGCAATTTGGACTTCCCGTTGCAAACTTTCCAGCTTTGATTGCTTCTGGACAAGCATTTTTAGCCGAACTTCCAATTCGTCAATCTGGTTACCAAGGGCTTCATTTTGAGCCGATGCACCTTTCTGTTCTGACTGCACAGCGATGAGATCGCGAAACAAACTCTCGCGACTAGAACCCGTTTCGTTTTTAATAGTCAAGCGCTGTAAATTGGATTGATCGACATTACGCCCTAATAGGGAGCTAGCGCGAGCGATCATCGCTGTTTTTGCCGATTGCTGTCGAGAAAATTCCTTAACCACAAGAGGGTGATTGTCGCCCCATTTGCCTTTCAAGACAACGAGCATAGCGCTAGCTTCGTTATAATCCTTGAGATTCTGTTGAAATAATTGATCGGCTTGCAATAGAAAGGCATTCGCCGCTTCGGGTACGCTCATGTCCAAATCGGAAGATAACTGAGCTAGCCGCGAACTAGTTTGTTCAACCTGTGCAAAGCCTTCCGCCCTCTGTTTGCGAAGTTGTTCAATATTTGTTGATAGATCCTTAACTTGATCGCCAGAACTTAGCCCTGATGATGCTTTATATTCAGAGAGACTCTTTTGAGTGGCTTTTAATTTTTCTTGAGCAGATTTTAATGTGCCTTGACTTCCCATCTCACGTTTTGCGACTTCTTCAAGCCGTAATTCACTCAATTTCGTCTGGAGTGCTTCATATATTGCCAGCGATCGCAGTTGAGCATCTTTAGCTGTTGGTCCCGTAACTTCAAATTCCATAATCGAAGTATTATCTACCAGTTTTACCTTCGGTTTACCCAGTTGTTTGGCTGGGATTTTCAATTTATCGGCAGCTTCTTCTAAAACCGACTCATTGGTAACAAGAAACTGATAGTTGGCTCTAGGGTCCATTGAGGAGCCGCCAAACGGCGAACTGCTGGAAGAGCTAGCCTGACCGATTTCAGGTAAATTCACACTTACCCCCGATCCTGCTCCTGGTAAAATAACTGCCCAGTTACTCGTATAGACTGGTTTTGCCGTTTTCAAATAAGTAAAAGTCATTCCCCATAAAGCGACATTTGCCGCCAACCCGATCGCCGCATACCTTGCATATCGCCAATATCTAGTTTTTTTCCCTACGGTGATATCAATCGTATCTTGAGAACTGGATATGGTGTCATTCATAATCGAATTTCCCTACTTGAAGATCAAGTTAAAAGGGGTCAGGAGAATATCCGTAATCGTGCGAACGACATCTCTGGCTTCGGTCACAGTGGAATCATAGCAGCCAACTCCATCTTCAGGCATTAAAAATGGATTATTAGTATCATCCGTAGAATCACGGATTAATTGTTCGATCCCGCGATCGAATACTTCGGTTTCTCCAGTTTGGCGATCGGTGCGAACTAAAACGGCGCGGCGCTGGGCATTGGTGGGAAATGTACCGCCTAAACAGTTGGCGGATATGACCGCCTGAGAAAACCTTGCGCCATAGGGAAATGATGAGCCATCGGATTTAATCGATGAAGTGGCATTACTAGGCGCGGGAATCGTGAGATTAGACAAAAATACGCGAATCCCAGGGGGGGTAATTTGGGATGGGCGCACTAAGTTATTTTGCTGTTTGGCTAAGATTGGCACGACCACGCGATCGCCTGCGATTAATGGCACATCGTCAACCTCTTCGCCTGTGAATACCCCAGACAAGTCCACAATCTGCACAAAGTTGTTCCTGATCACCATAACTTCTTTGACATTAGCCAGTGGGGTAATGCCTCCTGCTCCCCGCAAAGCAGCCGTAAGAAAGCGTTCGGGTGGATTATCGCCCGATGACTGGTTTTGTTGGAGATTGCGCTCCTCGGCTGAACGGTTGTTAATCGAGATCCGCCCCGACTGAAAAACTGCCCCAGATACATGCACCTGTACCGCCGCCCATTGCAAAATACTCACATTTAATTGCAAAAACTTAGGTTGAAAAAACTGACGATTGATTAAAGTGTCTCGAATTAATTGTTTTGCTTCATCTATTTCTAGTCCACGAACTGACAAGGGATCGAGATAGGGGATTTGAATATTGCCATCCAGATTTACCTCATACACACCACTAAATAATTCGCCTTCAGGAATCAGAAGTCTGATGCGATCGCCAGGGGATAGGGGCAGCGCTTCTAGAGGCTCTTGCGATAAAAATCCCGCTAAGGCGATCGCCATAGTCTGAATAATTATCCAACCAAGAAACTTACCTGAATTCTGCATTGTTTAAACAGCACTATTCTTACGATTAAATAAAACCGCGATCGTTTTAAAAATTAACCACAGATCATATTGTAGACTCCAATTTTTTTTATAGGTTAAGTCAAACCCCATCACCTCTTCAAAACTCTTGACATTGGAGCGACCACTGACTTGCCAAACTCCCGTTATGCCTGGTTTTACATCTAGACGACTCCATTCCGTCATTTTCTCATCGGTATATTCATTCTCTAGTTCATACAGCCCCACTTCATTAAAAGTTGGCGGTCTTGTGCCAACGAGGCTCATATCGCCTATCAAGACATTCCAAAACTGCGGCAGTTCATCTAAACTCGTCTTCCGTAAAATTTTGCCGACTTTAGTTACTCGCGGATCGTTGCTATTTTTAAAGAATTTACCGCCATCGTTACTTTGAGAATTTCCATCCGATGAGTCAGCAATTTGATTAGTTACCTTTTGTTTGAGCATTTCCGCATTTTTGACCATTGAGCGAAATTTCCAGATACTAAAGGGTTTGCTCATTAGTCCCGCCCGTTTTTGTTTAAACAGGATCGAACCGTGACTTTCCCATTTGATTGCGATCGCGATCGGGATAGCTAAAAATGTGGTCAGCACCAATCCCACCGCAGAGCCAACAATATCAAACAACCGCTTGGGAAAACTTCGCACCGATGCATGAACAATCACCCGTGGATCGATCTCGATCGCAGGATACAGGAAATACATAACATAGGCGATCGCGCAGACAATGGGAACATTCAGCAGAGTTTGGTAAATGCGATATAGGATGATTGAGAAACCGTGAGGTTGATGGGGCGATCGGGAATTTTTATCGGTAGGGAAACGATTGGAACGGGTAGCTGGTTCGATATAAAAAATATTTTCCAACTTCGTCATCTTTAAAATCGATAGCACCTGTGGATTAACACTCCAAAGTACTAGTTCCGTTGGTTCGGGCTTGCCTGATTGAATATCAGCCTGACGCAAAATTTTTAAACAGGAGATCAATGCGCCAATACCCGAACTATCGATAAACTCAGTATTGGACATATCAATAATAATTTTGCGGAAATTTTCTTCCTCGCGACATAATTCTTGAAAATCTTCCTTTAATTTACGGGCTTGAGGATTAAATATATGTTTCGGTGTACTGATTAAAACCGTTTCCTGAAAACTGATGATCTGTACATCATGCAATCCAAATTTGAGCGCTGTCGGTGCATTTCCCGTGGGAATATAAACGGCTTCAGGATAGCGATCGGCAATTTCTTCGGCACGGACAATCAGTAAGTCCAAGGCTTTTAATGATCGTAATAACTTTGCCGAAAGACTCAGATCACGAATACGAGTTTTTGACTCCACAAAAATGACTTGACTTTTGCAAAGATATTTAGCGATCAATAAAAATGGCACAGCCACACCCGCGCCTGTGGAAATCACCAGCGCAGGACGTTCTTTCCGAAATACAGCGATCGCTAACAGCAAATTCCTGATTAAATTCGGCAAATTGCGATTAGTGGGACTATGCGCCCAAGATACTTGTTCGTCCTTAAGTTCGGTTTGGGTAGTGCCTGTTTTAAACGTGATCCAATGGCGCTGTTCAAACTGTTGCCAATAATCACTGAATCCACGCATCCCCCTAAAATGCCCACCCGATGAGCAGACCAACATGATTTTGGGATAGGTACTACTGGGATAGCGATCGCTCAAATATTTGCATAGCGGCTCGTCTTCCGCAAAGTTGGGCGCACTATGGGGGATGGTAATTAATTTCAGAAATTTAACTAAATCCGCAGGCGATCGGGCAATCAGCACCCCTTGATTTTCCAGATCGTCAGCCATTTCTAATTGGTGATCATCCACATGCTCATGAAACTTGACAGTACGCGGCACGAGAATATAGGGCTTATCAAATTCCTCTAATAACAGAGCTGAACCCTCACCGCAATGGGCTATCACAGCACTAGACTGTTCAACCATCTGTTTGAATTGGGCTTCTGGTATTACCTTACTGACCTTAACATTGTCAGGTAAATTAGTTGAGGAGCCATACTGAATTGTAATTTCTTCCGTAAGAATCCCCTCTCGCATTAACAAGCCAATCCAATCCATCAGCGCATTAAATGGATACTGCTCTGTCCCGACTGTGACAAGGATCATAGTTCAACTCCCCGTTTCAATTATACCGAGCTACTTAACGATAGAAATATAACATTAAGCAAGACTACATTTCCCAATTACGAGAACCATAACTAAAAATCAGCATTTTAACGTAGAGGCAATTGATGAGTCTACCGTAGAAACCACTTAAGAATTACTTTCTACGGTCAGTGACTCTAAAAGATCCCCCTCAATCCCCCTTAAAAAGGGGGAAGAAGATAATTTAATTGATTCTCTTCCCTTTCGTAGGCAGGGCTGGGGGGATCTACACAATTCTTAAATGATTTCTTAGAATCGCGTTTTTAAGTCTTTTTGCGGAAGCCCTAATATATTTAACGTTCCCATCGGAACTTGCGATCGCTTTCTTGGATAGCTAGATCATTAATACTGGCAAAACGTCGCATCATCAAACCATTTTCGGCGAACTCCCAATTCTCATTGCCATAGGCACGATACCAATTACCAGATTGATCATGGTATTCATATTCAAATCGCACCGCGATCCGATTATCCATAAAGCACCAAAGTTCTTTTCTCAATCGATAATCAAGTTCTTTCTCCCATTTACGTTTGAGAAATTCTCTAATCTCATCGCGACCATTTACAAATTCATGACGATTGCGCCATTCAGAATCTTCAGTATAGGCAAGGGCAACAAGCTCAGGATCGCGAGTATTCCAAGCATTTTCCGCAGCTTGGATTTTGGCTTTGGCGGTTTCTAGAGTAAATGGAGGGAGCGGTGGTTTAGTTTCCATAGTTGTAAGTGTATGACTTGTGTGTACGCGGTAGATTTGGAATGGATAAAATTGAGATTAGTCTATACGAGCGATCGCCGCAACAGGGCCACCGCCTGAAGGCCCCTGATGTTCGCTACCTCCCGATACATAGACCATGGGATCTTGGACAATCGATGCGACTACGGCCGCAACCACAGCCCTAGCCATCCTTGTATGATTAATATCTGAATCATCCATCATTGTATGTCTTCTTCCCAAAATTTCTCCCGATGGATCGGCTTCAGCTTTAGCAAATATATTGACAATCCGATCGCTAGTTTGCCCTGTTGAAGCGATCGCCTTTGTTACGGCTTGAGCATCGAGGGCATGTTGCATCACGCTATGACCAATGACAAAATTACTGGTTGATGTTGGTGCATTGCCCAATACTAAAATCTCACAATTGCGTAGCTCTACCCCTGCGGAAGTGGAAGCTACAGTGGAATATAAAGCATAATTTTGGCAGATATCATCTGATCTGAGGTCAGCCAATTGAACTTCATCTAAGGCTACGGCAACACCTAGGGCTGAGGCTCCGCGTGAGTAGCCCATTGACTGATAGCTACTTACGGATTTATCCATAGATTGGGAATCTTCGAGTAGGCGATCTCGACTGGTGACTAATGGACATTTAATCTGCACAAAATGCACATCAGCTTTAGCCATTCCTGCGGAGGCGATCGCCTGATTAACAGCTAGAGCAACTTCCTTGACCATCGTTAACGAGCCGATTTCCGCAGCAGTAAAATTACGAGTATGAATTACGCCCAAAGTCAAAGCCATCCGTGTTGGCATATTTGGCTGAGAAGGCTGACTTGTGAAGATTGTTAAATGGGGGCTTAAGACTCCTTCAGTTCCTCCAGACATCACATAGACAATGGACTCAGATTGTTCTTGTCCCACAAAATTAGCGAGATAATTTTTTAAGGTTTGAACGGCAAATCCGCGTGTGAAGTCGTTAACACAGCCATTTCCTTCGGTTTTACCCAAAATTGCCACAATCTCTTGGGGATTAATTTCGCCAGATGCGATCGCGGCTTTTAGTGCGGTGAGATCATCTGGACTGTTTTGAGGAAGCTTATATACATCAACTTTCATGTTTTTGATTGAATAGATTAGGAGAAGTTAAAGGCTAAGTGTGTGGGTAATGTTTCAAAGTTGTTGGATCGAAAAATTGGACAAGAATTGCAAAAAAAGCCAGCTATGGATACTAACTTCCGAGTTTTATTTGCTCCCCAACAAGTCTGAAACAATACCTTTTTACTTTTTCGTTAATCTCTTCCATTATTTTGTTCTCTTTAAGTTATGAATTCTATCTATTTGAGGGGCGATTAATTAAATATCAGCTAAGCTTTGGAAATAGCGTCTTCCCAAAGTTGTGATACTGGGAATGTTTGTCCTGCTGCGGCAAGTCTTACAGATTCTTGTAAGTCAGATAATATTTGTTCTTTAGGTTCTTGTTCGTCAATCCAAGCTAATCCACTAACATTATCAGTGTTTAAGGAATGGATAAGCTGTTGCCAAAGTTCTAATGGGACAAGCACATCGGTTGCTTTGCCTTCTGAATTGGTGACGTAACGAATAAGGCTTTCAATTTGGGCGATCGGCATAGCTCTATTTCTCCAGTCTTGTTTTCATTCTAGCCTATGATAAAAATATGTATTCAGCCACAATTAACATCCGATTGCTTCAATTAACTGGATCTAAATATTGATATTGATATTAAATCAGACTTTTTTTGTAATATTTTGACTTTATTATTAACTATAATATTCACAAAGATATTTTTTGTGATATGCACTTTAAATTTTCGCCAAGTATTTTAAGTCGAT